>CANRES010000032.1 GCA_947629625.1 uncultured Clostridia bacterium | reverse complement strand
TAACAAAAGTTATCTAGTGCAGTGGCAACACATCTACTACAATGTTCATTTCCTATGTCAGTTAGTATAGCATATATTTTACAATAAGTCAATATAAAAAGAACAAAATTTCGTAACTTTTTTTAAATAAAAATATTATCATTTTAAATTTATATTTTTTCTTTTTTCATCTTGAATTTTAAAAACATTGTGATATAATATAAAAATAAAATAAAAATTTAGGAGGTATAATTATGGCAGAATTAAAAGGTTCAAAAACAGAAAAAAATTTAATGGCTGCATTTGCTGGAGAATCACAAGCAAGAAATAAATATACATACTATGCTAGCAAAGCAAAAAAAGAAGGATATGAACAAATTGCTGAATTATTTACAGAAACAGCAAATAATGAAAAAGAACACGCAAAAATTTGGTTTAAATTATTACATGATGGAGATGTTCCAGATACAATAACAAACTTACAAGACGCTGCAAATGGAGAAAATTTTGAATGGACAGATATGTATGACCAATTCGCAAAAGAAGCTAAAGAAGAAGGATTCGATAGAATCGCTTATCTATTTGAAGCAGTTGGAAAAATAGAAAAAGAACATGAAGCTAGATATTTAAAATTATTAGAAAATGTAAAAAATGATTTAGTATTTAGTAAAGATGGAGATACAATATGGCAATGTGCTAACTGTGGTCATATATGTATAGGTAAAAAAGCACCAGAAGTTTGCCCAGTATGTGCACATCCAAAAGCATATTTTAGAGTTTTAGCACAAAATTATTAATAAATTATAAAAAATATAAAAAGTGGTACAAATTATTGTATCACTTTTATTTTTATTCTTGCAATTTATTGTAAATTCTAGTATAATCTATACATATTTTAAGAGATAAAAAGGAATGACATTATATGCAAAAAATTTTAAGTTATATGAGAAAAGCAATAGAAGACTATAATATGATACAAGAAGGAGATAAAATTGGTGTAGCATTATCAGGTGGTAAAGATTCAATTACAATGCTTTTGGGTTTTAAAGCATTGCAACGTTTTTACCCTAAAAAATTTGATATAATTGCTATATCTGTAAATCCTGGTTTTGATTTTTTTGATACAAATATTTTAGAAGAAATTTGTAATAAAAATGATATAAAATTAGTTATTGAAAAAACATATATTAAAGATATTGTTTTTGATATAAGAAACGAAAAAAATCCTTGTTCTCTATGTGCAAACTTACGTAGAGGTGTTTTAAATTCTGTTGCCATAAGAGAAGGTTGTAATAAAATAGCATTAGGTCATAATGAGGATGATGTTTTAGAAACATTTCTTCTAAATTTATTCTATACTGGAAACATATCAACTTTTGCACCAGTAAGTTATATGGATAGGTCAAAAATAACTTTAATAAGGCCTTTAATTTATGCTCCAGAAAAATATATTAGAAAATTTATAAAGAAAAATGAAATACAAGTTATGCCTAAAACATGTAAAATGGATGGTAATTCTAAACGAGAAGATATTAAAAATCTAATACAAACATTAAGTCTTGATATTCCAACAATAAAAGCGAATTTATATGGTGCAATTCGTAGAAGTAATATAAAAGGATGGAATATAGATAAACCCTAATTAAAGGAGAATTTTTAACATGCCAAAGAATTTATTAATAACAGAAAAGCCAAGTGTAGCAATGGAATTTGCAAAAGTTTTAAAAATAGATACTGCAAGAAAAGATGGATATATTGAAGCAAACAATTGGGTAATAACATGGTGCGTAGGACATTTAATTACTATGTCTTATCCTGAAAAATATGATGAAAATTTAAAATTTTGGAGATTAGATACTTTACCTTTTTTACCAAAAGAATATAAATACGAAGTTATTCCTTCAGTTGAAAAACAATTTAATATTGTTAAAAATTTACTTTTACGAGAGGATATAGATACAATTTATGTTGGTACTGACTCTGGGCGTGAAGGTGAATATATTTACAGATTAGTAGATAAAATGATAGGTGTTACTGGAAAAAATAAAAAGAGAATTTGGATAGATTCTCAAACAGAGGAGGAAATTTTAAGAGGTATAAAGGAAGCAAAAGATTTATCTGAATATGATAGTTTATCAGATTCTGCATATTTAAGGGCTAAGGAAGATTATTTAATAGGAATTAATTTTTCAAGATTACTTTCTATAATCTATGGAAGAAGAATTGCAAAACAAATAAATGAAGATAAAGCTTGTATATCTGTTGGGCGTGTAATGACTTGCGTTTTAGGTATGGTTGTTTCAAGAGAACGTGAAATTAGAAATTTTGTGAAAACAAAATATTATAAAGTATTAGGAAAATTTGGAGATGAAGCATCTTCTTTTACAGCAGAATGGAAGGTTACAGAAAATTCTAAGATGTTTAATTCACCAAAATTATATAATGAAAATGGTTTTAAAAATGAAAATGACGCTAAAGATTTCATTCTTTCTTTAAAAGATAAAGATGCAGTTATAACAGATATTAAAAAGTCAAAACAAAAAGAAAACGCTCCACTTTTATTTAATTTAGCTGAAATTCAAAATGAATGTACAAAAAGATTTAAAATAAAACCTGATGAAACTCTTGAAATTATACAAAATTTATATGAAAAAAAATTAGTTACTTACCCTAGAACTGATGCAAGAGTTTTGTCTAGTGCAGTTGCAAAAGAAATTTCTAAAAACTTAAATGGTTTGGCTAAAAATTTTAAAGACACTGAAATTCAAGCAATTATTAATAAAATGATTTCTGAAAAATATTCTACAAATTTACTAAAAACTAAATATGTAAATGATAGTAAAATTACAGACCACTATGCCATAACTCCGACTGGACAAGGTTTTGAAAATTATGATAAATTGCCAGAACTTCAAAAACAAATTTATAAATTAATTGTAAAAAGATTTTTAAGCATCTTTTTCCCACCAGCAGAGTTTAATAAAATTTCTCTTAATATAAATATTGAAAATGAAACATTTTCTGCTAGTGGTAAAGTATGCACAAAACTTGGTTTTATGGAAATTACAAAAGGTTTATTTGCAAATGCTTCAACAGAAGAAAAAGACGATGAAGATGATAATAATTTAGATATTTTTAAGAATTTAAAGAAAAATGATAAAATTAATGTAGTTAATTTTGAAACTAAGGATTCTGAGACTTCACCTCCTAATAGATATAACTCTGGTTCAATTATTTTAGCAATGGAAAATGCAGGTAAATTAATAGAGGATGAAGAATTACGTGAGCAAATTAAGGGTGCAGGTATTGGTACAAGTGCTACAAGAGCAGAAATTATTAAAAAACTTGAAAAGATTAAATATATTGATATTAATTCTAAAACTCAAATAATTACACCTACTAATAAGGGTGAAATTATATATGATGTGGTTAATATGTCTATGCCAGATATGCTAAATCCTAAACTTACTGCTAGTTGGGAAAAAGGCTTAGATATGGTTGCTAAAAAAGAAATTAATTCTCAAGAATTTATGACAAAACTTGAAAATTATATTCATTCTAAAATTGATAAGTTGGTTATAAAAATGTAATTAATTAGAATTTTAAATTCAATTATAAAAATGTAGCTTTTTGTCGAATATTGACAGATATTTATTTTTATGTTAAAATTAGATTTACTTAAATTTTTTACTCAAGGAGGAAAATCAAATGACTATTGATACGCATTTGAAAAGAGAAATGTTGTCAAGACACATAAGTGTTGAGGCTCAGCAAGAAACCGTCGCTCGGATAAGAAAACTTGCACCAAATGAAGTAATTTTTTGTACTTATACCTCAAATGATTTTGAAATTAATCTATATGAAACTTTGCTGCAAGCATATTCTGTAAAATATAGAATAGAATCAAAATCAAATATGATAACTTTCTTTAAAGTTTAAACTCCAAAAAAGGTGTCCTATTTTTTTAGGACACCCTTTATTTTTTATTTTACTATTTTACCCATTTCAGATTTTAATTCTTCTAATTTTTCTTCTGCATTTTTCATACTTGTTCCACGAACACCCATATATAATTTAATTTTTGGCTCTGTTCCAGAAGGACGTATACAACACCATTCATTATTTTCTAATTCATAATATAGCACATTTGATGCAGGTAAACCTGTTTCATATTCTTCTCCAGTAACTAAATTTTTTACTTTTCCTGTTGAATAATCTCTTATAGCAGTTATTTTATAACTTCCAAAACTTGATGGAGTATTATTTCTCATTTTTTCCATAATTGCTTTTATTTGTTCTGCTCCATCTGCCCCTTCAAGTGTTACTGTTATAATTCCTTCTTTAAAATAACCATATTTTTCATATAATTCTAGCATTTTATCCCATAAAGTTAAACCTTGTTTTTTATAAACTGCTGCCGCTTCGCAAAGAGCCATTGTTGCTACAATTCCGTCTTTATCTCTTGCATGTGTACCTATTAAATAACCATAACTTTCTTCATAACCAAACACATATTGGAAATCTTTATTTTTTTCAAATTCTTTAATTTTTTCTCCAATATATTTAAATCCTGTTAAAACCTCAAATAATTTTACATTATATTCTTTTGCTATGACATCTACCATATTTGATGAAACAATTGATTTTACCATAGCAGCATTACTTGGTAATTTATTATTCTTTTTCTTTTCTGATACAACATATTCTGCTAAAATTGCTCCTGTCATATTACCATTAAATGCTATATATTCACCTGTTTTTGCATCCTTTACATGAACACCTAATCTATCTGCATCAGGGTCATTTGCAATAACTATATCTGCATCAACCTTTTTTGCGAGTTTTAGTGCTAATTCAAATGCTTTTGGGTCTTCTGGATTTGGATAAGATACAGTTGGGAAATTTCCATCTGGTAATTCTTGCTCTGGTACTACATATACATTTTCAAACCCTATTTCTTTTAAAATTCTTCTTGCAGGTATATTTCCTGTACCATGTAATGGTGTATATACTATTTTTAAATCTTTTTGTACTTCATTTATTATATCTTGATTAACAACTAATTTTTTAAGTTCTGCAATGTATTTATCGTCAATTTCACTACCAATTACATTATATAAACCTTTTTCTATTGCCTCACTCTTTGACATTGTTTTTGCAGTTGTACAATCTAATATAGAATTTACTTCATTAATTATCTCTTTATCTCTTGGGTAAGTTATTTGTGCCCCATCTTCCCAATATACTTTATATCCATTATATTTTGGTGGATTATGACTTGCTGTAACTACAATACCTGCTGTACAACCTAAACATCTAATTGCAAAAGATAATTCTGGTGTTGGTCTTAATGATTCAAATATATATGTTTTTATTCCATTTGCATTTAAGCAAAGCGCAGTTTCTTCACTAAATTCTGTTGACATATTTCTTGAATCATATGCTATTGCAACACCTTTATCTTGTGCTCCATTTTTTATAATATAATTTGCTAAACCTTGTGTTGCCTTTGTTACAGTATATTTGTTCATACGATTAGTTCCTGCTCCAATTATACCTCTTAAACCTGCAGTTCCAAACTCTAATTCTCTATAAAATCTGTCTTTTATTTCTTCCTCATTTCCTTTAATAGACATTAATTCTTGTTTTGTTTTTTCATCAATTCTAGGATTATTACACCATTCTTGGTACTTTTCATTATAATTCATAAACTTATTTCCTTTCTTTTTTACTTTTTAAATAATTTAAGTACAACTCTTTTGCAGTATTTGGACTATCCACTCCATCTGCATTTTTTAAAGGAGCAAATTCTTCTTCTCTTTTAACTCTTAATATAACCATATCGTCTAATCTTTCAAAAGCATCAAATATAAATGCTTCAAATTTATATGCATTTGGAGATGTTGGAACTACTAATTCTCCATTTTCGTCTATGTATTTTGCTTTTTTAAATGCTGAATGGTATGGCAATTTATTTTTACTTAATTCTTCTATTGCTTTTATATTAAATAAGTTGCATAATATGTGAGATTCACCGTATAGTAATTCATTATTTTCATCTAACATTTCTGCCATTTCATCTGATATTTCTGTATATTCTATAACATAAGGTCTGTTGTTTTTCTTACAGAAAACTCCAACTCTTTCTTTTGGATTACTTTTTACAACAGATTTTCCTGCTGCTAATACTTTTTTATCTATTGCTAATCCTGTTAATACTGCATCAACAGTTTTTGCTAAAACATTATCTACACCGGATATAAACATCCATTGTATACCACGTTTTTTCATATCTTCTATAACACCATTTTTGCTCATAGATTCAAAAACTCCTCCATGACCATCTGCTGCTTGTTTTACAATTCCTGTTTCGTCTATTAATATTTTTCCTTCTGTATTTATCATTGGTAATTCACCTTGTTTAAAGAAGGTTACATTTTCTTTCTTTAAACCAAAATAGTTATGCTCTTCAAAAAATTTAACTGTTGCATCGTTATTTTCTCTACTTGTCATTAAATACCATGGTATTATTGCATTAAATTCTTCTTGGGCTTCTTTTATTGTATTTGATAACCCTTCAAATAAAGATACATTTTCTATAATTGGGAATGTTCCTTTTGGTGCTGTATATCCTAATCTTGTTCCTTGTCCTCCTGCCATTGTTACTACTGCATATTGTCCATTTTTTATTATTTCTGCACCTTTTGCATAGTAATATTTCATTTCTTCACTTGTTAGTTTATCTTTATCTGTATGTTCTATTGGTTCAACTTTTCCTTCCCCTAAATCAACTGGCTTTTTTGTTTTTTCATATAATGATAATATTAAATCGAAATCTATTGATAAAATTTGGTCTAATAATTCTTGTTTTTTTCCTTCTTCTAATTTTTCATAAACCTTTAATAAATGCTCTTGTTTGTATTTTTTTAATATTTCTTTTGCTTTTTCTAGTTTTTCCATATATTTTTTTCTCCTTTATATATTATATTTGTACAATATAATATATAATATTTTAAGTGATAAGTCAATAACTTATCACTTTTTTATACATATTATATATTTCTTCTATTTTATGCTCTCCAGATGTGTTTAATGCAAAATCATATTCATTTATAACTTTATTAATATTCTCCTTTATTTCCAATGCTTTGAAGCAACTTATAATAGTTATTTCAATATTATTTTCGTTAATTATTTTTATATTTTCAGTTACCCATTTTCTAATCTTATTATGAATATTTTCTACTTCTTTATTTGTTCCATTTATTATTATACTTATACTCTTTTCAGATTTTATTTTATTATTCATAAATTCATTTATTTCTTCTTGTGTATTTATTTTATTTAAGTTCCAATTTATATCTAACATTTTTTCTTCTATTTCTTTATTCAAATTTAATTTTGATATTAATTCTTTTACATTTTCTGATATTTCTTCTTTTAATATGGTATCAAATTTTATTCCATTTTCTATTTGTTTACTGATATATGGTAGTAACATAACCGCTAAATGCCACTCACTTGCATAAAAACTACATATATTTTTTACATTTTTCTTTTGAAATTCCATTATTTTTCCCCCCTAGGTTTTAACTTTCGTTTGGTAAATTTTACCATTTATTTCCAATATTGTCAATATATTTTTCAAGAAATATTTCGACAATATTACAATTTTGTTACAATTTTATTACAAATTACTTTTATTTTATATATTTTTTGAAAATTTAACATTTTTTGAATATGCAATGTATATTTTTTATTTTTTGGTTAATACTTTTTTTAAAGTGATAATTTTACAATTTAGGTTTTTGATTACAAGTTTAAATTATACCTAAATTTTCAAATGGAGGTTTTTTATGAGAAAAGTTTTAAATTTTATAGTAAATTCTAATTTTAAAAATTACATTTTTATATTGTTTTTACTTTTTTTATATACTATTATTTGTGCATTTTCCTATGTAAATGCAGTTTCTACTGATATTTCTAACAGTGTATTTAGATTACATGTTATAGCAAATAGTGATTCTACTGAAGATCAAAATTTAAAATATAAAGTTAGAGATAATGTTTTAGAATATATGAATAGTATTTCAAATGGAGTTACTTCTAAGGAAGAAACTATTAAGATTATAAATGAACATAAAGACGATTTTTATAACATTGCTATAAATACAATTCGTGAAAATGGTTTTGATTATGATGTAAAAATTAATGTAGGTAATTTCGAATTTCCTACAAAAAATTATGGTGATATTTCTTTACCTGCTGGTTTTTATGATGCTTTAAGAATTGAAATTGGTGAAGCGTCTGGCAAAAATTGGTGGTGTGTAATGTTCCCTCCTTTATGTTTTGTTGATGTTACTTCTGGTGTTGTTGACGAGGAATCAAAAGAACTTATGCAGGATAACTTAACAGAAGAAGATTATAGTATTATTTCTGATGATAGTACTGAATTTAAATTAAAGTTTAAACTTATAGAAATTTTACAAAATGTTAATATTTTTACTGCTAAGTTAGGTAATTAAAGTAAAAAGAGCATAAATTTTTCAAAAACACTTGTATTATTCCAACATTTATGGTATATTTTACAATTGATAAAGTATATTATTACATTTTTGGGGGTAATGCATTGGAAAAGCTTTTAATTACTGGGAAAACACCTTTAAAAGGTGAAGTTACAATTAGTGGTGCGAAAAATGCAGCAGTAGCCATTTTACCTGCAACACTTTTAATAAATGGAATATGCACAATAGAAAATTTACCTAATATTAGTGATGTTAAAATATCTTGTAAAATATTAGAAGAATTAGGTGCAAAAATAACATGGAATAGTAAAAATGAAATTACAATAGATACAAGAAATGTTTGTTGTACTAATGCGCCATTAGACATGACAAGTAAATTTAGAGCATCATATTACTTACTTGGTGCCCTTTTAGGAAGATGTAAAAATGCACAAGTTGGAATGCCTGGTGGGTGTAATCTTGGTGCAAGACCAATAGACCAACATATAAAGGGTTTTGAAGCATTAGGTGCTAATGTTGAAGTTGGTCAAGGTAAAATTACGGCATCTGTAAAAAAACTTGTTGGTAATTCAGTATATATGGACGTAGTTTCTGTTGGTGCTACAATTAATGTTATGTTGGCTTCTGTTTTAGCAGAAGGTACAACAACAATAGATAATGCTGCCAAAGAGCCTCATATTGTTGATGTTGCTAACTTTTTAAATACAATGGGAGCAGATATTCGTGGTGCTGGAACAGATATGATTAAAATAAATGGTGTTAAAGAATTAAAAGGTAATGCTACATATTCTGTTGTGCCTGACCAAATTGAAGCAGGAACATTTATGTTAGCCGCTGTTGCCTCTCGTGGAGATATAAAAATTAAAAATTGTATTACAAAACACTTAGAGCCAATAACCGCAAAAGTTATTGAAATGGGTGGTAATGTTGAAGAAATTGGTGGAGATACATTAAGAGTTTGGTGTAATAAACGTCCATCAAAAGCAAATATTAAAACTTTACCATATCCCGGTTTTCCAACAGATTTACAACCTCAAATTGGAGTTTGTCTTTCTATTGCAGATGGAAATAGCACAATTAATGAAAGTATCTGGGAATCTAGATTTCAATATACAGAAGAATTAAATAAAATGGGAGCAAAAATTACTGCACAAGGTAAATCTGCTTTCTTTGAAGGTGTAAAAAAATTATATGGTTCTCCTGTTTGTGCTACGGATTTAAGAGCAGGTGCTGCTTTAATTATTGCTGGTATAATTGCAGATGGTCAAACTAAAATTTCTAATTTACAATACATAGATAGAGGTTATGAAAATATAGAAGAAAAATTTAGAAATCTTGGTGCAAAAATCGAAAGAATTAATGAAGAAGAATAGGAATTTTTAATATGCTAAAATTTTGTAGTTTATATAGTGGAAGTTCTGGAAATAGTTTGTTTGTTTCTAGTAACAATACAAATATTTTAATAGATGCAGGAGTAAGTGCAAAAAAAATTACAGAAGCACTTACTTCTATTAATGTTGATATTACTAATATTGATGCAATTTTAGTAACTCATGAGCATATAGACCATGTTCTTAGTTTAGGGTATTTATCTAAAAAATATAACATACCTGTTTTTGCAAATGAATGTACATGGGATGCTATGCCTAAACAAAAAGAAAAAATTAATATAGATAATCAAAAATTCTTTGTAAATTCTGAAAATTTTGAAATTGGAGATTTAAAAATTCATCCTTTCGATATTCCACATGATGCAGGAAATCCTTGTGGTTTTAATATTATAAATGATAATACAAAAATTAGTATTGCAACAGATTTAGGTCATGTTACTGAAAATATAATGGATAATTTAAAAAATAGTTCTTTTGTACTTCTTGAATCTAATTACGAACCAGAAGTTTTAAAATATTGTTCTTATCCATATAAATTAAAAAGAAGAATTGATGGTCCTGATGGGCATTTATCTAATGTTTCTGCTGGAAAAGTTGTTGCTAATTTAATGAATTATGGAATTAACCATGTCACTCTTGGACATTTAAGTAAAGAAAGTAATTTTCCAGAACTTGCTTATAAAACTGTCGTTCAAGAATTAGTTTCTCAACATTTTAAAGAGGATGATATAAATTTAGATGTTGCAAGTAGAGATATGCCGGGTGAATTAATTGTTTGCTAGGAGGTTATATGTTATCTATAAATATAATTTGTGTTGGAAAATTAAAAGAAACTTATTTAAAAGATGCCATTAATGAGTATTCAAAAAGGTTATCAAAGTATTGTAATTTAAGTTTTACTGAATTGCAAGACGAAAAATTACCTTCAAAATTAAATTCTAGTATTATCGAAGATATTAAAAATAAAGAGTGTTCTAGAATTTTAGAAAATATAAAAAGAGATTCTTATGTTTTTTGTTTGGATTTAAAGGGAAATCAATATTCTTCTGAAGAATTTTCTGAGGAAATTGAGAACATTGCTTTAAATTTTAATAGTTCTATTACTTTTATTATTGGTGGAACTCTTGGTTTGACTGATGATGTTTTAAATAAAGCAAATAAGTTAATTTGCTTTTCTAAAATGACTTTTCCTCATCAATTAATTAGAGTTTTTCTTCTTGAACAATTATTCCGCGCATTTAAAATATCACATAATGAAACTTATCATTGGTAAAAATTTGACAAATAAAAAAAATAGTGATATTATATATATACAATTAACAATGTACTCTCGTTCGGGTTGTGTATATTGTTTTCATGTATGTGTATCGTAACTACACATACTTTTTTTTTCAAAAAAGAATGGAAGTTTCGTAACAACTTCCATTCTTCGACTATGTAATGACACTTTTAGTCTTTACTCTTTTTGTTTTCTTCTAATTTTGATTGAATTTGTATGTTTTTTTCTTTTTCATGTAATAGCATTTCAATCAATTTTAGAATAAGTTCGGGTTGTGTCATATTATTTTCCCCCTTTCCGTCTTTATGTAAAAGACTACCTTTTGACAAGAAAGGTTGTTTATATATTACATCTTTTTTTAAAAGTATACAAGCGAACATTAAAATTTTTATAAATAATTAGTATATATCATATTTAAATGTAAAAAATATTATAAAATTATTTATGAAAGGATTTGATATTATGAATTCTTATTGGATAGATTCATATCCAGATATTTTAGAAAATCATCAAAAATTAGATAAAAACATTGAAACTGATATTTGTATTGTTGGGGCAGGTATTACAGGTATAACGTGTGCTTATTACCTTTCTAAACAAGGTTTTAAGGTTGTAGTTTTAGATAAAGATAAAATTGCAAATCATACTACTGGTCATACTACTGCAAAAATTACTTCGCAACACGGACTTTTTTATAAATATTTGATAAATAGTTTTTCAAAAGAATTTGCAAAAGAGTATTTAGAGGCCAATGAACTTGCTATTTCTAATATTAAAAATATAATTGATACTGAAAATATTGAATGTGATTTTGAAAGACAAGATGCTTATGTTTTCACTAAAAACGAAAATGATTTAGAAAAAATTAAAAATGAGGTTGATGCAGTTAATTCCTTAGATTTTAATGCTGAATTTACTACAAATATTTCTTTACCTTTAAAAAATATTTTAGGGGCCATAAAGTTTCCTAATCAAGCACAATTTCATCCAAGAAAATATATTGCAGGTTTAGTCAAGTCTATTTTAAGTAATAATGGTGAAATTTATGAAGATAGTAAAGTTTTTGATATTGAAAAATCTACTAATCTTTATATAACATATACAAAAGATTACAAAGTTTCTTCAAAATATGTTATCTTAGCAAGTCATTACCCTATTATTAATGCTCCCGGTTTTTATTTTTTGAAGATGTATCAAGAAACTTCTCACATAATTGGTATTGAAACAAATGAACCTCTTTTTGATGGAATGTATATAAATAGTGAATCTCCTACCCTATCTTACAGGACTGTAAATTACAATGGTAAAAGATTAGTTTTAGTTGGTGGTTTTGAACACAAAACTGGTAGCAAAATTGATTTATCTAATGCTTATTCTTTTTTAGAGAAAAATGCTAAAGAATTATATCCTGATGCTAAAATACCTTACAGATGGAATACTCAAGATTGTGTTTCTTTGGATAAAATTCCATACATTGGTGAATTTTCTAATCTTATGCCTAATATGTATGTTGCTACTGGCTTTAAAAAATGGGGTATGACAAGTTCTAACATTGCGGGAAATATTATTACAGATAAAATTTTAGGAAAAACAAATCCTTATGAAGATGTCTTTTTATCTACTAGATTTCATCCTTTAAAAAATATTGAAGAATTAGGAAATTTAGCAAAAGAGGTTACTTATTCTTTAACTATTAATAAACTTAACATTCCTGAAAAAACTTTGAATAGTATTAAAAATGATGAAGGAGATATTGTTGAAATTGATAATAAAAAGGTTGGAATTTATAAAGATATTGATGGTAATGTTTTTGCTGTGAAACCAGTTTGTTCTCATTTGGGTTGTGAACTTTCTTGGAATAATTTAGATAAAACTTGGGATTGTCCTTGCCATGGTTCTAGGTTCAATTATAAGGGTAAATCTCTATATGACCCTAGTATTAAAGATTTAGAAGTTTATGAATTGGAATAAGTTTTCTAAATTTAAAATATTTTTATGATTAAAATTTGCTAGTATTTAAAAAGCATTCTTTTGAATGTGCATTTATAATTCCTATTGCTTGCAAGTATGAATAAATAGTTGTTGAACCAACAAATTTCATTCCTCTTTTTATTAAGTCTTTTGAAATTTTATCTGACAATTCACTTGTCGTTCGAAGTTCAAAACTTTCATTAATAACTGTATTATTGGTAAATTTCCATATATAATTTGAAAAGCTTCCATATTCAGTTTGTATATTTTTGAATATTTTACTATTATTTATACTTGCTATAATTTTTAATTTATTTCTAATTATGTTTGGATTATTTAATAATTCATTTATTTTATTTTCATCATAATTAACTACTTTATCAATATTAAAATTATTATATGCTAACCTAAAATTTTCTCTTTTATTTAAAATACATTCCCAAGATAACCCTGCTTGAAAACTCTCTAATATTAATAATTCATATAATTCTTTATCATTATGTGTAGGTCTTCCCCATTCTTCGTCATGATATTTTATATATTTATCATTTTTTAGATTTACCCAACTGCATCTTTTTAACTCTTTATCTTTCAAAAGCTTCTCCTTTTATTTGTTCCTATTTTTAATATATAATACTAATTGTCTTAAAAATTCTGCCTTTTCTCCGTATTTATCTAAAATTTTCATTGCGTCATTTGTTATTTCATTTAATATATTTTGCGCACCTTCTAATCCATATTTAGAAACATAAGTACATTTTTCAAGTTCTTTATCATTTCCAACAGGTTTTCCTAAAATTTTTTCGTCCCCGACTTCTGATAAAATATCGTCTTTTATTTGGAAGGCTAACCCTATTTTGTCTGCATAATTTGATAATTCTTCTATTTCTTCTTCACTTGCATTTGCTAATATTGCTCCCATTCTAACTGGTAATTTTATTAGTGCTCCTGTTTTATTTTTATGTATATATTCTAATTCTTCTTTTTCAATTTTTTTGCCTTCAAATTCTGTATCTACATATTCTCCTGCTATCATTCTATCTATTGCATAAGAAAATTCGTTAAATATTTTTAGTTTATTTTGAATTTCTTTATTGCTAGATTTTTTTATGTCTTCACTAATTATCATATAACTATTGTTTAGTAATGCGTCTCCTGCAAGTATTGCTGTTGCTTCATCAAATTTTTTATGATTTGTTGGCTTTCCTCGTCTTAAATCATCATTATCTATTCCTGGTAAGTCGTCATGTATTAATGAGAATGTGTGTACCATTTCTATTGCTACTGAATATGGAAAGCATTTTTCTATGTCTTTTTTAAATAATTCATATGTTGCTATTACTAATATTGGTCTTAGCCTTTTTCCTCCTGCCATTAGACTGTATTCCATTGATTTATTTAGTCTTTCTTCTAAGCATTTATTTTTTCTTATATTTTTTTCTAGTTCTTTTTCTACTATTTCTTGATATTCTTTTAGTTTATTTTTGAATTCCATATTTTTCCCTCCATATAATTTTTATATAATTATATGCAAATTATATTTTTTTATTAAATTTTATAAAAAGTCATAGCTCAATCTATTAATTTTTGATACCCAAATTTTTCCATTCTTTTCTTTTCTTCAGTAGATAAATCTCTCAACCACTCCGCTAAGCCTGTACTATCATTGTTTCTTAAAAATTCAAAATATTTTACCCTTTCCTCTTTGCTAATTACAACAGGTGGAATATCATTTTTTAGTAATTCATAATTTAGTAATAATCTACCAGTTCTACCATTTCCATCTTCAAAAGGATGAATCTTTTCAAATTCAATATGATATTTTGCAATTTTAGTAAAAACATCTTCTTCATCATGGTTATAATTATAAACAAAATAGGTCATTAAATTAGGTATTTTTTCAGGTGCTGGTGGAATATGTTCACTACCTCTAATAAATACTTGAACTGGTCTATATCCTTCTGTATCCTTAATATCTCTATTTATCGTTTCATTTAATTTTTTTATAAATCTTTCATCAAATCCTTCTTCATTTTGTAAATTTTTGAAAACTAATTCTAAGGCTTTTTTATGGTTAATAGCCTCATATATTTCTCTTGGCTCTTTTCCTTCAATTTTAAAGCTATTGTCGTTATAAAGAATAGCATAAGTTTCAGCATAAGTTAATGTACTTCCTTCAATAGCATTTGAATGATATGTAATTCTTGTAATTAAATCCTCTAAATAATCATTGTTATTTAAAATAAACTCTAAAATAGTCATGATTTTCTCCTTCTTCTATCGTATGTTTAAATTTTATCATATCCATTTTGGAAAGTCAATTAAATTTTGTATACAGAAAAATCTTCGATTTTTCCTACACAATAAAAAAAGGCTTAAAATAGCCTAATAAAAGTTTAAGGAGCTTGTATAAAGCTCCTTTTTATGGTCGAGGTGACAGGGTTCGAACCTGCGACCCCATGGTCCCAAACCACGTGCGCTACCAACTGCGCTACACCTCGATATTTTAAATACTTATATATAATAACATAAAAATAATAAAATTTCAATACTTTTTAAAAATTTTTATTATTTCTCTTGTATATGTGTCAATGATGTGAAACAAAATTCTATAAAAAAATTTGTAGTATCATCGAATTTTATATTGGTGCTTT
>CANRES010000031.1 GCA_947629625.1 uncultured Clostridia bacterium | reverse complement strand
TATATATTAAAATATTAAATTAAAAACCGGACATTTCTGAAAATTATATCCGGACATTTCTGAAAACTTTTAACAAATGCAAAAAAAATATTGACAAATAAAGAAATAAATGGTAAAATATCTAAATGTAACCGCTTAATTAAGGTTCATAAAGGTTAATTAAGTTTTAACTACCTAAATTTAAAGGTTAGCGAGTATACAAAAAAGGGAGGTGCCACATAATGTACGCTATAATCGAAGAATGTGGAAAACAATACAAAGTAACAAAAGGAGATGTTGTATTTTTCGAAAAATTTGACGTAGAAGAAGGCAAAAAAGTAGTATTTGAAAAAGTAATATTAGTTTCTGATGACGATAAAGTAGAAATCGGAAATCCTTATGTTAAAGGTGTTAAAGTAGAAGGAAAAGTAGTTTCACACGGAAAAGGTAAAAAAATAGTAGTTTTCAAATATAAAGCAAAAAAGAATTATAGAAGAAAACAAGGACATAGACAACCATATACAAAAGTTGAAATTACAGACATAAAAACTGGAACAACAAAAACTGCAACAAAAAAAGCAGAAGAAAAAGTTGAAGCATAAACAATAATAATATATTAATTTACTTTGAAAGGAGTGAAACAACAGTATGGCACATAAAAAAGGTCAAGGTAGTGTTAAAAATGGTAGAGATAGTGAATCTAAACGTCTTGGTGTAAAAAGAGCAGATGGACAATTTGTTCTTGCAGGAAATATATTAATGAGACAAAGAGGAACTAAAATACATCCAGGAACTAATGTAGGAATTGGTAGTGACGATACACTATATTCATTAGTAGATGGAACTGTTAAATTTGAAAGATTAGGTAGAGATAAAAAGAAAGTAAGTGTCTACCCAGTAGAAAAATAAATATAATGAGAATTAAAAAAACAAAGGTGCATAATATATTGTACCTTTGTTTTTCTACAATAAGAAATATTTATCTTATTATAGAAAAGCAAAGGTATATCTTGTAAATTAAAAAAATATCTAGTATAATATTTAAGTAAAGGATAGGTGATAAATATTGAATAAAAGAATATTAACAGGAGATAGACCAACAGGAAAATTACATATAGGTCATTATTTTGGTTCATTAAAAAATAGAGTAAAATTACAAAATGAATATGAAACATATATAGAAATTGCAGATGTTCAAGCATTAACAGACAATTTCAATAATCCAGAAAAAGTTAGAAATAACGTAAGAGAAGTTGTATTAGATTATTTATCTGTTGGAATAGAACCTAAAAAATCAACAATATTTTTACAATCTATGATACCAGAAATAGCAGAACTTACAGTATTTTATTCAAATTTAGTAACAATAGCACGTTTACAAAGAAATCCAACAGTAAAAACAGAGATTGCTCAGAAAAAAGAATTATTTGGAGAGAGTGTAACTTATGGATTTTTAGGATACCCTGTAAGCCAAGCAGCAGACATTACTGCATTTAATGCAGAATTAATACCAGTTGGAGAAGACCAATTACCTTTAATCGAACAATGTAGAGAAATTGTAAGAAAATTCAATAGTATATATGGAGAAACTTTACTTGAACCAGAAGCAGTTTTATCAAATAACAAAAGAATAAAAGGATTAGATGGAAACGAAAAAATGGGTAAATCATTAGGGAATGCTATATATTTATCAGACTCTGATGAAGAAATAACAAGAAAAGTTATGAGTGCAGTAACAGACCCAAACAGAATAAAAAAAGATGATTTAGGAAATCCTAATATTTGTATGGTAGCATATTATCATGCTTTATTTAATAAAGAAAATCATGAAACTGTATGTGAAGAGTGTAAAGCAGGAAAAAGAGGTTGTGTTGCTTGTAAAAGAGAATTAATAGAAAAAATAAAAGAAGAATTAACACCTATAAGAGAAAAAAGAAAATATTATGAAGATAGACCAGAGTTAGTAGATGAAATAATTGTTACTGGAACAGAAAAAGCAAGAAAAGTAGCAAAAGAAACTATGAAAAAAGTAAAAAAAGCAATGAAATTAGATTATTTTAAATAGGAGAAAAGATATGTTTACAGACTATGTGAAAATAATTGTAAAATCAGGTGATGGCGGAAATGGTGCGGTTACATTTAGGAGAGAAAAGTATGTTGCATCAGGAGGACCTGATGGTGGAGATGGTGGAAATGGCGGAAGCGTATATTTCACAGTTGATCCAGATATTAACACATTATTAGATTTTAGATATAAAAAGAAATTTAAAGCAGAAAATGGGCAAAATGGTAGTGGAAATCATTGTTTTGGAAAAAGTGGAGAAGATTTGTATATAAAAGTACCAAGAGGAACTGTTATAAAAGATGCCGAAACAGGAAAAGTAGTTACAGATTTATCTGAACTTAATCAAACTGAACTTATTCTTCCGGGAGGAAAAGGAGGAAAAGGTAATTCGCATTTTGCAACTTCAACAAGACAAGCACCAAGATTCGCACAAGCAGGAGAAAAAGGCATAGAAAAAGAATTAATATTAGAATTAAAATTATTAGCAGATGTAGGTTTATTAGGTTTTCCAAACGTGGGTAAATCAACATTTCTTTCTGTTGTTACGGCGGCTAAACCAAAAATTGCAAATTATGAATTTACAACTATTATTCCAAATTTAGGTGTAGTTAAAACAGAATATGGAGATAGTTTTGTTATAGCAGATATTCCGGGAATTATTGAAGGTGCAAGTGAAGGTGTTGGACTAGGAATACAATTTTTAAGACATATAGAAAGAACGAGATTATTACTACATTTCATTGATGTTTCTGGTAATAGTAATAGAAATCCAAAAGAAGATTTTTATACTATAAATGAAGAATTAAGAAAATATAGTGAAAAATTAAGTACAAGAAAACAAATAATTGTAGCAAATAAAATAGATTCAATGAACGATGAAAATGTTATAAAAGAACTAGAAGAAATTGCTAAAAAAGAAAAAATGGAATTATTTAAAATATCAGCAGCAACAGGTGAAGGAGTAAAAGAACTAATGTCTTATGTTTCAAAAACTTTAAAAGAATTGCCAAAAGAAGATTTAATAGATGGTGTAGAAGATAAAGTTATATATACATTAAAAGAAGACAATATTGGATTTGATATTAAAGTTGAAGACGATATGTATGTTATAACAGGTCCATCTGTTGAAAGGCTTATGGGTAGAATTAATTTAAATGATAATGAATCAATGCATTATTTTCATAAAATGCTAGAAAAAATAGGTGTAAATGATGCTTTAAAAAAATTAGGAGTAAAAGAAGGAGATACAGTAAAAATTGTAGATTGGGAATTAGAGTGGTCTGATTAATATTAAATATAATAAAAACCGAGTTATTGCTAACTCGGTTTTTTTGTGCAAAAATAAAATAACATCTTTGCACACGAAAGGGGTTACACAGAAAAACGGTAAAGTCCAGGTTTTTGATTTTCACTGCAACACTGCTTAGGGATAGAAAATTCAATAGCAGTAATTGCACCATTTGACGATACACTCTTTTTTAAGAGAGTGTAACTCGATGGTAATACGATTTCAATAAAGAAATCTTGTCCATAAAGTAACTTGTTCCGTTCAGAATATTTTGTCATCTTCACCTGTGGGAAAAAATCCTTGAGTTTTTTCAGTTCTCCCTCATAGATATAAGTTTGAACTTTTTTGTTGCCTTTTAAAGCAACCCGTTTTTTCTGCTTGATTTTCGTTTTGGCCATAAACGAAAAACTCCTTTCAAAAATATATTTAAGCCATCAATGATGGACTTAAAAATAAGTATAACATAATATATTAAAAAAAGCAATATAAAAAGACTTTTTTCGACAAAAAAAGCATGTATTCAAAATATGAACACATGCTATAATATTATTAATTTGTCTTGAATTGAATGGATTCAACTCTGCGAGGATGTTTAAACATAATGGATTTTTCGGTTTCAGTATATTTATAACTGATCGAAGAATCTTCATCTTCCATAAAAAGTTTTTCGATTTCACCATTTGAAATGGTATAAATGAGTTTGTAGTCATCAAATATTACTGATGAGTTAGAAGAAAAATTTTTTGCTGGGAAATTTTCTTCGTAAAGTGTAACACTTGTTTTTTTGTCTTTGAAGACTAATTTTGTCAACTTATCTCCATCTGTCTTAATGATGATTCCAAAACCTTTAAAAATTGGAATCATTTCCCGCCATTGAAGTAGATTAATAATATTATTAGTATCCATTAAAAGATACCTCCTAAAAAAGTATTTATACAAGCAAATTGCTGTACATAGATAAATTATATCATAAATTAACATAAATATCAATAATTACAATAAAATAAAAAATATAAAAAAAAAAAAGAAAATTTGTTTGACAAATAGATTTTTTTATGATATTATAATTTCAATTTATAAAGGAGTTGATATTTATGAGAAAAAAAGACCCTAATGAATTAGGAAAAAGAGAGAAATCAATATTAAAATATATTGAAAAAGGCATAAAAGAAAATGGATACCCACCATCAGTTAGAGAAATTGGAAAAGCAGTTGGTTTAAGTTCAACTGCAACAGTACATGGATATTTAGCAAAACTAGAACAAAAAGGATATATAAAGAAAGAATCACAAAAAGGTAGAACATTAAGACTATTGAAAAAAGACGAACCTTATGAACAAATGAAAATGAGCAAAGAATTTTATAGTGGAAAAGAAATGGTAAATGTACCAGTTATAGGTAAAATAACGGCAGGAGCACCAATATTAGCAGTAGAAAATGTAACAGATACATTTCCTATTCCAATAGATTTTGTAGGAAATAGTGAAAGTTTTATGCTTACTGTTAGAGGAGAAAGCATGATAGAAGCAGGAATTTTAGACGGAGATTATATTTTAATTAAAAAGCAAAATACTGCTAATAATGGTGAAATTGTTGTAGCATTAATAGATGATGAAGCAACAGTTAAAACTTTCTATAAAGAAAAAAATCATATAAGATTACAACCAGAAAATTCAGCAATGGAACCAATTATAGTTCCAGACTGCAAAATTTTAGGTAAAGTTGCAGGAGTATTTAGGAAAATATAAGAAATGAGATGGTAAAATGGATTGTTTATTTTGTAAAATTATAAAGGGAGAAATTCCTAGTTATACAATATATGAAGATGATATTGTAAAAGTATTTTTAGATATAAGTCCAGTAACAAATGGGCATTGTTTAGTAATACCAAAAAAACATTATGAAAATATTAATGATATAGATTTAGAAACATTAAATTATATAGATAAAATAATAAAAAAATTATATCCAATTTTAAAAGAAAAATTAAATTGTGTAGGAATAACAAGAACACAAAATAATGAATATGGGCAAGATGTTAAACATTATCACATGCATTTGATACCAAGATATAAAAACGATAATATAAATTTTAGAAAAAATACAATAGAAATGAAGGATGTTAAAGAAATATATAATATATTAAAAATGGAGGATTAATGAAGGAACAATTTTTAGCACTTTTAAAAACAATAAATAGAGAAGGAATGAATGATTTAATAGATTTTATAGGAAAAACAGATTTTTATTTTGCACCTGCAAGTACGAGATTTCATGGAAATTTTGAAGGTGGACTTTTAGAACATAGTTTAAAAGTATATGAAATATTAGTAGAAAAAGTAAAAAATTGCTCAATAGATATAAATGTTTCAGAAGATACCTTAAAAATTATTGGTTTATTACATGATATTTGTAAAGTTAACTTCTATAAAATAGATTATAGAAATGCAAAAAATGAAAGAGGAGAATGGGAGAAAGTACCATATTATACAGTAGAAGATAAAATTCCTTATGGACATGGAGAAAAGTCTGTAATGATGCTTACTGAATACATAAAATTAACGAGTGAAGAAAAATATTGCATTCGTTGGCACATGGGATTTACAGAGCCAAAAGAATTATATGGAACAATAGGTGAGGCATATAAAAAATATCCTTTGGCACTTTTACTACATGAAGCAGATTTGGAAGCAACTTATTTTTATAATATATAATTAACAATTATTACACAAAAGATACTAATAATTAATTGTAATATAAATATGGAGCAAATAAATATGATTATTGATGTAATTGATTTAAAATTAAATACTCTTAATTTTAATAAGAGATATGAAACTTTAAGATATAAAAGAGGAAAAAATATATATAATAATGGTTTTGTACAAATAGATAAAGTAGATAAAAAAAATGAAAAAAAATATTATGTAGAAGCAACAGTAGAAGGAAATTATGATACATATATAACTACTTTAGAAATATCTGGGGAAACGATTACAAATAGTACTTGTACATGTGAAGATTATAATAATGGAAATTTGTGTAAACATATTATAGCAACATCTATGGAAATTATTGAACCACATTATGCTAGTACAGAAGAAGGACAAAAAAGACTTAAGAAAGAAAGAGAAGAAAAACATAAAATGTTTTTAGAAGAAATAAAGAGAAAACAAGAAGAAGAGAGAAAAAAACGTGAATATGAAAGAAAATATTATAATGGAATAGAAACTATTGAAAGTTATAAACAAAGTTTTAACAGAAATTTAAATAAATTAGATTTACCAGAGTTATATGAACAAGCTATGAATATAAAGCATAATAAATCAACAAATTTGGCGACATCAATTAGGTTAGAATATAATATTGATATTATCGATAATAATACATTAAGAGTATCTTTTAAAATTGGACAAAAACGAATGTATATATTAAATAATATAACAAATTTTTATAATGCATATTTAAATCAAGAAGAATTATATTATGGTAAACAATTAAATTTTATACCTAAAAGAGAAAATTTTTTAGAAGAATTTAGACCAATTTTTGATTTAATTATAAAATATGCTGAAATGATAAATTATACAAAAAAGTATAATAAATATGATTATTATGGTGACTTTAATAAATATATATATATATCAAATGAAAATATAGAAGAATTTTTTAAATTAAACAATAATAAAGGACTTATATTAAACACTTTTGAAGGGCAATATAAGTATAATTTTACAGATGAGAAATTAGATATATATTGTATATTAAAAAAAGAAATGGTTGAATTTCCTAAATATGATTATTATTGGTATGATAATAATCGTATTGAAAAAAGTGAAGAATTAGTTTTAAGATTAAATATACAAGATTATTTCGTTATAAAAAGTAATAAAAATATTTATGTTTTTTATAATTATAAAATATATACATTACCAAAAGATAAAAAAATTATAAAAATGTTTGAATTATTTGAAAATCAAAGTAGAATGCTAATCCCAGAAGATAAATTAGAAGAATTTGAAAAATATGTATTTCCACAAATACCATTAGAAACAAATCAATTATCTGAACCAATTGTAAAAAATGCAGTAATTGTTAATAAATTAGCATCAAAAATTTTATTAGATGCTGATGAAAATGGAAATATATTGCTAGAATTAAAATTCTGTTATTTGAATTATGAATTTAACATATTAGAAAGTAATTATCAAAAATATGTAAAAGATAATAATATTGTTAGAGATATACCATCAGAATGTGAGATTATTAAAAAATTGTTTATAGATGGCTTTGAAATTGTTAAAGGAAAAAAACAATTTATAATGAAAAATACAGATGATATATATGAATTTTTATCTTCTAAAATTGAAAGCTATATGAATGAATTTGAAGTCTTAGTTACAGAAAAATTTAAAAATAAACAAATAAAACAACCTAAGATTTCTAGTATAGGAATAAAAGTTAATAATGGTTTATTAGAACTAGATTTATCAAAATTTAATATTAATTTAGATGAAATGAAAAATATTTTAAAAGATTATAGTGTAAAGAAAAAATATTTTAAGTTAAAAAGTGGAGATTTATTAGATTTAACTCAAAATGAAGATTTAAGTTTATTAGAAGAAATGTCTTCAACATTAGATATAGATTATAGTAAAGCAGAAAAAGGTGTAATAAATCTTCCTATTAATAGAAGTTTTTATTTAGAAAAATTGCTAGATTCAAAAAAGGATATAAATATTTCTAAAAATGAAAAATATTCTGAATTAATAGATTCTATACAAAAATCTGAATTTAATATTGAAATAGATAAAAAATTCGAGAAACAAATGAGAGATTATCAAAAAGTAGGTTATAAATGGCTTAAAACTTTGGAAATGTATAAATTTCGGTGGGATTTTAGCAGATGATATGGGATTAGGAAAAACATTACAAATAATTGCTTTATTAGCATCAGAAGTAAAAAATAAAACTACTTCTATTGTTGTTTGCCCTAGTACTTTGGTTCTTAATTGGAAAGCAGAAATTGAAAAATGGTCTAATTCTATAAAGGTTTTAATAGTAAGAGGTACAGCAGAAGAAAGAATTAAAAAGATAAATAATTATCAAAATTATGATTTAGTTATAACTTCTTATGATTTATTAAAAAGAGATATAGATAACTATAATGATAAATATTTTAAATATATAATTGCAGATGAAGCACAATATATAAAAAATTCATTAACACAAAATGCTACGTCATTGAAAAGTTTAAAAGGAGAAATAAAATTTGCTTTAACAGGAACTCCAATAGAAAATTCAGTAGCAGAACTTTGGTCTATATTTGATTTTATAATGCCTGGCTATTTATATAATTATAATAAATTTAAAAAGAAATTCGAAGAGCCTATATTAAAATTAGAAGATAAAGAAGTATTAACAAGATTAAAAAAATTAATTAGTCCATTTATATTAAGAAGAGTAAAAAAAGATGTTTTAACAGAATTGCCAGATAAAAATATAACTATAATGAAAAATGAAATGGATGAAGAACAACAAAAAATATATTTATCATATTTAGCACAAACTAAAAAAGAAATTGCAGAAGAATTAAATGATAATAGTTTTGAAAAAAGTAAATTTAAAATTTTGATGTTACTTACAAGATTAAGACAAATTTGTTGTCATCCAAGTTTATTTTTGGAAAACTATAAAGGTAGTAGTGGAAAATTAAAACAATGTATAGATTTAGTTACTGATGCAATAGAATCCGGACATAAAATATTAATATTTTCAAGTTATACATCTATGTTTGAAATAATTGAGAATGAATTAAAGAAATTAAAAATTAGTTATTTCAAGTTAGTTGGAGATACTCCAGTTAGTAAAAGAATAGAAATGGTTGAAAATTTTAATAACAATGAATCTGTCAAAGTATTTTTAATTTCATTAAAAGCAGGTGGAACTGGTTTAAATTTAACATCTGCTGATATTGTTATTCATTATGATCCATGGTGGAACGTATCAAGCGAAAATCAGGCAACAGATAGAGCATATAGAATAGGTCAAAAAAATAGTGTGCAAGTATACAAACTTATTACTAGTGATTCTATTGAAGAAAAAATAAATAAAATGCAAGAAAGAAAGGAAAAACTATCTAAGGATATATTATCAACAGAAGAAACCTTTATAAGTAAAATGTCCAAGGAAGAAATTTTAAATTTGTTTGAATAAAATATAAGTATTACATACAGGAGAATTAAAAATAATGAAGAAAATAAATGGGCAAGTAAATAAAAAAATTAAGAAAATATAATTTAAGAATGTAATGTTCTAATACAACCCTCATACGAACACAATTAAACAAATGTAATCGTATGGGGGTTTGCTTTATGAAAAATAAAATTTCAAATAGTTTACCAAGAGGAAGATATATAGTAGATAAACAGACAATAGAAGAACGTGCAGTAGAATTAGCACAATATATTATAGATTCAAAAGATACAGTTAGAGGAGCAGTAAAAAAATTTGGAATAGCAAAAGCACAGTATATACGGAAGTAACTATCAAGAACGGTAGAAAAATTGGACAAGTTTCCAAACAAGACGTTGTCTTGGGGGAATTTCTAATTTTTTTATTTGATAATTTTATGTTTTTGAAAGTTAATTAGCATATAATTTAGCTAAAAAGGATGAAAAAATAAAATTTGATTATACTAATTTAAATACTTATCAAAATTCTAACAATATAGAAGCTGAATTAGAAATGTAAAAAATTAGAAATATACTATTAATTTTAAATAAATTATGATATAATCTAAATAGAATTAAATAAAGGAAATATATTAATCAGTATCATATAAAAAATTTTTGAGAGGGTTTATTAGAAACCAAGATGATAAGTAATTTTGTAAATAATTTTATTAATGAACTAAAAGAATATCTTGAAAAAGAGGAAATACAAGATATGATAAATTTAAATATAGAAAATAAATATATTGATAAATTACAAATATAATGTTAT
Source organism: uncultured Clostridia bacterium (assembly GCA_947629625.1). Lineage (GTDB taxonomy): Bacteria > Bacillota > Clostridia > TANB77 > CAG-508 > CANRES01. Next base: position 6,177 of record CANRES010000031.1, on the reverse strand, counting down.
ATTAAATATAATAAGTAATGAAATAAGGGGGAGATTCAAATTAGCGATTATGATAAAATAAATTATTGGATTGAGCTTGCTGATTATGACCTAAAAACAGCAAAAGTAATGTATAAAAGTAAAAGATATTTATATTTAGGATTTATGTGTAATCAGGTTATAGAAAAAATATTAAAAGCTTATTATGTAAAAACACATGAAGGTATACCACCATTTACACATAAATTAATTAAATTAGCAGAGAGTTGTGAATTATATGAAGAATTTTCAGAAGAACAAAAAGATTTTATAGATTTTGTATCTCCATTGAATGTGGAAGCTAGATATCCAACAAGAAAAGAAGAACTTTTTAATTCGTTAAATAAAGAAAGATGCAAAAAATTATTAAAAGAAACGGAGGAGATGTTACTATGGGTAAAGAAAAAGTTAGAGAATTAGTTGAGCAATATGCTGAAATTGTTAGAAACAACATGTTAGTTAACAAAATAGTTTTATATGGTTCTTATGCGAGAGGAGATAATAGAAAAGATAGTGATATTGATGTTGCTATAATTGTTCCTAGAAGTAGCATTTCTAAGGATATTTTAGAAGATATGTCCAAATTATTTAAATTAAGAAGAAATATTTCAACAGATATAGAACCAGTTTTGTTAATTGATGAAGAAGATAGGAGTGGATTTTTGAATGAAGTGCTATCTTACGGAGAAGTAATTTATTCAAGATAAACAAATTTGAAAAACTATTCTTTAAAAGAGAGTAGTTTTTTTGTGCTAAAATTAAAAGCAAAAACCAAAAATATATTACAAATATTGAAGAAAATAAATGAGCAAGTAAATTAAAAAATTAAGAAAATATAATTTAAGAATGTAATGTTCTAATACAACCCTTATACGAATACAATTAAACAAATGTAATCGTATGGGGGTTTGCTTTATGAAAAATAAAATTTCAAATAGTTTACCAAGAGGAAGATATATAGTAGGTAAACAGACAATAGAAGAACGTGCAGTAGAATTAGCGCAATATATTATAGATTCAAAAGATACAGTTAGAGGAGCAGCAAAAAAATTTGGAATAAGCAAAAGCACAGTACATAAAGACGTTTCAGAACGACTAAAAAAAATTAACCCAGTATTAGCAGTTGAAGTACGAAAGATACTTGACGAAAACAAAGCAGAAAGACATATAAGAGGAGGCAATGCTACAAAATTAAAATATACACATAAAGATAAAGCAGTTTAAAAAATATAAAATTCGCCAAACATTGCAGGAGTTTAATATAAATTAAACTTCTGCATTTGGCTATTACACATTAATAGGAGATAAAAAATGAGTATTTTTGGAATAATAATTCTAAGCATAGGACTTGGTATGGACGCATTTGCAATATCAGTATGTAAAGGAATATCATTTAAAAAAGGAAACCTAAAAAAATCAATAATAGTTGCAACATATATGGGAGTATTCCAAGCAATAATGCCAGTATTAGGGTATTACTTAGGAATAAGTTTTGCAGATAAAATAACAAGAATAGACCATTGGTTAGCATTTGCACTCTTATTTGTTATAGGAGTAAAGATGATTAAAGAAGCACTAAATAAAGATATAGAAGTAGTTAATGATAATGTAGATTTTAAAGAAATGATAGTATTAGCAATAGCAACAAGCATAGATGCATTAGCAGTTGGAATAACATTCGCATTTTTAAATGTAAATTTATGGTTTGCAATAACTCTAATAGGAAGTATAACATTTATATTATCATTAATAGGAACTAAAATAGGAATTATCTTTGGAAATAAATATGAGAAAAAAGCAGAATTATTAGGAGGAATAATACTTATTTTACTAGGAATAAAAATTGTTCTTGAACACTTAAATATTTTATAAACTATATCACTCACCATTTTACAAATTTCGACATAATATATAATAGCCAATTTATTTTGAGGTGAGTTGGAAATTATGAGTAAAATAAAAAAAGGTGATGTAGTAGGAAGATTATCATACGGAAAAGATATATTATTTACTGTCGAACAAATTATAAATTCAAGAGATGGAATGCAAATAGCAATATTAAAAGGGGTTACAGTAAGAGTAGAAGCAGATGCACCAATTGATGATTTAGAATTAGTTAAAAAACAAGATGTAGAAAAAAGTTTAAGAAACTTAGAATTAAAATTAGAAAAAAATATAAAAAAGTATGATAATAAATTAAAATTAAGTTTTAATATTTTTAAAAATTCAAAAGAAAAAAGAAGCATAGAAAAAATAGTTACAGGAACAATATTACATTTAGATGGAGATAAAAAATATGCTGATAAATCGGCAAAATACTATAAAAAAGTAGGATTAAAAGCCATAATTAAACATATACCAGAATATAAACAAGCACAAATGGTAATTCCTCTTTTAGATAAATATAAACCAGATATACTAATAGTAACAGGACATGATGGAATGATAAAAAATAATACGAAATACACAGATATATATAATTACAGAAATTCTAGATATTTTGTTAACACTGTACAAGAAGCAAGAAGATGGTCAAATAATAGAAATGACTTAGTAATATTTGCAGGAGCATGTCAAAGTTTTTATGAAGCAATAATGTCTGCTGGTGCAAATTTTGCTTCATCACCTGCACGAATATTAATAGATTTTATGGACCCATTAGTCATAGCACAAAAAGTAGCAACAACTGAGGACTATAAATATATAAAAATTGAAGATATTTCTAGTGAATTAAGAGACGGAACAAAAGGAGTAGGAGGTACGGGAGCAAGCGGAAAAAAGACTGTAATATTTTTGTAACAAAAATGTAATATTAATGTAATAAAACTCAAAAAATGTTGAAAAATCAACGAAAAGCAAGAATTTTGCTATACGAGATTTTTTGACATTTTTTACATTTTATGGTACAATCATCACATATTAATAAAGAAGGTGATCTTATGATTTATAAGGATGATATTGCTAGTGTAAAGACAGACATTCAAGAAAAAATTGGACAAAAGATTATTGTAAGAGGAACACTTGGGAGAAATAAATACTATGAAAAAGAAGCAACAATAGAAAAAACATATCCAAATTTATTCATAGTAAAATACAAAGAAAATGAAAGAAATGTTACATATAGTTACACAGATGTTTTAACAAAAACGGTAGAAGTACAAGTATTTGATGGACAAGAATATTGTCCACTAGTGCTACCAGAAGTGTCAAAAAAGTTTTAATAAAATATTTACTAAAAAATTCCTAAAAATTAGGAATTTTTTTTATTGTCCCTAAATATAAATTATAAAGATAAAAATATTATTTAGGAGGTTCAATATGATTAATGTAGAAACTAACAAAGAAAATATATGTGTAAATAAAATAGTAGGGCAGAAAAAAGATTTTATATTTGTTGAAGGGGATGTTATTGTTCCAGATGTTAAACCAGACATATTAAATACAGTTAGTACAACAGGTAATGCGTTTGTATACAAAAAAGAAGTAACAGACGGAAAAATAAAATTAGAAGGCTCAATAGATGCGTATATTATATATTTAGCAGATGACGACACAGGTAGTACAAGGGGAATAAATACAAGTATTAATTTTTCACAAATACTAAATATAGAAAATTGTACAAGTGATATGAGCATTGACGAAAGTGTTGAAATAAAAACAATAGAATGCAATGTATTAAATGGAAGAAAAATAAATGTAAAGGTTGGAATTGAATTAGGTACAACAGTATATTCAAATGAAAATGTTGAAATAATAACAGGAATTACAAATTCAACTAATGTACAATCATTGATAACACCATTACAAATTACTTCATTAGTAGGTGAAGGAAATTCTAAAACTTATGCAAAAGATAATATATCAATAGACGAGGTAGATAACTTAGCAGAAATATTAAAAGTTGATGTTAATATTATAAACAAAGATACTAAAATTAGCTATAACAAGGTATTGGCTAAGGGAGATGCAGAAGTTAAAATAATGTATCTAACAGAAGATAATAGAATTAAAAGTGTAACTAATAATATTCAATTAATGGGCTTTGTTGATATTCCAAACATTAAAGATGACAATATGTGTGATATGAAATATAAAGTAAAAAATGTGTTAATAAAGCCAAATTCTACTGAGGAACATTCAATATATGTAGAAATAGAAATTGAATTAGTATGTAGAGCTTATCAAAATGTGGATATAGAATTAATAGAAGATTTATATAGTCCAGTAGAAAATTTGAATTTTACGCAAAAAAATATTAAAACAATGATAGGAAAAAATAACACTCAAAGCATTTGCAGTGTAAAAGAAAGGGTAAACATTCCGCAAGTACAAAATAATCAAATTTGCGATGTTAATGTAAAACCTGTAATTAAAGAAACAAATATAATTGCAAATAGAATAATGTATTCAGGAGAGGTAGAATTAACATTTTTAATGCAGGGTAACTCAAATAGAATGGAAACTGCAAATTATAATATGCCATTTAATTTTAATGTTGACGTTGATGGTGTAAATACAAATAGTACAGTTAATACTGAAATTGAAGTTCTAGTTCAAAATTTTGTTGTTATGCCAGATAGTTCAATAGATGCAAATGTAGATTTAAAATTTAGTGTTGATATATCAAGAGCCACGAATATTAATCTAATTGACGAGATTACAAGTGATGATTCTACATGTGATACTACTTATAGTATGATAGTTTATTTTGTAAAATCTGGTGATACTCTATGGAAGATTGCAAAGAAATTTAAAAGTACAGTTGAAGATATAATGAAGGTTAATGAAATTGAAAATGAAAATAAAATTTATCCGGGAGAGCAAATATTTATTCCTAAATATGTTTGCACAAGAAAAGAAATTACAGCATAATATAATTAAAAGAGATACTTTATAGGTATCTCTTTTAATTCCTTATATTAAGAGGAGAAAGCATGGATAAAATTTATTCAAGAACTAGAATACGTATTCCAAATATAGTTTATGGTAAATTTAATAATAATAATTTTGAAAACGAAAAAAAGTTAAAATTAATTAAAATAGTTATTATATTTACTATTGCAATATTAGTTGTTAAGGTAATTTTAGATGCCATAAATCCTGTAATAGAAACATTAAGTAGAGATAAAGCCAAAAGTATTGCAACAATTATTTCTAATGAAAAGGCAACAAAAGTAATGGATAACTTTCAGTATGAAGATTTAATGAATATTGAAAGAGATGAAAATAATAATATAACAATGATAAATGCAAATATTGTTGTAATTAATAAAATTATTTCTGATATTGCAGTAGAAATTCAAAAGGCTTTAAATGAGCAGGAAAGTGAAGATTTATATATAAGACTTGGAAATATTTCTGGTAGTAAATTTTTTGCAGGAAGTGGGCCTAAAATTCCTATTAAAATATCAACAGTTGGAAATGTTATAACAGATTTTAGAAGTGAATTTTCTAGTGCAGGAATTAATCAAACATTACATAGAGTTTATTTACAAGTAGATTGTTCAGTTATTATTGTAACACCATTTGAAAGTATACAAGAAACAATTTCAAATCAAGTGATATTACTAGAAAATGTAATTGTTGGTACAGTTCCAAATACTTATTATAATATTGAAGGGATGGGTGAAGACCATTTATTAGATTTAATTGAGTAAAAATAAAAAAAGAAAGTAGATTTTGATTTCTACTTTCTGTTTTTTTTATAAATTTATACTTATATTTCCTTGTTGTTGATTATTTAAATTTAATTTATCATAAATTCCAGAAAATTCATTTTCATTTAAGTATCTATTTAGATTTTTTACTGAAATACCAGTATTAATAGATAAGTCTTGAATAGAATTTGCGTTATTGTTATCATTTATATAATTTCTTAGTTTAGAAATTTCAAAATTATCTCTTGGCATGCAATTTTGACATACATTATCAGTTGTAGTAAAAAAGCATCCACAACGTTCACACTTTTTAAATTCCATAAAATACCTCCAAATATTTATATAATTTGACATTATTTTATCACATAATTCTAAAAAATTAAACAATTTTTGCAAAAAAAATAAAATAAAATTTTTTAATATTCAAAAATGTAGTGTTACAATTGATGTGAAACAAAAATAGTATAGAAAAAAAGTGATTCAAGTAGTATAATTGAATTGT
>CANRES010000030.1 GCA_947629625.1 uncultured Clostridia bacterium | reverse complement strand
ATTAAATTCAATAACAAATTCTAACTTGTGATGTTTCCAACGCTTCAATTTACTTTTTTGTATTTTAATTACTAAACGTTAAAAAATAAAAATTTTAGGAGGAGGAAAAAATGAAAGGAAAAATTTTAAAAGAAAGAGGTATAACGCTAATTGCGTTAGTAATAACAATAATAGTATTGTTAATATTAGCAGGAGTAACAATAAGTATAGTGTTGCATACAGGAATAATTGATAATTCACAAAAAGCAGTAGACCAATATGCTTATGAGCAACAAAGAGAAGAAGAAGCATTAAAAAGTTTAAGCGGATATATGCATAGTTATAGTAATGTAGTGCCAATATATACTGCTGAGCAATTAAAACAAATAGGAAAAGGAAAATTAACTGTTGAAGAAGAAAAAACAGAATTTGACTTTTCAATGAGTGCAAATTATGTATTAATGGCAGATATAGATTTAAACCCGGGAAAATGGCAAAAAGATGAAAAAGAAGGTATAACATTTACAGACGATAGTGCAGTAGAATGGACACCAATAGGAACAGACGAAAATCCATTTAAAGGAACATTTAATGGAAATGGACATACAATAAGTGGAATATATATAAATAGTTCAGATAAAGATAATCAAGGTTTATTTGGAGTAATAGAAGATTCAACAATAGAAAATTTAACAGTATCAGGTAGCATTACAGGACAATACAAATTAGGAGCAATAGCAAGTAATGTACATGGAAAATCAACAATAAATAATTGTCATAATTTATGTAATATATTAGGAGAAAGTTGGATAGGTGGAATTACTGCAAATATAGTAAATGGAGATGTAATAATTAGTAATTGTTCAAATAAAGGAAATTTGAATAGTAAAAAAATAGAAGGATGGTCACTAATTGGAGGAATAATTACAACAACAAATGTTTTCGGAGGAGTAGAAACAAATAAAAGTGTAATAATAACTCATTGTTATAATGAAGGAAAAATAACATCAAATGGAATAGCAACAGGAGGAATAGTAGGAGAACTAGTTGGTACGAACGAATGTAAGCCAATAGTAGAATATTGTTATAATAGTAAAGATATAAGTGGAAACGCAAAAGTAGGAGGAATAGTTGGAAGCAAAACATCAAAAAATATAAATGAAGTAAATTTATTTGATTCCACAATAATGAATTGTTATAATACAGGAAAAATTGAAGGAAATGATAAGGTAGGAGGAATTGCAGGACAGTGTTATCAAGGTGAAATTAAAAATTCATATAATAGAGGAGAAGTAAAATTATTAGTATCAAAAACAAGTAGTATTGATATAGGAGGAATAGTTGGATATTTTCAAAGAGGTAAATTAAGTAATTGTTATAACAGAGGAACAGTAAAAGATTTAGAAGGAAATTTATTAGATGGAATAGTTGGAAGTTATTCTTGGTTTAGCGGTACATTACAAAATAATTATTATTTAAACACAAGCGCAGCAACAGGAAAAAATGGAGTAGAAAATGTTACAGGCGAAGCAGAACGTAAAACAGAAACAGAAATGCAAGAATCATCTTTTGTAGAAACATTAAATAACGGAGAAAACAACTGGAAAAAAGATAAAGAAGGAACAGAAGCAATAAATGAAGGCTATCCAATATTAAGTTGGCAATAAAAAAACATAAATAAAAAATAAAGAGAGTCAATTTAGAGTAATATAATTACAATATAAAAATTGACTCTTTTTTTATATATAAAAATAAAATACAAAATATTAAAAAATTTTTCAAAAAAATATATACAAAAAAGTAAAAATAATGATATAATTCAAGATGTAAAAATAACTAAAAAAAGAAAGGAATTTTAGATAAAAAAATGGGAAAAATTGTATTATTAGATGAATTAACAATAAACCAAATAGCAGCAGGAGAAGTTATAGAAAGGCCAGCATCAGTTATAAAAGAAATGGTAGAAAACTCAATAGATGCAGGGGCAACAAATATTAGTGTAGAAATAAGAAATGGTGGAATATCATACATAAGAATTACAGACAATGGAAGAGGAATAGAAAGCGACGATATGGAAATAGCCTTTGAAAGACATGCAACAAGTAAAATAAGACAAGCAGAAGATTTAAACGCAGTTAAATCAATGGGGTTCAGAGGTGAAGCATTAGCAAGTATAGCAGCAATAGCAAATGTAGAAATGATTTCAAAAACACCTGATTCAAGTATAGGAAATAGAATAGTAGTAGAAGCAGGAAATGTATTAGAATTTGGTGAAACTGCGTGTCCTGTTGGAACAACTATAACTGTACAAAATTTATTTTTTAATACGCCAGTAAGATATAAATTCCTAAAAAAAGATTATACAGAATCTGGATATATAGAAGACGTAATTTCAAGATTAGCATTAGTTCATCCAAATATAGCATTTAAACTTATAAATTCAGGAAAAGCAATAATACAAACATCTGGAAACGGAAAAATACAAGACGTAATATATAGCATATATGGAAAAGACATAGCAAATGCAGTATTAAATGTAGATTATGATTATGAAGATATGCATATAAATGGAGTAGTTGGAAAACCAGAAATAGCAAGGTCAAATAGAGGAAACCAATTATTCTTTGTAAATAAAAGATATGTAAAAGATAAAACATTATCAACAGCAGCAGAACAAAGTTTTAAAGGACTTTTACCAATTGGAAAATATGGCTTTGTCATATTAAATATAAATATGAGCCCAAGTAAAGTAGACGTAAATGTACACCCAGCAAAATTGGAAGTAAGATTTCAAGAAGAAAACAAAGTATTTCAAGCAATATACCATGCAATAAAAGATACATTATTAAAATCAGAATTAATTGCAAACACTGAAAAAACAAATGAAGAAAACGTAAATAACTTTGGAGATAATCAAAATCAATTCTCAAATTTATTTAGAAAAATACAAATGGAATCTGCAACTGAAAGAATACCAACAGAAGAAATAAGGGCAAAATTTAAAAAATTAATGGACAACTTAAATGCAAGTAAAAATGCAGAAACAGAAAATAAAGAGGAAACAAAAACAGAAGTAGAAATGGAAGTAGGACAAGAAGTAACATTAAAAAATGAAGAAGAAAAACAAGAAATAAAACTAGAAAACGTAGAAGAATTAAATCAAGAAACAAAATCAAAAAATGAAACAGAAACACAACAAGAAGTAAATATAGAAAACAAAATAGATATAGAAGATAAAGAAACAGAAAAACCAACAGAAGACACAATAAAAATTGATAATACAAGTTTAAATGAACAAATTAATCAAATAACTAACGAAGAACAAAATGAACCAATAATGAACAATAAAGAAGTTATAATGCAACAAGAAGAACAAAATGAAACAACAAAAGAAGAAATAAAAGAAAATGAATTACAAGAAAATACGAATCCAGAAATTGAAGAAACAAAAGAAGAAGATGCTTCAATTAGTTATGGAGAAGTTTTAAACAATATGGCAGAATTAAAGCAAGAAGAACAAGAACAAACTTTTAAAGAAATGTATGAAAAAATTTTTGGAAAATCAATAAAAGAAAATGAAGAAGAAAAACCAGATGCAATTTCAGAAGAAAACTTAATATCTGTATTTGATAATGACGAAACATATAGTGTTAAGAAAAACTATAAATTTATAGGAATAGCATTTAAAACCTACATAATAATTGAAATTGAAAACGAAATGTATATTATAGACCAACATGCAGCACACGAAAGAATAATGTATGAAAAAGTAAAAAAGAATTTTTATTCAGATGAAGATAAAGATTCACAAATGTTGCTATTACCAGACATAATAACACTTACACATAAAGAAATGGATATAGCAAAAGATAATATGAACACATTTAAAAAAGCAGGATTTGTATTAGAAGAATTTGGAGAAAACACAATAAAATTAAGTGGCGTTCCAAATATATGTATAGATTTAGACACAAAAGAATTATTTTTAGAAACATTAGACGAAATAAATACAGTATCAAGAACTGCAAAACAAGAAATAGAAGAAAAATTTATTGCAACAGTAGCATGTAAAGCAGCAGTTAAAGCACACATGGCTCTAACAGAACAAGAAGTAGATAGCCTAATGCAAAAACTATTAGAATTACCAAATCCATTTACATGTCCACATGGTAGACCAACAGCAATAAAAATGAATATAGCAGATATTGAAAAGAAATTTGCAAGAAGAAAATAAAAAAGAACGGACGGAATAAATATGATAAAACCAAATGTAATTGTAATATGTGGTCCAACTGCATCTGGAAAAACGGCATTATCAATAGAACTTGCTAAACAAATTAATGGAGAAATAATATCAGCAGATTCAATGCAAATATATAAAGAAATGAATATAGGTAGTGCCAAACCAACAATAGAAGAAATGCAAAATATAAAACATTATATGTTAGACTTTCTAGAACCAGACAAAAGATATAGTGTAGCAGATTATAAATTACAAGCAGAAAAATGTATAGAAGAAATATTATCAAAAAATAAAACTCCAATAATAGTTGGTGGAACAGGGTTATATATAAATTCATTAATTTATGGAATAGAATATAGCAATATAAAAACAGATGAAGAATATAGAAAACATTTAGAAGAAATATGTGAAAAAGAAGGACTAGAAACATTATATAAAAAAGCAGTAGAAATAGATTCAAAAGCAATGGAAAAAATAAGCGCAAATGATAAAAAAAGAATAATGAGAGTATTAGAGATATTTCATGAAACAGGAAAAACTAAAACAGAACAAGAAATAGAATCAAGAATAAAAGAAGTAAAATATAATTATTTAGTATATGCTATTGATTTTGATAGAGAAAAATTATATCAAAGAATAAATAAAAGAGTAGATATAATGGTAGAAAAAGGACTAATAGAGGAAGTAAAAAATTTAGTAAATAAATATAAAGAGATGCCCACAGCAATTCAAGGTTTAGGCTATAAAGAAATAAAAGAATATTTAGAAGGAACAATAACAAAAGAAGAAGCAATAGAAAAAATAAAATTAGAATCAAGAAGATATGCTAAAAGGCAACTAACATGGTTTAGAAAAAATAAAGAAACTATATGGCTAAACGGAGAAAATGATATACAAACAAATATTAATATTATTCTTGGGGGTATAAATTGAGTAGTAAAGAAGAAAAGCCAAAGTTAAATGTTTTTAAGTTAATAGTAATAGGTATTATTTTTATTATAATTTGTACATATTTAATTTATAATATTATAGAACTAATTAAACAACCAACAGATTTATTTGTTATAGAATCTGGCAAAATCACATTAGAAGAAGATTCAATAGGGTACGTTATTAGAGATGAAGTAGTAATTTCAGGAGAAAATGCAGAAAATGGCTTAGTACAAATAAAATCTGAGGGAGAAAGAGTAGCAAAAGGAGAATCAGTTTTTAGATATTATAGTAAAAATGAAGAAGACTTAAATGAAAAAATAGAAGAATTAGACACTAAAATACAAGAAGCATTAGAAGGTCAAACAAACATATATACAAATGATATAAAGATATTAGAAGGTCAAATAGAAGATAATCTAGAATCAATTAGATATACAAATGATATTATGAAGTTAAGAGAATATAAAAAAAATATAAATAATGCAATAACAAGAAAAGCAAAAATTATTGGAGATTTAAGTCCATCAGGCTCATATATAAAAGAATTAATACAAGAGAGAAGTTCATATGAAAATGAACTAAATTCAGGAGTAGAATATGTAAAAGCAGTTAATAGTGGAATAGTTTCATATAGAATAGATGGTTTAGAAGATGTATTTTCAGTAGAAGATTTTTCAAATTTAAATAAAGAAGTTTTAGAAAATATAGATTTAAAAACAGGCCAAATAGTTGCATCAAGTAATACAAGTGGAAAAATTATAAACAATTTTTATTGCTATATTGCAACAATTATGAATTCAGATACATCTAAAACAAAACAAGTAGGAGATACAGTAACATTAAGATTATCAAGCTCGAATGAAGTAAAAGCAGAAATTGCGTATATTAGTGAACAAGATGATGGTAGCAATTTAATAGTATTTAAAATTGAAAAAGGTGTTGAAGAATTAATAAATTATAGAAAAATATCAATAGATGTTATTTGGTGGAGTGATAGCGGATTAAAGGTAGCAAATTCAGCAATAAGATATGAAAACAATATTCCTTATGTTATAAAAAATATGGCAGGATATGAATATAAAATATATGTAAAAATAGTAAGTCAAAATGATAATTATACAATAGTAAATAATTATACAACAGAAGAATATAAAGAATTAGGATTTTCTAGTGAAGAAATAAATAATATGAGAAAAATTTCACTATATGATGAAATATTATCTAATCCAGATGTATAAAATTTATAAAATTGGCAAAAATTTTTAATAAGACTCTAAATATGGAGGGTATCATATGGATATAAGTAATATGAAAAATATGGTAGTATTAAAAAATTTGCCTTCAAATATAGTAGATGAAGCAATAGTTATTTTAAAAAGTAACAAAAAAATAAAAAAATTAGAATATGCAGAAAGTAAATTAAATAATTCAAAAAATAATAATGAAAATAAAAATAATAACAATGATTATATTGTAAATGAAGCAGAAATGATAATATCAAATTATATTTCTAATTTAGAAAAACCAAAAGAATTTAATTCAAATGCAAAAGATTTAAGTAAAAAATATAGTAAATTAAAAAAAATAACTTTATTTTTAGGAATAGTAACAATCTTTCAAGTAATTTTAATGTTACTAAAATAATAATTTAATAAATAATCATAAAATACCTCTTAAAGACATATTTATGTTTTTAAGAGGTGTTGTTTATGGAAAGAGTACTTAGTGCGGAAGAAAAAATAAGAAGAGCAGAAGAAATCTATGCAAGAAGAAAAAATCAAAATTACAGAAATACAACTGCAACAGTAAATGTTTCTGGCAATAATAAAGATTTTAAATTATTAAAGAAAATGATTATTCAAGTATTAATATGTTTATTAATATATTTTATATATTACCTTATACAAACTACAAATTATGTTTTTTCTGCTTCAACAATAAATAAAACAAAAGAAATACTAGATTATGATATTGATGTTAAAGGAATATATACTGAAATAAAAAATAGTTTTTTAAATGATAATTCTAATAACGATAATAAAGAAAATTCAAATATTATAGAAAATGAACAAGATACTGAAAAAACAAATATTGAAGAAAGTAATAACATCGAAGTAAAAAATGAAGAAATTAATCAAGAAAAAATAGATACAGAAAATATAAGTAATGAAGAAGAAAATAAAATAGAAGAAAATCAAGAAGAAGCAAATATAGAACAAATAGTTAATGAAACTGAAACTTTAACAATAGCACAAGAAATATTCAATAATTATTCCATAATAAAACCAGCAGAAGGTGGTTTTATTTCATCTGAATTTGGGACAAGAGAAGAAGAAGGAGATATTGTTACATCATATCATAATGGAATAGATATTGGTGTAGTTGTAGGAACAGATGTTGTATCTGCAACAGATGGAGAAGTAATTTTAGCAACAGAATCTAGTAGTTATGGAAAATACATAAAAATACAAAATGGAGATTTAATAACTACTTATGCACATTGCAGTGAATTATTAGTAAATGAAGGAGATATTGTAAAACAAGGAGATAAAATAGCATTATCTGGTTCATCAGGAAATGTTACAGGACCACATTTACATTTTGAAATAATATATAAAGGAGAATACGTAAACCCAAGAGATATACTAGAATTTTAAATTTAACTTAGAAAGGGTTTTATGTATGAGAATTAGATTAGATTTAAAAATATTTTTATTTGCATTACTTTTTTATTTAACAAAACAAATTGAACTATATGCACTTTTAATGATATTTGCATTGTTTCATGAATTAGGACATATTATTTCAGGTCTAATATTAGGCTTTAAATTAGAAAAAATAAATATAATGCCAATGGGATTATCAATTTCATTTAAAGTACCACTAGAAAATTACAATAAAAAAATACAAAATTCAAGATTATTAAGTTTAAAAAAAATAATTATTGCACTATCAGGTCCAGTAATAAATATTATTATAGCAATAATATTTATATTTAATAATTTTAATTTAGAAGAATATCAAAGGCTAAGCATAATTTATGCAAATCTATTATTATGTATTTTTAACTTATTACCAATATATCCACTAGATGGAGGAAGAATTTTAAAACAAATTCTAAAAATTAAATATGGAATTAAATATTCAATGGAATATATACATATAGTTGAAAATTGTACAATAATTTTATTAACAATAATTTCAAGCATTACAATTTATTATTTAGAAAATATAGCAATATTATTTATTATTATATATTTATGGATATTAGTTATTAATGAAAATAAAAAATATTCATTACATAAAAAAATATATGAATATGTACTAAAAAGTGAAAATTAAAGTTATTTTAACTTTTTTTAATTATAAATCTTGCTAAATAACAAAATATTATATATAATTATATACAAATAAAAAATAGGAGAAAAAAATGGAAAAAGAAAAGAAAATAAAAATATCATTTAATATACTAGCAATAATATGTATACTATTATTTTGTTTTGCAATAACACCAAAAACATTGCAAAATGACACTTTTTATACAATAAAAATAGGAGAACATATATTACAAAATGGAGTAGATAAAATAGATCCATTCTCATGGCATGAAAATTTACCATATACATATCCACATTGGGCGTATGATGTTGGAATATATCTTGTATATACATATTTAGGAGGAATGGCAGGAATATATATATCAACAATTATTTTATGTATGATATTAGGACTAACAATATATTTAACAAACTTAAAATTATCTAAAAATCAATTAACATCATTTGTTATCACAATAGGAATGTTATATTTATTAAGAGGATATGTAGCAGCAAGAGCACAACTTGTAACATTCATATTATTTACATTAACAATACTATTTATAGAAAAATTTTTAGAAACAAAAAAAATAAGATATGCAATAGGTTTAATAATAATACCAATATTAATTGCAAATGTACACTGTGCAGTATGGCCATTCTATTTTGTACTTTATTTACCATATGTAGTAGAATATTTAATATGTGTTATAAGAGATGCACATTTAAACTATAAAATACCAATGAAAAATTTAAGAAGAAAAATAAAAAAACTATCAAAAAAAGTTGGAAATGAAGAAAAAATAAGAACATTAGAATTAAAACTTGAAGAAGTAAAAACAAAATTTAATATATCACTTGAAAAATCAAAAAAAATGCAATTAAATCCATACAAAATAAAAATTGAAAAAAATTCTGCAACAAAATGGTTGATATTAATAATGTTAATATCTATTTTAACAGGTTTACTAACACCAATAGGAGATGCACCATATACATATTTGGTAAAAACAATGCAAGGAAACACAACAAAAAATATTGCAGAACATTTACCATTAGTATTAGCACAAAATAAAGATGCTGTTATTGTTGTGGTTTTATTTATAGCAATATTAATGTTTACAGATACAAAAATAAAATTACATGATTTGTTTATGTTAGTTGGATTGATAATATTAATGTTTATGACGAGAAGACAATTATCAATGCTTGTATTAATATGTGGATATATATTTAATAAATTAGTATGTTCATTATTCGATAAATATGATCCAAGTGGCTGTGAAAATATGGTAAATAATATGACACATATTTTAGGAAAAATTTTAACAGTTTTAGTTGTAATTGTTATAAGTGTATATTTTTATCAAGATAAAATAAAAGCAGTATATATAGATGAATCAGCATATCCAATAGAAGCAGCAAAATACATAAAAGAAAATTTAGATTTAGAAAATATAAAATTATTTAATGAATATAACTATGGAAGTTATCTATTATTCCAAGATATACCAGTATTTATAGATTCAAGAGCAGACCTATACACACCAGAATTTAGTGGATGGGATAAAGATATATTTACAGACTTTTTAAACATATCAAGTTTAAGTGCATATTATGAAACAAAATTTGAGGAATATGGAATAACTCATGTTATAACTTATACAAATTCAAAATTAACAGCACAACTATCAAGAGATAGTAAATATAAAGAATTATATCATGACGATAAATTTGTTATATATGAAAGAGAAATAAATAATGAAACAGTTTAAAATTAAAGAAGATAATAATGAAAGATTAGATAAAGTGTTATCAAAAATAGATAACACTTTATCTAGAACTATGATACAAAAATTAATTGAAGAAGAAAAAATATTAGTAAATGGAAAATTAGAAAAAGCATCATATAAAGTAAATATTGGAGATTTAATAACAATAGAAGAAGTACCACCAAAAGAAATAGAACTAAAAGCAGAAGACATTCCAATAGAAATACTTTATGAAGATAAAGATATAATAGTAGTAAATAAGCCAAAGGGGTTAGTTGTACATCCTGCAAATGGAAATCCAGATGGAACATTAGTAAATGCAATAATGAATATATGTAAAGATTCATTATCAGGAATAGGTGGAGAAATAAGACCGGGAATAGTACATAGATTAGATAAAGACACATCCGGGGTTTTAATTGTTGCAAAAAATGATATAGCACATATTAATTTAAGTAATCAAATAAAAAATAGAGAAGTAAAAAAAATATATATAGCCTTAGTAAGAGGAGTAATAAAAGAAAATGAAGCAACAATAAATATGCCAATAGCAAGAAGTACAAAAGATAGAAAAAAAATGGCAGTATCAAAGAATGGAAAAGAAGCGGTAACACATTTTACAGTATTAGAAAGATTTGAAAAATACACATTATTAAAAGTAAAAATAGATACAGGAAGAACACACCAAATTAGAGTACACTTATCTGAAATTGGATATCCAGTAGTTGGAGACTATGTATATTCAAATGGAAAAAATCCTTTTAATGTTGTAGGGCAAATGTTACACGCAAAAAGCATAGAATTTAAACATCCTACAACTGGAAAAATAATGAAAATAGAGGCACCTCTGCCAGAATATTTTGAAAAAATAATTAAAGAATTGAAGGGGCAAATTTAATGGAGGAAATACGATTACAGAAATTTTTAGCAAATGCAGGAATTGCATCAAGAAGAAAATGCGAGGAATATATAATACAAGGTAAAGTCAAAGTAAATGGAAAAGTAGTAACACAATTAGGAATAAAAATTAAACCTGAACAAGATGAAATTTATTTTAATGATAAAAAAGTAGAAGGTAAAAAAGAAGAAAAAATATATATACTATTAAACAAACCAATAGGCTATGTAACAACTGCAAAAGACCAGTTCAATAGACCAACAGTTTTAGATTTAATAAAAGGAATAGATGAAAGAATAGTACCAGTAGGAAGATTAGATATGTACACATCAGGTGCACTAATATTAACAAATGATGGAGATTTTGTATATAAAATTACACATCCAAAAAACGAAATAACCAAAACATATACAGTTACTTTAATTGGAATAGTAAATGAAAATGATGTAGAACAGTTAGAAAAAGGAGTAAAATTAGATACTGGTTTTATAACAAGCCCTGCTATTGTAAAAATATTAAAAACAGATTATGAAAAAAATAATTCAAGATTAGAAATAACAATACATGAAGGAAAAAATAGAGAAATAAGAAAAATGTGTGAAGCAATAGGAAAAAAAGTAATAGCACTACATAGAACAAAAATAGCAAATTTAACAGTAAAAGATTTAAAAATAGGAGAATGGAGATATTTAACAAAAAAAGAAATAGAAAATATGCAATAATATATATAGGAGAAATGTAATAATGAATAATAGAGAAAAAACAAAAAAAATTTTTGTAAATGGAGTACAAATAGGTGGACAAAATAAAGTAGTTATACAATCAATGGCAAATACCAAAACAAAAGATGTAAAATCAACAGTCAATCAAATAATAGAACTTGAAAAAGCAGGTTGTGAAATAGTAAGAGTTGCATGTTTAGATATAGAAGACGCAAAATCAATAAAAGAAATAAAAAAGCAAATTCATATACCAATAGTAGCAGACATACATTTTGATTATAGAATAGCATTAGAAGCAATAAAAAGTGGAGTAGATAAAATTAGAATAAATCCAGGAAATATAGGAAAAATTGAAAATACAAAACAAGTAGTAAATGCATGTAAAGAAAGAAAAATACCAATTAGAATAGGAGTAAATGCAGGATCATTAGAAAAAGATTTATTAAATAAAGAAGGAAAACCAACAGCATCTGCACTTATAGAAAGTGCAAGAAGACATATAGAAATATTAGAAAATTTAGATTTTCATGATATATGTATATCACTTAAAGCATCAGATTTAGATTTATGTATAAATGCATATGAAGAAGCAAGTAAAGTATTTAATTATCCATTACATTTAGGAATAACAGAATCAGGAACATTATTTAGTGGAACAATAAAATCAAGTATAGGGTTAGGAACACTATTAAGAAAAGGCATAGGAGATACATTAAGAGTATCTTTATCAGATAACCCAGTTGAAGAAATAAAAGTTGCAAAAGAAATTTTGAAAAACTGTAATTTATATAATAAATCTCCAAAATTAGTATCATGCCCTACATGTGGAAGAACACAAATAGACTTAATTCCAATAGCAAAAGAAATTGAAGAATTTTTACAAACAATAGAAAAAGATATAACTGTTGCAGTAATGGGATGTGCAGTAAATGGACCAGGTGAGGCAAGAAATGCAGATATAGGAATTGCAGGAGGAATAGGTGAAGGACTTTTATTCAAAAAAGGAGAAATAATAAAAAAAGTAAAACAAGAAGATATGGTAAAAGTACTAAAAGAAGAAATATTAAAAATAATATAAAAAATTATTGTAAAATGATTAAAAAATATATATAATATAAGGGAAAACAAAAGAAAGGAATAAAAACATGGTAGAAAATGAAGTTTTAAAAGAAGGAATGATTGTTAAGGGTAGTGTTGCAAGTATGCAACCTTATGGAGCATTTATAAAAACAGATGGAGGAAATGTTGGGTTATTACATATAGAAAATATATCAGTATCAAGAATAAAAGATCCTTCAGAAAGATTTAAAATTGGACAAAAGATAGATGTTATGGTAAAATCAGTAAACAATGAAAATAATAGAATAACATTTACATATAAAGAACTATGTGGAACATGGGAAGAAAATGTTAAAGGCATAAAAGAAAAAACAGTAGTAAAAGGAATTGCAAGAGAAACAGATAAATATAAAAACGGAATTTTTGTAGAATTAAAACCAAATTTAGTTGGACTTGCAGATTATGAAGAAGATATTCAATATGGACAAGAAGTACAAGTTTATGTTAAAAAAATAATACCAGATAAAAAGAAAATAAAATTATTATTTTTTAAGGAGGAAGAATAAATGGTAGAAGATAGCCAAATTGAAGCAAAAAGTTCACCATTTGCAATTAGAAATGGTGAAATAAAGGTATTTGATGGAAAAGATGGATATGTATCCATGAACCAAATAATACATAAGATAAACCAAGGACATATAAATGATTTGCATTTTGCAATAATGGAAATAGTAAACGAGTTTGAATTTATAACATCAAGACAATTATGTCAGGTTTTAGACTTGAAAAAAATTGAATACAATTCACAAGATAAGTTAAACAACAAATTAGAACAATTAGTAAAATCTAAAATATTAACAAGATACTATTTTTCATCAGAAGAAGGAAAAGGAATATATAGAGTATATTGTTTAGAAAAAATGGGAAAATATTTATTGAATTCAAGAGGAATTGAATGTAAATGGCAACCAACAGATAATACAAAACCAGTAGAAATGATTAAGAAAAGATTAGCAGGAAACCAAGTGTTACTAGCATATATAAGAAAAGTAAAAAATTTTGACGAATACACAGTAAAACCTGCAATAACTGCAAAAACACTAAATAAAACATTTAAAGCAACAGGAGGAAGTATAAAATTATCTAAAAATGGAAAAACACTTACATTTATATTTGAAGTAATTAGACGAGACGAAAACTGGGAGAAAAAATTTATAGAAAAAATGAAAATGTATCAAGACTTTTATGCAAATTTTCAACCAATGGATTCTGGCTTTATGAATTTACCACAATTAATATTTGTATGTGAAGACGATAAACACACAGTAGAAGTATTTAAAGCATTAGTTACAAATAGAATAGAAATACCACAAATTAATTTCTATTTCACAACAGATTTAAAACAAAATGATGAACAATTAACAAAAAGTTTAACAGAATTTACATTAGATGAGCAAACACAAAAATACAAAGTACAAAATGTTGAACTAAAATTATTAGAAGCATAATGTAAAAAAGAAAGGAAATAAAAATGAATGGTCAAGATAAAAGTAAAATAATAGTTAGAGTTATTGCAGGTATATTACTTGCTACAATGGTTTTAGCAGGTGCAGGAACATTAATGTATTATTTATTTAATTAGAGGGTAAAAATATGATAAATAAATTGAATTTAACTTTATATAATTTTTATGAACAAAATATATTAGGATATATAAATAGTTTAATAGAAAATCCATTTAAGTTACTTGCATTAATAGTAGATATTACAATAGTAGTATTTTTAATTTTACAACTTTTAAAAATTGTAAAATATTCAAGAGCGTGGAACTTATTAAAAGGAATATTACTATTAATAGTAGCAACAGGTTTAAGTTCAATTTTACAATTAAATATATTAAACTATATTTTAACATCAGTTATGACTTATGGAGTACTTGTTTTAATAGTTATATTCCAACCAGAATTAAGGAGAGCATTAGAACAATTGGGAACTAATAAATTAACACATTTCTTTGGAATAGATAAAGATATAGTTGCAAAAACAAAAGAAGATATATATAGAATTGTAATAGCAGCGTATGAATTATCAAAATCAAAAACAGGAGCATTAATAGTAATTGAAAGAGATATACAAATAAAAGATATAATTCAAACAGGAATACAAATGAATTCAGAGATATCTCCACAATTATTAGTAAATATATTTGTTCCAAACACACCTTTACATGATGGAGCAGTTATAATAAGTAATAATAAAATTGCAGCAGCAGCATGTATGTTACCACTAGCCGGAGATAATGATATTGCAAAAGAATTAGGAACAAGACATAGAGCAGCAATAGGAATTTCAAAAGAAACAGATAGTATTGCAATAGTAGTATCAGAAGAAACAGGAAAAGTTTCTGTCGCAAAAGATGGAACATTAATTGCAGATGTAAAAGAAGAAGCATTAAAGAAAATATTAATAAAAAATATAATAAGCAAAATTGAGCATCAAAATAATAGTAAAAATAAATTTGATAAAAAAGTAGAAAATAAATAATAGTGGTGTAATAAATGAGAAATATAAAATTATTAATAGAATATGATGGAAAAGACTTTAATCGGATGGCAAAAACAACCTAATAAACTAAATATTCAAGGTGAAATTGAAAGAGCAATTTTTAATGTAACCGGAGAAGAAGTAGAACTATATGGCTCAGGAAGAACAGATGCAGGAGTTAGCGCATTTGGACAAGTAGCAAATTTTAAAACAAATTCTAATATACCAATAGAAAAAATGGCTATTGCAATAAATTCACAACTAAAAAAATCAATAGTAATAAAACAAGCAGAAGTTGTTGACGATGATTTTCATAGTAGATATAAATGTAAACAAAAAACATATATGTATGTTATAAATAATTCTAGTCAAGGTACTGCAATATATAGAAATATGGTATACCACATACCACAAGAACTAGATGTAGAAAAAATGCAAAAAGCAGTAAAATACTTTGAAGGAGAGCATGATTTTAAAGCATTCAAATCAAGTGGAACAAGTAGTAAAAGTAGTGTAAGAACAATATATAGTGCAAATGTAATAAAAGAAGGAGAAAACGTAATAATACAACTTACAGGAAATGGCTTTTTATACAATATGGTAAGAATAATAGCAGGAACACTAGTAGAAGTTGGATTAAATAAATTAGATGTAGAAGAAATACCAAATATAATAAAAGAAGGAAAAAGAGAAAAAGCCGGAAAAACATTACCACCACAACGGTTTGTTCCTTCAATCTGTAACATATAATTAAAAAGTAACGAAAAAAATAAATTGTTCATAATATATAGAAAAAATAAAAAGGAGATATATATTATGAATAATTTATTAATTTTTTTTGCCTTACCAGTTGCAACTATAATACTTGCAATAGTATTACAAACAATTATTAAAAGACCAATATTAGTAGCGGCATTTTTTTTCGCAATTTATTTAATAGTTACATTTGCAGCATTTACTTCTGCTTTCTTAGTTAATACAATAATATACACAATATTAGCATACATAGCGGCGGCTTTTACAAAATTTATAACTAATGTTATAAGAGATGAACAAGATAATAACAATAATTGCAATAATAATACCAATAACAACAATAATAATACCAATACAGCCGCAGCAAATGATGCAATTAATAATCTTACAAATCTATTAAATACTACGAATTCTAGCAATTGTGGTTGCAGATGTAGAAGAAGATAAAAATTTGCATTACAAAAAAAAATGTGCTATAATAAAAAACGTCAAATTAATAACATTTTTGAAAGGGAGATAAAAAAATGGAAAATGAAGTAATAGCAGTTGTTTTAGCAGCAGGAAAAGGAACAAGAATGAAATCAAATAAATCAAAACTAGTTCATAAAATATATGGAAAAGAATTAGTAACAAGAGTTGTAGAAACAGCAAAAAAAGCAGATGTTAATGAAATAATAGCAGTAGTAGGATACAAAAAAGAACAAGTAGAAGAAGTTTTAGGAGATAGCGTAAAATATGCTTATCAAGAAGAAATGTTAGGAACAGGTCATGCCATAATGCAAACAACTAAATTTTTAGAAGGAAGAAAAGGAAAAGTTGTAGTATTAAATGGAGATGTTCCAATTTTAAGACCAGAAACATTAAAAAATTTAATACAAAAAAGTATAAACAACAAAGAATATGCAACACTTTTAACAGCAATATATGATAATCCAACAGGATATGGAAGAATATTACGTGATGAAGGTGGAAACATAAAAGGTATTGTAGAACAAAAAGATGCAACAGAAGAACAAAAAGAAATACAAGAAATAAATGCTGGAATATATTGTTTTGATATACAAGAATTATTATTAGCATTAAAAGAAATAAGACCAAATAATGCACAAGGAGAATACTATTTAACAGATGTTATAAAAATTATGAATGATAAAGGCCTAAAAACAGGTGCAGTTATAGTAGAAGACAACACAGAAATATTAGGTGTAAATGATAGATTACAATTAGAAATGCTAACAAGAATATTAAGATTAAGAATTAATCAAGAACACATGAAAAATGGTGTAACAATAGAAGATATAAATAATACATACATATATGACGATGTTACAATAGGAACAGATACAGTAATACATCCAAATACAATTATAAAATCTGGTGTTACAATAGGAGAAGACTGTGAAATAGGACCAAACGCATATATTAGAGAAGGATGTAAATTAGCAAATAAAGTAAAAGTAGGAAGTTTTGTTGAAATTAAAAAAGCAATTATAGGAGAAGGAACAAAAGTACCACACTTATCTTATATGGGAGATTGTGAAATAGGAGAACACACAAATATAGGTTGTGGAACAATTACTTGTAATTATGATGGATTTAATAAAAGTAAAACAGTTATTGGAAAAAATAGTTTTATTGGGTCAAATACAAATTTAGTTGCACCAGTAAATTTAGGAGATAATACATTTGTAGCAGCAGGTTCAACAATAACTGATGATGTTCCAAGTGATTCACTGGCAATAGCAAGACAAAGACAAACAAATAAAGAAGGATGGAATAAAAGATAAGCGCAAGCGCAAGCCGGCGCGCGCACGTTGGGGACGTTAAAAATGTGCAAATTCGCACATAGGGGACGTAAAAAATGTGCAAATTTAAAAAAGTATATGAAAAAAGAAGTAATATAGTATATTAAACTATATTACTTCTTTTAAAATTGTAAAAATATGTAAAATATTGTCGAAATATTTTTATTGACA
>CANRES010000029.1 GCA_947629625.1 uncultured Clostridia bacterium | reverse complement strand
CTATATTTGCTCCTTCTTCGTCTGTCATTCCTGTTATTTCTGCTATGTTTGTTATTCTTTTATCAGGTGTAGCATTTGTTTTTACTTTACATTTTATTTGTACATCTATATATGATAAGTCTTTTCCTCCATCAAATGCTGTTAATAAAGTATCTTCTCTTTCTATTCCTGTTAATGTACTATATGTATCACTATGATCTATTGATGTTATATTTGTTTTTACTTTTCTTCCATTACTATTTTCTACTATTTCCCATCCAAATTTTTTATTAAATTCTAATGCACTTTTTTCTGCATCTGTTGTTGCATTGCTACTTGTAATTAATTCTAAATATTCTGGTAAGAAGTCTGTTACTTCTGATACATATCCATTTAAGTCTCCTTCATTATATAGTCTTATTGTATATGTTATTATATCTCCTATTTTTACAACTAATGGCTCTTTTGTATGGTTATATGTTGCTGTTTCTGTTGTTGCTATCGTTGATGTGTCTACTTTTGGTGTTCTATCTACTTTTACTGCTTCTCCATTTATTTCTGTTATAAATTTCCTTAATGCTATGTCTAATTCTTTTTTTGGTAATAGTAAATCTTCAAAATCATCATCATCTTCATAATCTGTTTTACTATTATCTGGATTATATGGATATTCTTCTATTTCTTTATCTGTTAAATCTCTTGGTGTTGAATCTCTATCTGGTACATTTTCTCCATCTTTATCTGTACTTTCAGTTATTGCTGCTATATTTTTTAATGTTTGGTCTGTTATTTTACTTTCTGCTACTACTTTACAAATTACTTTTACATCTGCATAGTCTAATTTTTTATTTTCTTCATTAAATGCTTCTAAAAGTTCTGTTGCTAAATAGTTTGTTGTTATTTTTACTGCTTTTGTTACATCTTCTGTTTCATTTCCATCTTTATCATATAATTTCCAGTTATAGTTTGTTCCACCTACTTCACTTGAATAGAATTGTAGTCCGTCTGGTAAGTAGTCTGTTATTTCTTTTGCGAATCCTGCTATTTCACCTTCATTATATACTCTTATTGTATATGTTACTAAGCTTTCTGTTCTTACTTGAATTGGTGTTTTTGTGTGTTCTTTTTTGGCTGTTTTTTCTGTCTTGTTTGCCAAATTTTGTAATTCTTGTTCTGTTATTGTTGGAACTCTACTATCATTATCCGTTAATTCTTTTCCATCTACTGCTGTTATAAATTTTCTTAATGCTAAATCAAATTCTTTTACTTCTACTTTTTCAAAGTCGTCATCGTCTTCTTGTCCTGGTATGTATTTATCTGGTACAGTTTTTTGTTCTTCTATTTCTGTATCTTTGTATGTTGGTAATTCATTATCTGTTGGTAATGTTCCATTATTAGTGTTTCCATCTGTTAAGCTATTTGCTGTTGAATCTCTATCTGTTGTTACATTAGTTCCTTCTTCATCTGTCATTCCTGTTATTTCTGCTATATTTGTTATTTTTATATGTGGTATTGCATTTGATTTTACTCTACATTTTACTTGTACATCTATGTATGATAATTCTTCTCCTTCAACAAATGCTTTTAGTAATGTATCTTCTCTTTCTATTCCTGTTTTTGTTTTATATGTACTTGTATTTTCTTTTGATGTTATTGTTGTTTTTATTTTTCTTCCATTACTATTTTCTACTATTTCCCATCCAAATTTTTTATTAAATTCTAATGCATTTCTTTCTTTTTCTGTTGTTGCATTTTCAGAATTTATATATTCTAAATATTCTGGTAAAAAGTCTGTTATTTCTGATACATATCCATCTATTTCACCCTCATTGTATACTCTTATTGTATATGTTATTATATCTCCTATTTTTACTGTTAGTGGGTCTTTTGGATGATTATATGTTGCTGTTGTTGGTATTGTTGATGTTACTACTTCTGGTTCTCTACTTACCGTTGGTGCTACTCCATTTATTTCTGTTATATATTTTCTTAATGCTAAATCTAAATTTTTTTCTGGTAATAATAAATCTTCAAAATCGTCATCATCTTCATATTTATCTTTACTATTGTCTGGATTATATGGATATTCTTCTATTTCTTTATCTGTTAAATCTCTTGGTGTTGAATCTCTATCTGGTATATTTTCTCCATCTTTATCTGTACTTTGAGTTATTGCTGCTATATTTTTTAAGCTTTGACTTGTTAACTTATTCTTTGCTACTACTTTACAGATTACTTTTACTTCTGCATAATCTAAATTTAATTCTTCTTTATTGAATGCATTTAATAGCCTATTTTTTAAGTAATCTGTTGTTATTTTTACGGCTTTTTCTTTATCTTGTGTTTCATTTCCTTCTTTATCTATTAATTTCCAATTATAGTTTGTTCCACCTACTTCACTTGAATAAAATTGTAGTCCGTCTGGTAAATAATCTGTTATTTGTTCTGCATAACCATCTATTCCACCTTCATTATATACTCTTATTGTATATGTTACTAAGCTTCCTGTTCTTACTTGAATTGGTGTTTTTGTGTGTTCTTTTTTGGCTGTTTTTTCTGTCTTGTTTGCTAAATTTTGTAATTCTTGTTCTGTTATTGCTGGAACTCTACTATCATTATCCGTTAATTCTTTTCCATCTACTGCTGTTATAAATTTTCTTAATGCAAGGTCAAATTCTTTTATTTCTACTTTTTCAAAATCATCATCATCTTCTTGACCTGGCACATATTTTTGATTTATTTCATTATCTTTATATGTTGGTAATTCACTATCGTTTGGTAATGTTCCATTTTTAGTGTTCCCATCTGTTAAGCTATTTGCTGTTGAATCTCTGTCTGTTATTACATTTTTCTCTTCTTTATCTGTCATTCCTGTTATTTCTGCTATATTTGTTATTCTTGTATCTGGTATTGCATTGTTTTTAACTTTACATTTTATTCTTACTTCTATATATGATAAATTTTTTCCTTTTTCATATGCTTTTAATAGTGTATTACTTCTATCAATTCCAGTCATTTCACTATATCTTGATGTATTTGCTTTTGATGTTATGTTTGTTTTTATTATTCTTGCATTGTTTGAATCTTTTTCCCAGCCATATTTATTATTAAATTCTGCTGCATTTCTTTCTTCTTCTGTTGTTGCATTTTCAGAATTTATATATTCTAAATATTCTGGTAAAAAGTCTGTTATTTCTGATACATATCCATCTATATCTCCTTCATTGTATACTCTTATTGTATATGTTATTATATCCCCTATTTTTACTGTTAATGGTGTTTTTGGGTGATTATATGTTGCTGTTCCTTTTGATTCTATTGTTGATGTTACTACTTCTGGTTCTCTACTTATTGTTGGAGCTACTCCATTTATTTCTGATATGTATTTTCTTAATGCTAAGTCTAAATTTTTACCTAATAATAGTAAATCTTCAAAATCGTCATCATCTTCATATTTATCTTTACTATTGTCTGGGTCATATGGGTAATTAGTTCTTTCTCCTTCTGTTAAATCTTTTGGCACAGAATCTCTATCTTTTAAATTATTTCCTTCCGTATCTGTACTTTCTGTTATTGCTGCTATATTCTTTAAGTTTTGGTTTGTTAGTTTATTTTCTGCTACTACTTTACAGATTACTTTTACATCTTTATAATTCAAAGTTGAATCAGTATATGCATTTAATTGTTGATCTTTTAAATAATCTGTTGTTATTTTTACGGCTTGTGTTTTGTCATCAGTTGGTGTTCCATCTTTTGTGAATAGTTTCCAATTATAATTTACATTATCCACCGTACTTGATTCAAATTGTAATCCTTCTGGCAAATAATCTGTTATTTCTTTCGCAAAACCATCTATTTCTCCTTCATTATATACCCTTATTGTATATGTTACTAAACTATTTGTATTAACAACTAGTGGTTCTTTTGTGTGTTCTTTTTTTGCTGTTGTATCTGTTCCTATTTTTAAATTTTGTAATTCTTCTTGTGATATTGTTGGAACTCTACTTTCATCTCCTGTTATTTCTTTACTATCTACTTTTGTTATAAATTTTCTTAAAGCTAAATCGAATATTTTTGATGTTATACTTTCTGAATAATCTTTTGTTGTTTTTTCTACTAGCACTACTGGTTGTTGATTTTGATAATCTGATTGACTTGTTGTTAAAAATGTTAATTTTGTACTTGAATAACTTAAACTTATACTTAATTTTACTCTTTGTATGTTATTATGTGTTGATTTTGGTATTGATATATAAAAATTTTCTCCTGCTAATTCTTGTATATTTTTATTTGTTGTATTTTTTGTATTATCTAATAAAGTATAATCTGTTATTGTATTTTCTTTTTCATCTACAAATATAGACTTAAATTCTGAATAAGTATTATCTGATTTTTTTTCTATTTTAAATGGTCCTGCTATATATTTAGTATTGTCATTTGGATCTTCTATAATTTTTACAATTGAATCTTTATTTAATTGTAACGGTGATTCTGTTATATTTGTATTTCCTGTGTATGTTGTATTTTTTTTAGCTTCAGTTATTAAATATTTATAAAGTGATTCTGCATATTGTTGTCTCCACTCTCCATATTGCATTTGATTTCCATCTTTTTCATTATATATATCTGATAAAGATTTATAAGTAATATCTTCATCTTTCTGTTCATTTTGTTTTAAAGTTGGTAAATTTTCACTACAATAATCTTTATCACCACTATTTGTAAAGTACCATATTGCTAATTGTTGTACAACTTCAATATCATCATCTGTTAAATCGTCTAAATCTGAATCTGTTAAGTTCATTTCTTTCCATACATTTGATGGCTCTTCTGTATATGATTCAGTCGGTACTTTTGATAGTAATTCCTCTTTTTGTGATTCTTTTGATTGTCCTGGTATATATAAATTATCTAATATCCATAGCACTTCACTATATACTGTATCATTTTTAAACATTGGTATTTGATTAAATTTAGTTTTTATTGTTTCTTTGTCTGCTTTTAAATCATACGATACTTTATAATCTACTTGATTTGATGTTTGTAAGTTTGACCAATCTCCACCAAAACCTTGACCTGCTTTTAAACAATATATAGCATTATCATAAGTTATACTTTGTCCATTATATGTTACTATTTTCCATACTGTTTTTTCTGAACTTCCTGTTGGTGTTATTTTGTATCCATATCCTGATTCTCTTAATCTAACTATTCCTAATCTATAATTTACTACTTCTTCTTTTGCTTTTGTATTTGAATATAATGATATAATTGAGAATATAAGTATAAAAATTATTAAAAATCCTATAAATTTTTTTGTTTTCATAAATTTCCTTCCTTTTGTTCTTTTTATTGTTTATCTTGAATTTTATATTTTATTACAATTTTATTATATATTAATTAAATACAAATTTCAACATTTTTTTATTTTTTTATTATTTGTTAATTATTTCTAATATATATTTTTATTTTTTCAAATATGTAATATTTTTCTTTCATTTATAATATAATTTATTAGATTTATTTTTGAAAATTCTTGACTTTTTATTTTATTTTTGTTATCATTATATATGCATTATTTAATATATTTTTATGCAGGTATAGTTTAGTGGTAAAACGAGACCTTGCCAAGGTTTAGTCACGAGTCCGATTCTCGTTACCTGCTCCATTTTTATTTTTTGGCGCCATAGCCAAGTGGTAAGGCACGAGTCTGCAAAACTCTGATCATCGGTTCAAATCCGATTGGCGCCTCCATAGGAAAATCGAAAGAGTGTTGATATATCAATACTCTTTCGATTTTTAATTTTATATAATTTTTTTGAATAACGGCATTCATATATTAATCTTTTTTATTACTATCCTTACTTAATTGTTTTTGATTTATATATTTATAACTTAAAGAATTTATCCATTTATCAGAATATCCCCTATTTCTATAATAGTTAATTGCTCTATTTATAGCAATTTCAGGATCAAATATTTCATCAATTCTATCACTTCCCATTTTTGCAAGCCATAGCTTAAATGGTTCTGCTTTACTGCTTGGAACTGATTCAATAAGTCTTAGAATTCCTTTTGTATCTAGTGTATCAGTTTCTCTAAGTTTACCATCTTTTGCTTTCATTTTTAACTGTACGATATTTTCGTACAGTTGGCTACCTTCTTCAATTAATTTTCTTTTTAAATCAGACCAATATCTTTTAGGTATTTTACTATCTGTTAGAGCACTTATAACATCTGTAACACTAAAATAATAATCTCCTTTATCTGAATCCCAAATACTTCTGATTTCTCTTCCTTCAAATAAATTTGAAATTATTTCTAATTTATTACTCTCCATTATACATCATCCTTTCTTCAAATTTTACATTTCAATAATTATATTTATATTATATCAAACATTTGTTTTTAATTCAATACTTATTATAAAATTTTTCAATTTATTACATTCTTCAAATGATTTATATAAACTTTTTTATTTTTTACAAATATTTCTATAACATCAAACCTAATAAAAATATTTTCTAATTTATTTATATGTAAATAATACTCTGCAACTTTATAAATATGTTTTCTTTTATTATTATCCACAGCATCCACTGGAGCACCATATTCTAAGCTTTTTCTTGTTTTTACTTCTACAATTACTAGTTCATTTTTATCTTTGGCAATAATATCAATTTCTCCCTGCCTACATTTAAAATTTTTTTGAATAATTTTATAGCCTTTCTTTTGTAAAAACTCACTAGCAATGTCTTCACCTATTTTACCTAAAATGTGTCTATCATACATAATTTTTATTCCTTTTATATTCTAATATATGAATTTCCAGCAACTTTTTTTATAATTCCTTCCATTTCCATAAATAGTAATTTAGTTGCTATTTCACTAATATTTAACTTTAATTTTTTGCTAATATCATTAATATTCGTAGGTTCTTCTTCTATTAAATTATATATTTTTTGATACTCTTTTTTTATATATTTTGAATTTCCAGTTATATCAACTTTTATTTTTGGTATATTACATTTATTTAAAATATCATCTATACAAGTGGCTAGTAATGCTCCTTTTTTTAATAGTTCATTTGTTCCAACTCCTTTATTATTTTCCAAACTATTTGGTATGCAAAATACTGGTTTTTCTTGCTCCATTGTAAATCTTGCAGTAATTGACGTTCCACTTCTTGCTGCTGCTTCAATTATTAATGTTGCAATACTTAACCCACATACTATTCTATTTCTTTGCTTAAATTTATCTGAACTTGGTTCTAAAACAGGTGGATATTCTGAAATTACTGCTCCTCCTGTATCTATTATTTTATTAAATAATTCTTTATTTTCTTTTGGGTATAAATGATTAAAGCCACATCCTAATACTGCTATTGTTTTTCCGTTTTCATTTATACAACCTGTATGTGCATAAGTATCTATTCCCATAGCCATTCCGCTAGTAATTTGTAAACCTTGTCTTGTTAAATCTTGTGAAAATCTTAATGCTTCTTTTTTTCCATATCTTGTACAATTTCTTGAACCTACTATTGCTATACTTTTATTTGATAATATTTTTTCATCTCCTAATATATATAGTTTTTTTGGGGGATTTTTTATTTTTCTTAATTGCTCTGGATAGTTTTTATCTTCTATATTTATAATTTTCATATATACCTTGTAAATATAATAAAATTTATTATATTTCCTTTCTTATTAATTATTTTTCCAATATTTACGGTCTAAACTTCTATATTGAATTGCCTCTGCTAAATGTTTTACGCTTATATTTTCTTTACCATCTAAATCTGCTATTGTTCTTGCTACTTTTAAAATTTTTCCATAAGTTCTTGCACTTAAACCTAATTTTTCAAATGATGTTTGTAATATTTCTTTTCCCTTTTTATCTATTTTACAGTATTGTTCTATTAATTTTGGTGTTAATTCTCCATTTGAATATATGTTGTATTTTTTATATCTTTCAAATTGAATTTCTCTTGCTTTATTAACTCTTTCTTTTATTTCTGCTGAGGTTTCTACTTTTTCTTCTGAATTTAATTTTTGATATTTAACTGGTGTAACTTCTATATGTATATCTATTCTATCTAATAATGGTCCACTAATTTTTGACATATATCTTGTTATTGCTTGTTCTGAACATGTACATTCTTTTTCGTTAGACCCATAATATCCACAAGGACATGGATTCATTGATGCTATTAATATAAATTTTGATGGATATGTTAAACTTGAATTTACTCTACTTATTGTTATATTTCTATCTTCTAATGGACCTCTCAAAACTTCTAATGTTGATTTATTGAATTCTGTTAATTCATCTAAAAATAATACTCCAAAATGCGCTAAACTTATTTCTCCAGGTTTTGGATTTTTTCCTCCTCCTACTAATGCTGTTCTTGATATTGTGTGATGTGGCGTTCTAAATGGTCTTGTTGTAATAATTGGTACATCATTTGGTAATATTCCTGCTACACTATGTATTTTTGTAATTTCTAATGCTTCTTCAAAACTTAAATTTGGTAATATTGTTGGTATTCTTTTTGCCATCATTGTTTTTCCGCGAGCCTGGACTTCCTATTAATAGACAATTATGCCCTCCTGCTGCTGATATTTCTAATGCTCTTTTTATATTTTCTTGTCCTTTTACTTCTGAAAAATCTATATTGTAATTATTATTTGAATTAAATATTTCTTCTAAGTTAATTTTTTCTTCTTCTATATCTTCTTTATTATTTAGGTAATTAATAACTTGTTTTAAATTTTCTACCCCTATAACTTTTATTTCTTTAACTATTGCTGCTTCTTTTGCATTTTCTTTTGGTAATATTATTGTTTTAATTCCTAATTTTACTGCTTCTATACACATTGGTAGTATTCCGTTTACCTTGTTTATAGTACCATCTAATGATAATTCTCCAATAAATATTGTGTTTTCTATTTTTGGATTTTTTATTTCTTTATTTGCTATTAAAATTCCTATTGCTATTGGTAAATCGAAAATTGAGCCTTCTTTTTTTGTATCTGCTGGTGCTAAGTTTATAACTATTCTTCTACTTTTTAGTTCTATTCCACTATTTTTTATGGCTGTTCTTACTCTTTCTTTTGATTCTTTAACACTAACATCTGGTAGACCAACTACTTCCCAACATGGTAAACCACCACTTACATCTACCTGCACTTCTATTAAATAGCCTTCTAATCCGTGCAAAGACATACTTTTTACTATTGATAACATTTTTATCATATCCTTTTTTGGAAATTTTTAAATTGTAAGAAATACAATTTAATTTTTTTAGATTTTTTTGAATTAAATTATTTGTATTTTACATTATTTTTTTATATAAGTCAAGAAAAATATTTCGACATTTTATAACATTTTTCTTTTTGTATAACTAAAATTCATTTTTTCTTAATTAATTATTGATTTTTTCTTATTTATAATATAGAATAAAATGGAATAATTTTTAAAATTAATGGTGAAGAATAAATGAAAAAAAATGATAAAAATAAATCCCAAAAGAAAGCAATACCTAAAAGATTAATATATTTAGGAATTGTTATTAGTTTTATACTATTATGTTTGATAATTAGGTTATTTTATTTGCAATTTATAAATGGTTCAAAATTAAAAGAAATGGCATATACACAACAAACACTTAGTACAATTATAACCCCTAAAAGAGGCACAATTTACGATTCAAATGGAAAAATACTTGCAACTAGTGTTCCAGTTGATACTGTTAGTATTAATCCAAAACAAATTGATGAAGATGATAAAGAAAAAATTGCACAAGCATTTGTAGATATTTTTGGACTTAATTATGATGATATGATGAATAAAATTAATAGTAATAGTTATTTTCAAACTATAATGCAAAAGGTTGAAAAAGATAAAATAGACCAATTAAAAACTTGGATGAAAGAAAATAATGTTGTTACTGGAATAAATATTGATGAAGATAGTAAAAGATATTATCCATTTAGTACTCTTGCTGCTCAACTTATAGGTTTTACTGGTACAGATAATCAAGGTTTAACAGGTATTGAGTTAAAATGGAATGATGTTTTAACAGGTACTTCTGGAAAAATTGTTAGAGCAACAGACGTATCTAAAAGAGAAATTTCAAGTGATACTCAACAATACATAGAAGTTCAAAATGGTAGTGATTTATATCTTACAATAGATGCAAATATTCAAACTATTGTTGAAAAATATTTAAAACAAGCAGTTGACGAAAATTCTGCTGCTTATGGTACAGCCCTTATGATGAATCCTGAAACAGGCGATGTTTTATCTATGGTAACTTATCCAGATTATGATTTAAATGAGCCTTTTAAACCTAATGAAAGACTATTACAAGATTGGGATAATTTACAAACAGAAGAGCAATCTGCAAAACTTTCAGAAATGTGGATTAATAAAAATGTATCTAGCACTTACGAGCCCGGTTCTACTTTCAAATTAATAATGTCATCTATTGCACTTGAAGAGGATGTTACAGACGTTGAAGTTGGTGGAGATTTTTATTGTAGAGGTTATGAAGATATAAATGGTGTTATAATACATTGTTGGAAAAATTCACATGGTTCAGAAACATTAAAACAGGCATTGGCTAATTCTTGTAACCCTGCTTTTATGCAATTGGGTAGACGTATTGGTGTAGAGAGATTATATAAATATTTTAAAGCATTTGGTTTATTTGATAAAACTGGTATTGAAACTGCAAGTGAATGTTCTAGTATTTTCCGTGATATAGATAGTGTTGGAAATACTGAACTTGCAACAATGTCTTTTGGTCAGAGATTTAATATTACTCCTATCCAACTTGTTACAGCAGTTTCTGCAATAGCGAATGACGGAAAATTAGTTCAACCTAGAATTATAAAACAAATAAAAAATCCAGATACTGGTGCTACAACAAATACTGATGTAATTAATGTAAGACAAGTTATTTCTCCTGAAACTGCGGCAGCAGTTAGAAATATGATGGAATATGTTGTTACAGATGGTACTGGTAAATATGGTGCAGTTAAAGGTTATTCAATAGGTGGAAAAACAGGAACATCTGAGCCAACTCCTGGTGCAAATAATGGTTATACTTTATCTTATATCGCTATTGCTCCTGTTGAAGACCCAAAAGTTGTTACTCTTATTTGTTTATATGGTATGGCATCAGACACTTCTGGTAGTTCAATAATTGGACCTGTAATTTCACAAGTTTTGACAGAAGTTTTACCTTATCTTGGTGTCGCATCAGATGCAACAGAGGATAATAATATGGATTATATTACTGTTCCTAATATAACAGGTAAAACAGTAACAGAAGCTAAAAATATCTTAGGTGATGCAGGTTTTAGAGTTAAAGTTACAGGAGAAGGTGACGAAAATTCTTTAATAGTTTCAGAACAGACTCCAAAAGCTGGTACCCAACTTTTAAAAGATGGTATTATTGTTTTATATACAGAAGGTAATGATGTTAGAACTTCTGTTGATGTTCCAGATTTAAGGGGCATGGGATTATCGAATGCTAAGAATGCATTAAGGGATAAAAATTTAAATATAATGTATGAAGGAAAAGGAACTGTCATTAGTCAGTCTCCATCTTATACAACATCTGTTGAAGAAGGAACTGTTGTTAAATTTGTTCTTGCTAATTAGGAGGTTTTTATGTTAGATAATATTATAGTAAAATTTTTAATTACGTTTATTTTGGGTATGACACCAATTATTGAAATTAGAGGTGCTATCCCTGTTGGTGTTGGTTTAGGTCTTTCTTATTTTGAAGCATTTATTGTTGGCTTTATTGGTAATATTATTCCAATTTATTTTATTGTTAAATATATTCGTCCTATTTTTGATTTATTAGGTAAAATAAAGATTTTTAAAAAAATTATTGACTGGGCAACTGAAAAAGCTACAAGAAAAATTGAAGAAAGTACTAGATTACAAAATTTTACTGCATTAGGTTTATTTTTATTTGTTGCCATTCCACTACCAGGAACAGGTGCTTGGGTTGGTTCTTTAATTGCTAACTTTTTAAATGTTCCATTTAAAAAAGCATTCTTCCCATTAGCACTTGGTGTTCTTACTGCCGGTTTAATTATTCTTTTTGCTACTGGTAGTGTCGTGACTGTTTTTCAACATGTTCAAGGTTAAATTATTTTTTTAATGTAATTGAAAATTATAATTGAACTTATAATACTTATAACCATTAATAATATTTTTACACTATTGCTATCTCCTGTTTGTGGTAATATATTTGGAGATGTGGTAGTGTCTTTTTTATTTTCTGTTTGGTTGTTATCTAATTGGTTATTATTTGGTTTAGTGTTTTCTGGTTTACTATTCTCAGGCTTATTATTGCTTTCTGGTTTGTTGTTTTCTGGTTCATTTTCTTCTGAATCTTGAATTTCTGTATTTTGTTTTATTTCAGATATTTCAATTTTTCCAATATAATTTGCAGCAAATGTATCATTCCAAATATCAGGATTTGCAAATTGAATACATTTATAATTATTATCTTCACTCATATTTCCTTCTTGTGAAATTCTTAAATAAATATTCCATGTCCCTAAATCTATATTTTCTGGTAAATTAACTTCTATATTTACATTAGATACCTCTTTAGAATTCCATGTAGTAGCATCAATTTCAGTAGGTAATTCATAAGTGCTACCATCTTTTTCTAATATTAATGTTACTTTTTTATCATTAATTAAGTTTGCAAAACCAACATTTTCAATTTGTAATTTTATTTTTATTGTATCATTTGCTTCAATTTTATCTACTATTTCTGATTTTCTTAATACAAATCTATACCCTAAATGGTTTTGAATATATGTATAACCATCTTTTCCATAGTATAATTCGTCTTCTCCTTTATAAATTTCTTTTTTCCAATCGTTAATTACATTATAGTTCCATTCTGAGTTTATATATGTTGTATGTGTTTTAAATGCTTCTTTTGACATATATTCTACTGTGTTTAATGGTGTTTTACTAGCATAATTTGCTACTACTTCTCCTCCATAAAATGTATGTTTTGCTTGATTTTCTAACCATTCAACTTCTATTTCTCTATTAGCAAATGTTCCTAAATCACTTTCAGAA
Organism: uncultured Clostridia bacterium; assembly: GCA_947629625.1. Classification (GTDB taxonomy): domain Bacteria; phylum Bacillota; class Clostridia; order TANB77; family CAG-508; genus CANRES01. The sequence continues at coordinate 5,645 of CANRES010000029.1, read as the reverse complement.
CCTAAATATCCATCATTAAATAAGCCTACTCTGTAAGCATCTGTACCTTTTTTTGTAATATTTTTGTTTAATGTACTTCTCTCTATTCCTAGCCATTTTGCATAATAATTTGGTGTTCTAACACCTATTTTTATGTTTTCTGGAACAACATCTAACATTAAATCTATTGCTTTGCTTACATTTTCAGTACTTGATATTTTACTTGTGTGCATTTCACCCCATGGTCCAAAAAATCCTAATTCTACATAAGCAAGTACGTCTTTATTTTTTTCAAATACTGGTTTTAATTGAGATATATGTGTTAATATCATTTCTAATGATGGCTCCAAATTTGCTTTACCATTAAATCCATCATATGCAAATCTTATAATTACACTTCCACCTTTTTTTCTGATATTTGAAAATGTTTCGTCTAATGCATTTAGTGCATCTTCTGTAAATTCCATATCTTCTATTCCATTAACTGCTTTTGAAAAGTTTCCAATATCTACTCTTAAATGAACTAAATTTGCTCCTGAATTTGTAGGTTTACTTCCCTCTGGCATTAGTTTAAGAAATGCTGTACTATAAAATCCTCTTTCTGGATTTTTGATATTTTCTATTGTTTCGGTATAATCAATATCTTCCATTAATGTGTATTGTTCATTTTCTGCTGCTTTTATATTTGTACAGTTTATTAGTATTGCTATTATTATAACTATAAAGGTATATATTTTATATTTCATTTTTTCTCCTTTTTTCAAAAAATAATTTTATTTATTTGTTTTACATTTTTTGCTACTTTATTACTATTTTACCATTTTGCTTGTTTGTTTTCAATAATTTTGTGAAATTTTGTTAATTTTTTATGTTTTCTATTTGGTGAATAACAATATTTTGATATATTAAAATAAGTAATCTAGTTTACGTCCCTAATGTGTAATCTAGCTATTTTATTTTTGCAATAATATTGTAATATTTATCAATTTAAAATAGTATTATATCAAATATAAAATCATTCTCAAATTATTATAAAATGTTATAGTATACTGGTAGTAAAAAAATATATACTCTAAACGTTGAAAGGAATGTAGTAAAATATGGAAAAAAATAATATAAATGTTCACATAGGAAAAGTATACCAACAATATAGATTAAAAAATAAATTAACTCAAAATGAAGTTGCTGAATTAACTGGATTAGAACCAAGACATATAAGCCAAATTGAAAGAGGTTTATCAAAAGGAAGTATAGATACTCTAATCAAATTATGTAATGCTTACAAAATTACTCCTGATATTGTTTTGTATGATTTATTAGATAAAGATATTAAAAATTCTATTTCTATATATGATGAAAAATTTAAAAAATTAACTAAAAGAGATAAAGAAAGTATATTACATTTTATAGATTATTTTCTTGAAAATTAAATTTATATATTATTATATTTTATTATTTATATATTTTTATCTAAATTTTCAATTAAATCTGTGAGTTTTAAATATTTGTTTTTGAAATCTTCATTTTGTTTTAATATTTCTATTTTTTCTTCAATTAAATCACTAATATATAAATAAGTATCATTATTAAAAATATTCATAAATAAATCACCTATTAATTATTATTAACATATATTAAAAAAATAAAACTTAAATTATTTATATAACAATTTAAGTTCTACTTTTAATTTTATTCACCTTTTAATTTCTCTGCTCTATCTGCTGCTGTTAATGCATCTATCATTTCGTCTAAGTTCCCATTTAAGAAATCTTCCATTTGATATATGCTTAAACCTATTCTATGGTCTGTTATTCTTCCTTGTGGATAGTTATATGTTCTTATTTTTTCACTTCTATCTCCGCTTCCTACTTGGCTTCTTCTTGCTTGGGTTATTTCGTCATTTTGCTCTTTTAATTTTATTTCATATAGTCTTGACTTTAATAGTTTCATTGCATATTCTCTATTTTGTGTTTGTGATCTTTCTGTTTGACATTCTGCAACAATTCCTGTTGGAACATGTATTAATCTTACTGCTGATGATGTTTTGTTTACATGTTGTCCTCCTGCTCCTGATGCTCTATATACCTCCATTTTTATATCTGCTGGATTTAATTCTATTTCTACGTCTTCAACTTCTGGTAATACTGCCACTGTTGCTGCTGATGTATGTATTCTTCCACTACTTTCTGTATCTGGTACTCTTTGTACTCTATGTGCTCCACTTTCAAATTTTAATCTACTATATGCTCCTTTTCCAGATATCATGAATGTTATTTCTTTATATCCACCTAATTCTGTTTCGTTTTCGTTTACTACTTCTAATTTCCAGTGTTTTCTTTCTGCATACATTGTGTACATTCTAAATAGTGTTCCTGCAAATAATGCTGCTTCTTCTCCTCCTGCTCCTGCTCTTATTTCACATATAACGTTTTTGTCGTCGTCTGGGTCTTTTGGTATTAATAAAATTTTTAGTTCTTCTTCTATTTTTGGTAGTTTTTCTTTTGCTTCTAACATTTCTATTTCTGCTAGTTCTTTTAGTTCTTTATCTTCTAGCATTTGTTTTGCTTCTTCATAGTCTTTGTTTACTTTTTTATATTCTCTATATTTTTCTATTATTGGTGTTAATTCTGAGTGCTCCTTCATTAATTTTTGCCATTCACTTGTTCTTGATATTACTTCTGGGTCACTAATTTTTTGTGTTAATTCATCAAATCTCTTTTCAACATCTTCTAATTTTTGAAACATTATTTTTTCTCCTTTTCTTAAATTAGATATTATTATACTATAATATATAGGGTTTTTCAAGTCAAAATTTCTAAATTGCATATTTTTGGCACGAATATTTTGTTGATTTTACATTTTTTCGGTACGAATGTTTTACTGATTTTGCATTTTTTTGATATGAATAATTTATTGAAATTACATTTTTTTGATACGAATATTTTTTATTCCTAATAAATAGAATATTACAAAAATAGTATATAAGGTGATTTGTTTTGGAAAATTTAATAAAAACGACTTTACTCGGTTTATTTTTTGGAACTTTTGGTACTACGTTAGGTGGTATTATTGGTGTTACTTTTAAAAATACTTCAAATAAATTTTTAAGTTTTATATTATCTCTTGCATCAGGTTTAATGACTTCTATTATTTGTTTTGATTTAATTCCTGAGGCTTTGGAGATTTCGAATTTGTCTAGTATTTTTATAGGTATTATTTTTGGAATTTTAATGATGATTATTTGTGATGTTTTGGTTCAAAAAAAATTTAATACTAATGTTAGATTTGCTAAAACCACTAATAGTTTATTAAAAACTGGTATTATTGTTAGTATTGGTTTGGCATTACATAATTTTCCTGAGGGTTTAGCAATAGGTTCTGGTTTTGAGGCTTCTTTGAAATTAGGTTATTCTTTGGCCATTGCTATTGCTTTACATGATATTCCTGAGGGAATTTCTATGGCTGTTCCTATGAAAAATGGTGGTATGAATGCTGGTAAAGTAATATTTTTTGTAATTCTTTCAGGTGTTACAACTGGTATTGGTGCTTTATTTGGTGCAATTATTGGTAATATTTCTCAAAGTGTTATTGCTTTTTGTTTATCTTTTGCTGCTGGTGCAATGTTATATATTGTTTCTGGTGAGTTGGTGCCTGAGTCTAATAAACTTTATAATGGTAGAATGACTGCTATTGGTAATATTTGTGGGTTTTTATTAGGTATTTTAGCAACTACGGTTTAAAAAGTGTATATTGATTTTCTTAAAAAATGTATATTAGATTTCTTAAAATTTGTATATTATTTTTCTTAAAAAATGTATATTTTATATTGAAAATATTTAAAATATGTAGTAAAATTAAATTATAAAATATATTATACGAGGAGAATAATTATGTCTTTAAAGAAAAAAGAATATATGCCAAGATTAGTTGACAAAAAAATAAAAGATTATCTTACTATATTTGGTGCAATTAGCATTGAAGGTCCAAAATGGTGTGGTAAAACATGGACTGCTTTAAATCATGCAAATAGTGTAATTTATTTAGATGATGATGCCATTAGAGAAAAGGCTAAATTAAGCTTAAATTTAATATTAAATGATAACAGACCTGAATTAGTTGATGAATGGAATTTAATTCCTGAAATTTGGGATGCTGTTAGAAGAAAATGTGATGATACAACTAATAAAGGTAATTACATTTTAACTTGTTCTACAAAATTAACCGATGCTGAACAAAAAGAAAAAATTCATCATTCTGGTGCTGGTAGAATAGGAAAAATAAAAATGCGTACAATGAGTTTATACGAATCTAATATGTCAACACGGAAAAGTTTCTATACAAGATATGTTAAATGGCAATTTTAAAAATGAATTAAATGATAAAATATCATTAGAAGATTTAGCAAATTTAATTATTCGTGGTGGTTGGCCTTCAAATATAAATACTCCTGAGGATAAAATAAGTATAATTCCTAAAAGTTATATTGAAGCAATAATTGATAAAGATATTAATGATGATAAAAAAAGAGATAAAAATAAAATGCAAATGTTATTAAAAAGTTTAGCAAGAAATGAATCTACTATTTCTAATAAAAATACCTTATTAAAGGATATTGCTGAATATTCTAATGAAAAAGACTTAATTGAAAGTAGAATTACAATTGATGATTATTTAGATGTTTTAAATAGACTTAATATTATTGAAAATCAAGAGGCTTATAATATAAATTATAGATCCCCAGATAGAATTGGGAAATCTGCTAAAAGACATTTTATTGATCCTTCTTTAGCATGTGCTTGTTTAGATTTATCAAAAGATAAATTATTAAATGATCCTAAAACTTTTGGTTTTATGTTTGAATCAATGGTTGAAAGAGATTTAAGAATATATATGGAATATTTAGATGGAAAATTATTTCATTTTAGAGATAATATTTCTGGTTTGGAGGTAGATTCAATATTAGAATTTAGTGATGGAGAATATGCAGCAGTTGAAATAAAATTAGGTTTATATCAAGTAGAAGAAGCAAAACAAAATTTAATGACCTTCTATAATAATATGGTAAAAAAGCCAAAATTTATGTGTGTTATTGTAGGATATACTGATATTATTGCTAGAGATCCTGAAACAGGTATTTATATTATACCTATAACTGCATTAAAACCTTAATATTATTATTTTTCTATACAATAAAAAAATCCCGGAAAAACCGGGATTTTTTCAGCACTTCTTAAAACTCTGTTTGAATGTCTTCATGTTTTTCCGAGTTTGGATTAGTGCCGAATTCTTTTTCGAGGTCTTCGTCTTCTTCATCTTCAGCAGCCTTTTCTAACATTACAGTTACCAAAGTGCAGATGCCGACTACCACTGTTAAGAGGGCCGTAGCAATAACTACGATTTTCTTTGACCGTTTACTCATAATGTATTGTCCTCCTTTATTAGTCTTTTTAAGACTTTAATGTACCTATTATATCACATTAATTTAAAAAAGTAAAATATTTTTTAAATTTAATTGTTTAATTCTACAAAAACTGATATAATAGTGTTATTATTTACAATTTATTAAATTGTACAAGAGGTTAATATAAGTAAGACATCTGGTAAAATGTCAAGACAAAATTAAAAAATATTTTAAATTTTTTTAAGTACATTGATAATAAAAAGAG
>CANRES010000028.1 GCA_947629625.1 uncultured Clostridia bacterium | reverse complement strand
TTACAATTATTTCTGGTGCTCCTAATTCTAATAATCTTTTTAATCTGTTATTTCTGTTTATTACTCTTCTATATAAATCGTTTAAATCTGATGTTGCAAATCTTCCACCATCTAATTGTACCATTGGTCTTAATTCTGGTGGTATTACAGGTACAACATTCATAATCATCCATTCAGGTCTATTTCCTGATAATCTAAATGCTTCTACTGTATCTATTCTTTTTATTAATTTTGCTTTTCTTTGCTCACTGCAGTTTTCTACTTCTTTTTTAAGTTCTTGAGATAATTTTGTTAAATCTACTTCTTCTAGTAATTTTCTTATTGGTTCTGCTCCCATACTTGCTTTAAATGAACCTTTACCATATTTTTCTACTGCTTCTGTATATTCTTTTTCATTTAAAACTTGACATTTCATTAAGTCTGATGTTCCTTTATCTGTTACTATATATGCTGAGAAGTATATAACTTTTTCTAGATTTCTTGGTGATATATCTAGTATTAATGCTATTCTACTTGGTATTCCTTTGAAATACCAAATATGTGCTACTGGAGCTGCAAGTTCAATATGTCCCATTCTTTCTCTACGTACTTTAGATTTTGTTACTTCAACTCCACATCTATCACATACTATTCCTTTATATCTTACTCTCTTATATTTACCACAATGACATTCCCAATCTTTTGTAGGTCCAAATATTTTCTCACAGAATAATCCATCTTTCTCTGGTTTTAATGTTCTGTAATTAATTGTTTCTGGTTTTTTTACCTCTCCTTTTGACCATTCTCTAATCTTTTCGTCAGAAGCTAAGCCAATTTTAATTTTATCAAATATCTCTGATTCATCCATTATTAAGGTTTCCTCCTTATTTTTATTTTTTTAATTTACTCTATAATATCTTCATCATTATCTATATTATCATTAGCCAAATCATTATCAAATTCTTCTTCATCATCTAGATAATCTTCGTCTTCTAAGTTGTCTTCTAAATCATCATCATACATTTCTTCTTCGTCGTTTAATTCTTCTAAGCCTTCTTCTGATTCTTCAACATAGTTTTCACTTATTTCATCTTCTAATGCAATATTTTGATTTGTTATTTCTTTATCTTTGATTAAATTAAAATCAATTCCATCTTCTATGTGTTCTTTTAGTTCAATTTCTTTATCGTCCTTTGAATATACTTTAATGTCTAGTCCTAAACTTTGAAGTTCTTTTACTAAAACTTTAAAGCTTTCTGGAACACCTGGTTCTGGAATATTCTCGCCTTTAACAATAGCCTCATAAGTTTTTACTCTTCCTACTACGTCATCTGATTTAACTGTTAATATTTCTTGTAGTGTATGTGCTGCACCATAAGCCTCTAATGCCCAAACTTCCATTTCACCAAATCTTTGTCCACCGAATTGTGCTTTACCTCCAAGTGGTTGTTGTGTAACTAATGAGTATGGTCCAGTTGAACGAGCATGTATTTTGTCGTCTACTAAGTGGTGTAGTTTTAACATATACATTACACCAACTGTAATTGGTTTATCAAATGGTTCTCCTGTTCTTCCATCATATAGTATTGTTTTACCATCTGGTGTACGTCCTGCTTTTTCTAGTAATTCACTTATTTCTATTTCTTTTGCACCATCAAATACTGGTGTTGCTATTTTCCAACCTAATGCTTTTGCTGCTCCTCCTAAATGTACCTCTAAAACTTGACCTAAGTTCATACGTGATGGAACACCTAATGGGTTAAGAACAACATCAACTGGTGTACCATCTGGCATAAATGGCATATCTTCTTCTGGTAGTATTCTTGATACAACACCTTTGTTTCCGTGACGTCCTGCCATTTTATCTCCAACTGATATTTTTCTTTTTTGTGCTATATAGCATCTTATTACTTGATTTACTCCTGGTGCTAATTCGTCTGAATTTTCTCTTTTAAATATTTTTACATCTACTATTGTTCCTGCTTCTCCATGTGGTACTCTTAATGATGTATCTCTTACTTCTCTTGCTTTTTCTCCAAAGATTGCTCTTAATAGTCTTTCTTCTGCTGTTAATTCTGTTTCTCCTTTTGGTGTAACTTTACCTACTAAGATGTCTCCTGGTCTTACTTCTGCACCAATTCTTATTATACCATTTTCGTCTAGGTCTTTTAAACTATCGTCTCCAACATTTGGTATATCTCTTGTTATTTCTTCTGGTCCTAATTTTGTATCTCTACATTCACAATCGTATTCTTCTATATGTATTGATGTATATACATCTTCTTTAACTAATCTTTCATTTAATAGGATAGCGTCCTCATAGTTATACCCTTCCCAAGTTGTAAATGCTATTATTACGTTTTTACCTAATGCCATTTCTCCTTTATCTGTTGAAGGTCCATCTGCTATAACATCTCCTGCTTTAACTTTTTCACCTTTTACAACTATTGGTCTTTGGTTTATGCATGTTCCACCATTTGTTCTTTTGAATTTACGTAGTTTATAATTTTCAATTTGTCCTTTATCTGTTTTTAATGTTATTTCGTCTCCTGTAACTTTTTGTATTGTTCCATTTGATTTTGCTAATACCATTATTCCAGAATCTTTTGCTGCTCTATATTCTATACCTGTTCCTACTATTGGTGAATCTGTAATCATAAGTGGTACTGCTTGACGTTGCATGTTTGCACCCATTAATGCACGGTTTGCGTCATCATGCTCTAAGAATGGTATCATTGCTGCACCAACAGATACTAGTTGTTTTGGTGATATATCCATATAATCTACTTTTTCTGGTGGTACTTCTATTATTTCTGCTAAATATCTTGCTTTTACTTTTTTGTTTGATAATTTTCCATCTTTTCCAATTGGTTCTTTTGCTTGTGCTATAATGTATCCATCTTCTTCGTCTGCTGTCATATATACTATTTCGTCTGTAACTTTGTGTGTTTCTGGATCTATTTTTCTATATGGTGTTTCTACAAATCCATATTCATTTATTATTGCAAATGAAGATAATGCTGAGATTAATCCTATGTTTGGTCCTTCTGGTGATTCTATTGGGCATAATCTTCCATAGTGAGTATAGTGAATATCTCTAACCTCGAATCCTGCTCTTTCTCTTGATAATCCACCCGGTCCTAATGCTGAAATTCTTCTTTTATGTGTTAGTTCTGATAATGGGTTTGTTTGGTCCATAAATTGTGATAATTGTGAACTTCCAAAGAATTCTTTTATTGATGATGTAATTGGTTTTGTGTTTATTAATGTTTGTGGTGTTACAACATCTAAGTCTTGTATTGTCATTCTTTCACGAACTACTCTTTCTAATCTTGTTAAACCAATTCTAAATTGATTTTGTAATAGTTCTCCAACACATCTTATACGTCTATTTCCTAAATGGTCTATATCGTCTACTGTTCCTAATCCATGGTCTAAGTTTAATAGATAACTTATTGATGCTATTATATCTTCTGTTGTTATATGTTTTGGAACTAATTCGTCCATTCTTTCTTTTATAACTTTATCTAAGTCTTTTTTATTTGTAGTTTCAATTATATTTTTTAATACTTCATAGTTTACTAATTCTTTTACTTCAACTTTTGTATTAATTACTTTATGAATATCTACTGTTCCATTACCTATTATTCTAACTTTTTTATCGTCTACTTTTACGTTTACAATGTTTATTCCTGCATTTTGTATATTTACTGCTACTTCTTTTGATATTACATTGTCTTTTTCAACTAATACTTCTCCTGATTCTGGGTCTATTATATCGTCATACGCTACTTGATTTGTTATTCTTGTTGCTAAGTTTAGTTTTTTATTAAATTTATATCTACCAACTTTTGCTAAGTCATATCTTCTATTGTCAAATAATAAACCATTGAATAGATTTCTTGCTGCTTCTACTGATGGTAATTCTCCCGGTCTTAATTTTTTATATATTTCTATTAATGATTCTTCTTGGGTTTTAATTGGATCTTTTTGTAATGTTACTATTAATTTTTCTTCTTCTCCAAATAAGTCTAATATTTGTTGGTCTGTAACTACACCTATTGCTCTAATTAATTCTGTAACTGGTAGACGTCTTGTCCTATCTACTCTCGCATAAAACATGTCTGTTGAATCTGTTTCATATTCTAGCCATGTTCCTCTAATTGGCATTACAGTAGATGTAAATATTTTCTTTCCTGTTTTATCGTATTCTGATGCATAGTAACATCCCGGTGAACGTACTAATTGGCTTACTACAACTCTTTCTGCTCCATTAATTACAAAGGTTCCACTATCTGTCATTAGTGGGAAATCTCCTAAGTATATTTCTTGTTCTTTAATTTCTCCTGTTTCTCTGTTGATTAATCTTACTTTTACGTGTAATCTTGTTGAATATGTTGCGTCTCTTTCTTTTGCTTCTTCTAAAGAATACTTTGTTTTATCTTCCATGTAATAGTCAAAGAATTCTAGTACAAGATTTCCAGAGTAGTCTTCAATTGGAGATATGTCTTTTAATACTTCTCCTAATCCTTCTTTTACAAACCAATCATAAGAATCTTTTTGCACTTTAATTAGGTTTGGTATTTCTATACTATCTCCAATTTTTGCAAATGTCTTACGTACGCATTTTTCGTGTTTGATATCTTTTACCAAAACAAATCACCCCTATATTTAATTTTTAATGAAGCATTTTTAGATTTTTATTTTAACAAAAAAAGTCCCTCTTGGTATAAGATTTAAAGTTTAGAGATTATTTACTGCTTCAAAATAAATTTTTCTAATCTTTTTGTCTTATAACAATTCCTCTTTTTTCGTGTTTTGCATAAGTGTATTTGGCTTTAATTAGCCTTAGAATTAAATTTTTTAAGAATTATAAATTAGTAATTTATATTATATCACAGTTTTTTGGACAAAGTCAAGAATTTTTGTGAATTTTTTTTTAATATTTTTTTGTAGGTGTGTATTCAAAATTTAATGTAACAAAATTTAATATATATTTTTTATATTACAACAATATTTGGCGTATTTTTACAATTTAAAAAGAAGTAATATATTTTTTTATATTACTTCTTTTTTATATATTGTATGTTCTATGTGCACATTTTTAACGTCCCCGATGTGCGCATTGTGCATTATTTTAATTTCATAGATAATAGTTTTGATATTCCATTTTCCTCCATAGTTACACCATATACAGTATCTGCTGCTTCCATAGTTCCTTTTCTATGTGTAATTATTAAGAATTGTGTATTTTTTGAAAACTTTTTCAAGTAATCTGAATATCTAAATACATTTACATCATCAAGTGCTGCTTCAATTTCGTCTAAAACACAGAATGGTGATGGATTTATTTTTAATATTGCAAATAGCAATGCTATTGCTGTAAATGCTTTTTCTCCACCAGAAAGTAAAGTCATATTTTGTAATTTCTTTCCCGGTGGTTGAACTTGTATGTCTATTCCGCATTCTAAAATGTTTGCCTCATCTGCTAAAATAAGTTCTGCTTTTCCTCCTCCAAATAGTTCTCTAAATACTTCTCCAAAGTTTTTATTTATAATCTTAAATTGCTCACTAAATTGTTGTTTCATAATATCTGTCATTTCATTAATGATTTTTCTTAATTTTGCCATTGTATTTTCTAAATCTAGTCTTTGTTCACACATAAAGTCATATCTTTGGCTAACTTTTTTGTATTCCTCAATAGAATTTACATTTACATCTCCTAAATCTCTAATTTGATTTCTTAGTAAATTTACTTTTTTGGTTGTTTCTTGTACATTTGTAGGTTTTGTAAATCCTTCTGCATTATTAGGTGTTATTTCGTATTCATTCCATAAATTGTTTACAACTTGTTCTATATCTTGTTCTAATTTTGTTTTCTTTACATCAATTTTTACTATTTGTTCTTTTAACCCTTCTATAACACTAAATTGGTTTTTAATATCTAGTTCTATATTGTTTAATTTTTCATTTTTCTTAATTCTTTCTTCTTTTAGATTTTCTATTTCTCCACTACTTGATGTTTCACTATTTTCTATTTTTGTTATTTCTTCATTTAAATTTTTAATTGTTTCTTCTAATTTTTCGTTTTCTTCAACAATATTTTGTTTTTGTATATTTTTATTTTCTATACTCTTTAAATTATTTGAAATATCTTGCTCAATTCTTGCAATAATTTCTTCAATAGAAGTTTGGCTTTCATTAAATGAATTTACAGAAATTTTTAAGTTTGTTACATCAAAATTTAAGTCGTCTATATATTTTTGATTATCTTTATTTAATGTTACATATTGCTCTATTTCTATATTAATTTCTTCTATTTTTTTAGTTAGTTCTTCTATTTTATTATTTTTTTCTAACTTACTATTTGTAATTTCTGTTTTTTGAATTTCAATATTGCTTAATTCTTCTCTAAGTTTTGATAGTCTTTGTTCTAATCTACTAATATTTTCTTCTACTGCTACAATTTTTTGTTTATCTGTTGCATATACAATATCTATATCTAATAGATTTTTTTCTAGACCTTCTAATTCTTCAAATACATTTTCTGTACTTTCTATAAATTTTTCTTTTTCTATGCCTTTTTCTTCTATTTTTTTGTTTAAATTTTTAAGTTCTTTTTCTAAGTCTTTTATTTCTGTTGTTCTTCCTAATATATTTACTGTTTTTTGTGGTACAGAACCACCAGTAATTGCACCAGATGGATTTATTACATCTCCTTTTAATGTTACAATTTTGAATGCATAATTGTTTTGTTTTGCTAAATTAATCGCATTTTGCATATCGTCTACTATTACTGTTCTACCTAATAAATTTAAGATAATTTGCTCATATTTTGAGTCTACTTTTACTAAATCTGATGCAACACCTATTATTCCTTCTATATTTTTTTCGTTTATTTTTTCTAGTTTTTTGCCTTTTATTGAAGATATTGGTAAAAATGATGCTCTTCCTAAATTATTTTTTCTTAGATATTCCACTAATTTTTTTGCATCTTGTTCTGTTTTTGTTACTATATTTTGTAATATTGGTCCTAATGTATATTCAATAGCAGTTTCATATTCTTTTTTTACTGATATTAAATTACTTAAAACTCCACATACTCCTTCTTTTAAGTTAGCATCATTATCACATGCAAGTAAAATAGATTTTACGCTTTTTGCATAACCTTCTTTTTCTTTTTCTGTTTCTACTAAAAATTTGTATCTTGATTCTTTTATTCTATATTCTGATAACATTCTATTAATGCTATCTTCATATTCTTTTATTTTTTTATTTGCTTCTTCTTTTTTTAATACAATATCTTCTATTGATTTTTGTAATTTGTTTCTATTTGCTTCTATTTCAAAGAAGCCTTTTGATATTTCTTCTTTTGTTAATCTTGTTTTATCTAATTCTGATATATTTAATTGTATTTCAGATTTTAAGGTTTTTTCTCTTTTTTCTAAGTTTTCAAAATTTGCATCTAATGATGTTATTTCGTTTCCTATTTCATATTTTTCGTCTATACTGTTTTCTACAAATTTTTTCTTTTCTTCTATTTCTAATTCTTTTGCTGATAATGTTTTTGTTAATTCTTCTAATTCTTTTTCTTTTTCGTCTAACTCTTTTTGAAATTTCTCTTTGTTGGTGTTTAAATTATTCTTTTTATCTAATTTTGATGTTTTTTCTTCTTCTAATTCTACATTTCTTTTGTTTATTTCTTCTATATCAACATCAAATCTTGAATAGTTTTCTTTGTTGTTTGCTATTCTTTCTTTTGATACATTTATTTCAGATTTTATTTTTTCTTTGTTCTTTTGATTTTCAAAGTTCAAATTCTGTTTTTGTTCTATTGTAGATGTTATTTCGTCTAATTCTTGTTTTATTTGTTCTTTTAATGTGTTTAAATTAGACATTTTTTTATCTTCGTCTTCATTTTGATTTTTTAGTATTTCTTCATCTTTTATTACTTGTTCTAATTTTTCTTTATAACTTTCTATATCATGTAAAAATAGCCCTACTTCTATGTTTTTTAGTTCTTCTTTTAAGTTTAAAAATGTTTTTGCTTTTTCAGATTGTTCTTTTAATGGACCAATTGTTGCTTCTATTTCTGATAAAATATCATTTATTCTTAACAAGTTTAGTTTTGTTTGTTCTAATTTTTTTTCTGTTTCTGCTTTTCTTACTCTATATTTTACGATTCCTGCTGCTTCTTCAAATATATGTCTTCTATCTTCTGATTTATTGCTTAAAATTTCATCTATTTTTCCTTGACCTATTATTGAGTATCCATCTTTTCCTATTCCTGTGTCCATAAATAGTTCTAATACGTCTTTTAATCTACATGGAACTTTATTTATGTAATAATTTGATTCTCCACTTCTATATATTTTTCTTGTTACTGTTACTTCTGTATATTCTACTGGTAATTTTCCATCCATATTATCAAATACAAGTGATGCTTCTGCAAATCCTAATGATTTTCTGTTTTGTGTTCCTGCAAATATTATGTCCTCAGATTTTGAGCCTCTTAATGATTTCATGCTTTGTTCGCCTAAAACCCATCTTATGGCATCAGAGATGTTGCTTTTTCCTGAGCCATTTGGGCCTATTACTGATGTTATTCCCGGCATGAATTCTAGTGTTGTTTTATCTGCAAAGGATTTAAATCCTTGTAATTCTAATCTTTTTAAATACATTTGTTACCACCTTTTTTTCTACAACCCTATATTATATGTCTTAAATCTGCACATTTTTTACGTCCCCGATGTGCGCTTCCTTTTTATAACTTATATAATCTAATAATCCCATTTTAATAATAGTACAAATAGGAACTGCTAAGAACATTCCTAAAATACCAAAATATGCACCACCTACTGTTACTGAAAAGATTACTAAAATTGGGCTTATCATTAATGAATTACCTGTAATTTTAGGGTTTATTACATTTGCATCAATTTGTTGTAAGATTATAATAACTATTGTAACCCATATTGCTTGTGAAATTCCACCTGTTAATATTGTAATTAATATTGCAATAACAACTGCAATTATTGCACCTAAATATGGTATCATGTTAAATAAACCTATCATAAATCCTAATAATACAGCATATTTTACCTTCATTAATAGTAATGCTATTGATATTATTACTCCAACTAAAACTGAGTCTATTAATTGGCTTGATAAAAATTTAAAAAATACTTCATTTGTTTTTCTAAAATATAATCCTATATTTTTATATGTTTTATGCTTAAATATTGCTGAACTTAGGTTTCTTGCAAAATTTAATATTTCTCTTCTTTCTAGTAAAATGTATATAGAAACTATTATTGAAACAAAGAAATCAAAAATTCCTGTTGCTATATTTATTACACCTTTTGCATATTGTGTAATTGTTTCCATACTGAAAATTTGAGTTAAGTCTATGTCTTGTAAACCTTTAATTATTTCTTCTGCATTTATTTTATTTAATATTGAATCTTCATCTGCATTTCGTATTGTATTTAACGCATTATCGTAATATGAAGGTAAGTTATTAAATAAGTCTGTTATGCTTTGTGAAATATTTGGTATTATGAATTTTATTACTAAAATACATAGAATTATAACTATTACATAAACAGTAAAAATTCCTAAACCTCTTGCTCTTTTTGATATAAATTTTACTTTACTTTTTCTATATATACTTTCCATTTTTCTACTTGGAATATAGAATATATAGGCAAGTAATAATGCTATTATAAATGGCATTAAAATGTTAAATAAGTTTTTTATAAAATTTGTTATTTCATTAAAACTATCTAATGTTTTATATACTAATATTACTGCTACTGCAAATGTAAACCAGTATATCCATTTTACCCAACTTTTATCTTTTTTCTCCATAATTTCTTCCTTTCTTTAATCTATTACTAATTCTACTGGACAATGGTCGCTACCATATA
Source organism: uncultured Clostridia bacterium (assembly GCA_947629625.1). Classification (GTDB taxonomy): domain Bacteria; phylum Bacillota; class Clostridia; order TANB77; family CAG-508; genus CANRES01. The sequence goes on along the minus strand of CANRES010000028.1, from coordinate 9,159 downwards.
CCTCAGAATGAATCTTTGCTTCTTTTATTTTTTCTTTTATATCGTTTGATACTATAAAATAGTCTATTCTCCAACCTATGTTTTTTTCTCTTGCTCTACCCATATATGACCACCATGTATATGCATCTGTTTTATCTGGATATAAATACCTGTATGTATCTACAAAATTATTAGATAATAATTCTGTCATTTTACTTCTTTCTTCGTCTGTAAATCCTGCGTTTCTTCTATTTGTTTTAGGATTTTTTAAGTCTATTTCTTGGTGTGCAACATTTAAATCGCCACACATTATTACAGGTTTTTCTTTATTTAAGTTTATTAAGTATTTTCTAAATTCGTCCTCCCATATCATCCTGTAATCTAATCTTTCTAATTCTCTTTTTGAATTTGGTGTATAACAATTTACTAAATAAAATTTTTCAAATTCAAGTGTTATTATTCTTCCTTCTTTATCGTGTTCTTCTATTCCCATTCCATAAGTTACTTTTTTTGGTTTTATTTTTGTAAATATTGCTGTTCCTGAATATCCTTTTTTTTCTGCACTATTCCAATATTGCTCATATCCTTCAACAGATATTTCTGCTTGTCCTTCTTGCATTTTTGTTTCTTGTATGCAAAAAATATCTGCATTTTCTTTTTTAAAGAATTCCCAAAAGTCTTTTTTTATTACTGCTCTTATTCCATTTACATTCCAAGATATTAGTTTCATATTTTTTCTTCTTTCTTTTTTTATAGTATCTATAATATCATATTTTTTCGCATAAGTGAAGGGGTTAATTAGATTTTGTATCTAATTCAAAATAAAATTCTACTCCATTTTCTTTATTTATAACCCCAAAGTCATTATTATACTTTTTCATTATTGCTTTTACTATTGATAAGCCAATTCCTGTTCCACCATCTGACCTTGTTCTTGCTTCGTCTACTTTATAAAATCTATTCCAAATTCTTGTTAAGTCCTCTTTTTTTATGTTTTCTCCCGTATTAAATACTGATATTCTTACTTTTCCATTTTCTTTTATTTCACTATTTATAACTAATTTTTTCTCACCATTTATTTCTTTTGCATATTTTATTGCATTTGTTATATAGTTATTTACTACTTGTTCTATATAGAATACATCTGCATATACATTTAATTGTTTATCTAATTTTATTTCTATTTGAATGTTATTATCTTGTATTAATAATTTAGATTTTCTTACCGCTTCTTCTATTAACTCCGCCAAATCAAAATTTGAGTTATTAAATTCTCTATCTCCATATTCAAGTTTCATTAATTCTAACAACTGTTTAACTAAGACATCCATTTTATTTGCTTCATCTAAAATTACATTTGCATAGAAATTTTTACTTTCTTCATCTGTTACTACATTTTCTACTAAACCTTCTGCATAGCCTTGTATTAATGCTATTGGAGTTTTTAATTCATGTGATACATCTGATACAAACTGTTTTCTCATTTCGTCTATTTTTGATTTTTTCTCTATATCTTTTTCTAGTTCTATGTTTGTTTCTTGTAATTCCGTAATTGTTTTTTCTAGTTTGTCTGACATAGTATTTATACTTCTGCCTAAATTGTTTATTTCGTCTTCCGTATCTTTTACAATGTATTTTTGGCTAAAATCTAATTTAGACATTTTATTTGCTATTCCTTCTAGTTCTGCTATTGGTTTTGTAAATTTTTTTGCTATTACAAGTGCTACAACCGCACTTATTATTAATGTTATTCCACCTATTAAATATAAAAATCTATTTGATATACTAACACTTTCTTGAATTAATGATACTGGCATTCTTATATATAATATGTATCCATTGTCTAAAACTGCTGTAAGTAATATGTATGTTAAACCATTTGGAAAATTTGCTGTTCTTTTAATATTTATTTTTTCATCTGAATATAGTATATTTTTACTATCTGATAATTTTAAATTTTTATCTATATTTGAAATAAAGTCTCTATTTGAAGAATATATATTTATGTTATTTTCTCCTTTTATTAATATATCGAAATTATTACTTATTGCAATTTTTTCTAGTTCTAATTGTTTATTTTCTATTTCTTCTGGGTTATTATAATAATTATTTATATAATTATATGCATTTATTAATTTTTGCTCTTTTGAATATAAGTAATATTTTTCTAAAATTATGTTATTGGCTAAAATTAAAAATGCAATTATTGTTAATATTGTTATACCTAATACTAAAAATAATTTCATTTTTACAGATAATTTTTTATTCATTCTTTTACCTCAAATTTATATCCTATTCCTCTTATTGTTTGAATATATTTTCCTTTTTTTCCTAGTTTATGACGTATTTTCTTTATGTGGCTATCTATCGTTCTTGAATCTCCATAGAAGTCGTAATTCCATACATTATTTAATATTTTTTCTCTTGATAATGCTATTTTTGAATTATCTACTAAGTATTTTAATAATTCATACTCTCTTAAACTCATTTCTACTGGCTTATTATCTACTTTTACTGTCCTTCCATCTGTGTCTATTTCTATGCCTCCATAGTTTTCTACATTGTTTTTATTTTCCATTGTTCTTTTTAATAATGCTTCTACTCTTGCTACTAATATTTTAGGGCTAAATGGTTTTGTTATGTATTCATCTACACCTAATTCAAATCCAAATAATTCATCTTGTTCTTCTCCTCTTGCAGTAAGCATTATTACTGGTACATTAGATTTATCTCTTATTCTTCTTAATACAGACCAGCCATCTAATTTTGGCATCATTACATCTAATAAGACTAAATTAATTTGATTTTCATTTTTTTCAAAAATTTCTAATGCTTCTTCTCCATTTTCTGCTTCTAATATTTTATAATCTTTCTTTGTTAAAAAATCTTTTATTAATTTTCTCATTCTTGATTCATCATCAACAATTAATATTGTTGCACTATTCATTAACTTTGCTCCCATCTTAATAATTTTATATCTTTGTATGTATCTAGAACTTTTATGTATTTACTGTATTCTTCTTCCCACAACGTATTTGGAACCTTATCAAAAGCATTAAACACTTTTTCAGCCTCCATTAAAAAAATCAATTGTTGTTGAGGGTTTAATTTATCATAATTTTTTGAAAAATTGTATAATCTATCTAATAAATCATTTGCTTGTACAAAATCCCAAAAGTCTTTTATGTTCATACCTGCCATTTTTATTTGCATAATTGCTAAAACAATTAATGCTATTATTATTAATAATAATATAAAAATTATAGATAAGATTTCCATCTGTTTTTATTTCACCTTCTCTTTTGCTTTATTTAGTTTTTCTACGGTTTACTGCATAAGAACTTCCCATTATTGATTTTGCTACATGTTTTACTTGTGCTCCTACTTCTCCTATTTCTAATGTATTTTTAAATCTTCCTCTATCTACTTCTACAACTCCTATTGATATTGATGTTAATGGTATTTCTTCTATTACTCCTTTTCTATTTGGTACTTCTAAATATCCTCTTTTTTTATCTTCTTCTGAAAAGTAGTCTTGTATTTTTGCATCAAATTCACAAATTATATTTTGACATACAATTTCATGTTCTTCTTTTGGTACTATTGCTATAAAGTCATCTCCTCCAATATGACCTATAAAGGTGTTATCTAACTCTTGATTATGTATGTTTTTTGCTATTAATCTTGCTGTTAATTTTATTACTTCATCTCCTTTTGAAAATCCATAAGTATCATTGTATTCTTTGAAATGGTCTAGGTCTATATATAATATTGAAAATTCTTCTTTTTTTAATATTCTTTTCTTAAATTCTGCTTGTATTTGTACATTTCCCGGTAATCCTGTTAACGGGCTTACTGTTCTATTTGAGTGCATTAGTCTTATAATATTTTTTATTGTATAAAATAATACTGTATTATTTACTGGTTTTTTTATATAGTATTCTACTGCCGTTTCTAATACTTTAATTCTATGTTCATCTTCTCTGTTTGAGGTTATTACTATTATTGGTGTTATACTGTTATCCTCATTGTTTCTTATTTTATTGCATAATTCTACTATATCTGAATTAATGTTATCTTCATGTATTATTATTAATGCTGGTATGTCCTGTAATGCAATTTCTAATTCTTCTGTTTTTATGCTTTTAAATATATATGTTTTTTCTTCTTTGTATAATTCTTTTAATTCCTTTATTAATTCTTTCTCATCTTCAATTATATATATTTCCTGAGCCATTTTCTTTTCTCCCTTATTTTATTCTATCTTTTATTTCTCTTATTTCTTCTAATTTTTGACTTAAAAATTCTGTTATTTTTTCAGATTTCATTGTTGGAAATGCTTTCTTTAATCTTGTTGTTTGTTTTAACACTTTATATTTTAATATTCGTTGCTGTTCTTGTAGTTTTTCAACTAATTCTTGTATATTTGTTGAATGTTCTTTGTTTAATTCTTTTAGTTTTTCTTTTATTGTTTCGTTTAATTCTTTTAATTTTTCTAGTTTCTTATCTAATGTTTTTAATTTAATTACACTTTGTATAGAATCTCCTACTATGATTGCTGATAAAATTGCTACTATAATTATTAATATATTTTGTGGTATTAAATCTATTTTTGATGCTATATATGGATGTAAAATTTGTATAAATATAACTGACAATACACCCCATGCTATTGAGTTAAATAAACATACTCTACCTTTTATATTAAATTTGTTTTGGCTATAATCCCAATATTTCGTTTTGAAGATTTTTTCTAAAAAATATCCTACTATATATTCCCATATTGATAATACTACAAAACCTACTATAAACACTAAAAAAACATTGTTATGCAATTTATTTAGGAATAAGAACATTATTAATGCTCCTATTCCATATATTGGGCATATTGGTCCATTTAAAAAGCCTGTATTTACCCATTTTCTTTGCAAAATGCTTTTATATATTGATTCTATTGCCCAGCCTATAAATGAATAAAGTATGAAATATGCTATTATTTTTACAATAAATATATAATCAATTTCCATTATTTTTACCGTATAATGTGAATATACGAATTTTGTCTCCTTTCGTTTTACTGATTAGTACATTTGCCTTCGTACTTTGATTGTGCATCTCTTTTATTTTCTGCGGTTAATGATAATATATTTTCACCTTTTTCTGCCATTAATTGTCTATATTCTACTTCTATTATTTGATTTTGTTCATTTGTTTTTACAGATAATCCTTCTATTGCGTTATAATATTCTGGCTCATGTGCTGTTAAGTTTATTCTATATGGTTGATCATATCCTTTTTGTGTATATGTTATTGTGTAATTTATTAATGTTACTATGTTTTCGTCTTTTACATTTATTATTAGATATTCTCCATCTTGTTGTATAGATACTTTTGGTGATGCTACTCCTTCTATGTCTTGTTTTTTTGTTTTTCTTTTTCCTGTTGAACTTGTTGCCATAACTGTTAAGGTGTTTAGTCCTTCTGGTATTTCTATTTCTACTTCTAATTTTGTTTTATCTTCTGCATTTTCTTCTATATCTACTCTCATTTCTTCTTGACTATTCCATTTGTATGTTATATATGATAGTTCATTTGGATCTGTTGCTGTAATTTTTAATTTGTTATCTACTAATGTAAATGATAAGTTAATGTCTTCTTCAACTTTTGTAAATTCTTTTTGAATTGTTGCTATGCTTTGTATTGAATCTACAATTCTTACTGTTAATGTATTTGTTCCATTTGGCAATTCTATTGTTTGTGTTATTCTTGTTCTATTATTTCCATTTATTTCTATATCTTGTCCGTCATTCCAATTATATATTATTTTTGTTATTGGTTTATCATGATTTATTGTTAATTGTACTTCTTCGTCTCCTTGGTCTATTGTAACATCTGGTGCAGTTTGCTCTACTTGTACATTATCTTTGGCTGTTTGATATGTTTTTATTGCATTTTTTATTACCAATACTAAACCAAATATTATTAATACTATTGCAAAAAATATTAATATTTTTTTTATTTCTATTGTTCCAGTTTTTGTTTTATTTTTACTTATTTCTGTGCTTAGAATTTGGTTCATTACTTATTATCACCCCTATTGTAACAGATTATATCATAAGCATTTGTTATTGTAAATAAAAAGATTAAAAAAATAGGTATTACTAGATAATAAATTTTATCTAATAATACCTTATTTTTAATCTTCTACTGAACCAAATAATTCATCAAATTTTGCTTCTAATTCTTTTTGTAAATCTACATCCATTTCTTCGTCTTGTTCTACATTAGTATCTACTTTTTCAGTTTCTTCTGCATGTATTTCTTCTTGTGGTAAAATTGGTGCTATTTCTTCTTTTTCGTCTTCAAACAAGTCGTCTAATGATTCTATTTTTAAGTCTTCCTTCTTATTTTCTTTTGTTTCTTCTGTGTATGGGTTATATGGATTATATTTTCTCCATACTCCTCTATCTATTTCTCCTATATCATTATGGCTTATTTCACATTCTTGTAGTTTTCTTGCTATTGGATGTTTAAAATAGTAATATTTTCTTGCTTTTATTGGTTTTAAACCTTTTTCGTATATGATACATTCGTCATTATCCATTCTTCTTAATTCGTCTGGTGTTAATAATGCTCTTGCCATTATTTGGTCTGATAAACTTTTTCCTTGTCTTTTATTTTCTCTATCTTTGCTTATTGATACACTATCTCTTGATATTGTTTTTTCACCTAATGCTTTTGAGAAGTATTCAACTGTTTTTTGTGAGTTACTTCCTAAGAAAACGTGTGTATCACAGTTTCCTATAATTGTTTCATAAGATTTTTCATATACCGCTTCTAATTGGTCTAAGTTTTGTAATATAACACTAAAAGATATTTTTCTACTTCTACTTGTTGATATTTTTTTATCAAAATCTGGTATTCTTCCTATATTTGCAAACTCGTCTAATATAAAATATGTAGGTACTGGTAATTTTCCACCATTTCTATCTGCAAAATCATATAGTTGTTGTATCATTTGTGAGAAGAATATTGTTAGTAAAAAGTCATATGCCGTATGTGTATCTGATGATATTACATATACTGCTGTTTTCTTTTTTGCTATATCTTCAAAGTTTATTGTATCTGTTGATGTAAGTTCTGCTATTTCTTTTGAGTCGAATTTTCCTAGTTTTGATTGTAATGAACTTAGTATTGAACTATATGTTTTATCTGATGCTATTTCTATTGATTTATAATACATTCTCGCAGGATGGTCATAAGGTAGTTGGTTTATTAATTCTGTTAATAGGTTTCCACCATTATTATTGTTTGCTGCTCTTACAAGTTCTGCACAACTTGCTAAGTTTTGTTCTTCTTCTGGTCTTGTTGCAATTAAATAGTATATTAATGCTTTTAATAGCATTTCTGACATATCATCCCAATATGGATCAGAAGATTTTTCTGTTCCTTGCCCTTTTACTATCGTATTTGCTATAACATCTACGTCTAATTCACTTGATATGTGCATTAAAGGGTTATATCCATCACTAAATTGTGGTCTTACTAGGTTTAATACTTTTATTTCATATCCATTTTTTTTCAAATATCCTGCTGTTCTATCGTACAATTCTCCTTTTGGATCTGTAAATATATATGAACCTAACATTTGACAAGCATTTGGTATTGAATATGATGCAGATTTACCAGAACCTGAACCGTCCAACTATTAATACGTTTACATTTCCTCTTTTATCTACTGGTAAAAAATTATTTTCTGCAAGGATTATTCCACTTTTATTGCTTAATATTGAATATTGTTCTCCGCCTTCACACCAGTCGCTTGATCCATGCTCTATATCTTTATATTCATTTCCTTTTGATTTACTTAATGAAATTATTACTAATATTAAAAATATTACTGTAAATATTAGTAATGTTTTTCCAAATTGCCCTATATATTCTGGCATTAATGTTTCACTAAGTATTTTACCAAAATCATTATATGCAGTAAACATTTCTGTAAACATTGAAGTTCCACTTAATTGGGCTTTTGTAATACTATGTGATAAAGGCATAATTAGTGCTATAGTAAATATTAACCATAGCACTGTATATATTATTAAATTAGTTTTGTTTTTTCTTATTGCTGCTTTTAACTTATATCCCATAAAATTCACCTACTCTTTGGTTTTTTATCTTGCTTCAACTTCTTTATCTGTCTTGTTTTTTGAAGTTGTAAGTACTTTTCCATCTTTTGCTTTTCTTATAATTTCACCTTTTTCATTTATTTCTATATCATAGTCTACTAGATCTATTTCTATAAAATTATTTTCTAAATTTTTTTCATTTGCGATTTGTAATTGTTTTGCGTGTTCTGGTGGCATTGTTATTTTTTCGTTTTCGTCTGTTGTGAACTCACCTATTACTAATTTTAAATTTTTTGAACCTCCATTTGTCTGTTCTTTTTTACCCATTATTAATATCCTCCCTTAATTTAAGTATCTTCTCTTATTTCAAATGCGAAATATGATTTGTATGGTTTTAATTTACATTTTCCTTTTATCTCATTTGTTTTTTCATCAAAATATAATACTGGTTTTATTTCTTCTGTTGTTTCTGGGTCAATTATTGATATTGGTCTTTTTAAATTTGGTGTGTATGAAAAGTCTTTATATTCTGTTTCTTCTTCTGAATATAGTTCGTTAAATTTTATTGGAATTGGTTTTTTTGATATTTTTACTTTATCGTCTTGTAATAGTCCTGTATTTACTACTACTCTTTCTTTTCCAAATGATAGTATTACTAATGAATCTCCTTCGTTTGATGGTTCATCAATGAAAAAAGTTTTCTTTTTGCCCTCACTTCTTATTTCTTCCATATATTCTAGTCTTTCTACTGTGTATTTTGGTGAGTCTTTTAAGAATTCTTTTTCTGTTTTATTTATTTTATATATTACTGTGTTTACTTCATTTGGGTCTGTTATGCTGAAATGTTTTCCTTGTAATCTCTCCATTACATGCACCTCATTCCTATGATTTTTGTTATGCATAGTTTTTCTTTTGTTTTCACTACTATACATAATTATACTCTTTTTTATGTCTATTGTCAATGTTTTTACATAAAATGTTAAAAGTTTTCAGAAATGTCCGGATATAATTTTCAGAAATGTCCGGTTTTTAATTTAATATTTTAATATAT
>CANRES010000027.1 GCA_947629625.1 uncultured Clostridia bacterium | reverse complement strand
CATCAATAAAAGCAAGATATAATGATGGAACAAACACATTCGAAACAACAGCAACAAATATACAAAATGTAGATAATGAACCACCAACTGTAAAAGATGTAACAGGAGCAGTAAGTGGAGCAACAATAACAGTATCAGGAACAGTAAATGATACAGCAAGCCAAGGAGCAGCAAACACAGGAATAGCAGGAGTAAACACAAAACAATATAATATAAATGGAGGTACCTATCAAAATTCAAATCAATTTACAGTAAGTGCACCAGGAACATATACGGTATCTATAAAAGCAATAGATAAAGCAGGAAATGAGAAAGTAGGAACAGGAAGTGTAACAGTAACAGGATATACAATAACATTTGATGCAAAAGGAGGAACTGTAACAGAAGGAAGTAGAACAGTAATAAAAGATACAAAATATGGAACTTTACCAATACCAACAAGAACAGGATATGCATTTGATGGATGGTATACAGCAGCAAGTGGAGATTCAAAAGAAACAGATCAAACAACAGCGACAGCAAGTAAGACATTATATGCGCATTGGACAGCAAATACACAAACATTAACCATAAATCATTATCTAGAAAACGCAAATGATACAGGTTATACAAAACAAACAACAGAAACAAAAAGTATAGCATATGATACAACAATAACATTAGAAAATTACAAAACATCAATAACTTATGGAACATATAGTTATGGTAAGGTTGGAACAGCAACAACTGCTACAACAAAAATACAAGGAAATACAACAATAGATTTATATTATACAAGAGCTCAATATCAATTAACATTAACAAAGGGTACTGGAATATCAAAAGTAGAAGGAGGAGGAAAATATAAAGTAGGCCAGGATGTATCAATAAAAGCAACATTAGAAAATTTAACAGGATACACTATAACATGGAGTCAATGGACAAGTAGTGATACAGCTGCATTAGCAAATCAAACAACACAAAATACAACTATAAAAATGCCAGCAAAAGCCATGACATTAACAGCAACAGCAACTAAAACAGAAAAAATATATACGATAACATATGATGCGAACGGAGGAACAGGAGAACCTGCACAACAAACAAAAAAATATGGACAAAGTATTAATTTAAGCACAGATATTCCTACGAAAACCGACCCAAATAGAGGATATTATGAATTTTTAGGTTGGTCAACAAATAAGAATGCTACTAGTGCAGAATATGCTTCAGGTGCTTCATATTCGGCTAACAATGATTTAAAACTATTTGCAGTTTGGAAATACTATAAAAGAGCTATAGGAGCGCCGATAAAATGGATACATGGTCAAAACCGCACCAATGGATGGGAAGTTGGAAGTACTATACCCGGTGGTAGTTTCGATTATTTCTATACTAGTTTGGGCTTGGAGTTACTAAGTGCCGAAGATGGCTGGGAATATGTTATCCAATATAAGATTAAAGATGCGTACATAAAAGTTTACAACACCCAAGGCGTGTCTAAAATCGTGGTGGATACAACACGGTACTAAAGAGGGCACTTTTACTATACGTTGTTCTGATTATTCAAGTGATTATATGACCTTGCACGTAAAGGCATATACTCATTATAAATCTGATGATGAAAATTCGTACTATTATAATACTTACGCTTGGATTAAAATTGTTAGTGTTAAGTATAATGGTGAAGAGGTTAAGATGATAGAGTAACCGCCCAATAAAATAACGTAGTGACTAAATAAATAACCTACTTACCCCAATTAAAACAAGTAACACACCAGAAATCACATTACAAATATAATCAGGAATCAAATTAATACCACTAATCTTTTTACCAAGAAAAGAACCTAAAAATAAAAAAGCAATATGAAAAGTAGCAACCAATAGTGGAAATAAAAAGGAATTCATACCAGTAATACCACTACCAATAGAAACAGAAATAGAATCTATTGATAAAGCAATACCTAAAAAAAATGCTTCTCTAAAATCAATAATTTTAGAATTATCAAAATCAGAAGAATTAGGATGTTTAATAATTTGTATAGTAATTCCTAGAAATTTAATAAATAAAGTATAAATCTTATCTTTATTAATATTTTCTAAATTTACATTATCATTCTTAGAACTATGGAAAATTTGGAATAATATCCAAAAACCAATAAAAACCAAAATAAAAGAACCAATATAATTTGCAATATTATCAGGTAAGATATAAGTTATTAAATTACCTAATAATAAAGCAATAGTAGTAAAAATAACAGAAATTAAAAACAAAATCAATTTACTTAAAAGTGGAATATAAGTATTTCGTAAACCATAAGTTATGCCTATACCAATTGAATCTATACTAAGAGATAAAGCCAAAAATAAATATGTAAAAGACATAAAAAATCACCTCTATACAAATTATGTAAAATAAAAAAACATGTTACAAAAAACATTAAATATTTATAAAAAATACTTGAAAAAAACAAATACTTGTGATAGTATAATAAAAAAATATGAGGAGGGAATCAAATGAAAAAAGGTAAGAGCCTAATGAAGAAAAATGAGGCAATAGTAATTGGAGCTATTATAGCAATAATGGTTATAATATTAGTTGTAGTTATTGTTATTTCAAGAAACAAAAATGCTAATGAAGGCCAAAATGCAGGAAATACACAAGAAGATAATTACGTTAAAGAAGAGTTTGTTGAAAGAATGGAAGATGGAACAAGAGTTAACACAAGTAGCAAATTAGCAGAAACTAAAAAATCTAATGGTTATGAAATAAGTAATATTACATTAACAGAAAAAGGAAATTTAACTGCATTTAGAGCAACAATAACTAATACAACATCAGAAAAAAGAGGAGATGAACCAATTTATCTAGAAATTATAGATAAAAATGGAAATGTTTTAACAGAAATAGAAGGTTACTTAGATACTTTACAACCAGGTGCTTCTGCAACATTAAAAATAGATACAACAGCAGATTTTGCTAATGCTTATGATTATAGAATTAAATGAGAAATATAAAATATTTTACCAGTCTTTTTAGACTGGTTTTTCTTTTCTTTGCATATATAAAAAAGTACAAGCATATATATTATTAAATATATTAAACTTATGCAGTGAGTTATTAAAATATTTTGCAAAGGAGAGATTTTTATGTGGCATACTTATTCGATAGAACAAGTTAGAAAAGAACAAAAAACAAACTTAAATTTAGGAATTACAAATGAGGAGGCAAAAGAAAGATTAAAAAAATATGGAGAAAACAAACTACAAGATAAGAAAAAAGAAAGTATTTTTATAAAATTTATAAAACAGTTTAATGATTTTATGATTATAATTTTAATTATAGCATCAATAATATCAGCAGTAGTAACAAAATTACAGGGAGAAAATGATTATATAGATTCTATAATAATAATTGCAATAGTTGTTTTCAATGCAATAATGGGACTAATTCAAGAAAATAAAGCAGAAAAATCTTTGGAAGCATTAAAGAAAATGTCTGCACCAATGGCAATGGTAAAAAGAGATGGTAAAATTTTTCAAATAAAAAGTACAGAAGTAGTTCCGGGAGATATATTAATTTTAGAAGCAGGGAATTTTGTTCCAGCAGATTGTAGATTAATAAAATCATATAATTTAAAAATAGAAGAATCTGCTTTAACAGGTGAAACTTTGGCAGTAAATAAAGATGCAGATGTAATAGTAAAAAAAGATGTAGCAATAGGAGATATGGTAAATTGTGCATTTTCTACAACAATAGTAACAAATGGACATGCAGAGGCTATTATAACAGAAACAGGTATGAATACCAAAGTTGGAAGTATTGCAAAAATGATAATTACAGACGATGCACCTCAAACTCCAATTCAAAAGAAATTAGAAGAAGTTGGAAAAATATTAGGAATAGTATGTTTAGTTATATGTATAGCAATTTTTCTAATAGGAATAATAAAACATATTGAAATATCAGAAATGTTTATGACATCAATTGGACTTGCAGTTGCAGCAATTCCAGAAGGATTACCTGCAATAGTAACAATAATGTTATCAATTGGAGTTACAAAAATGGCTAAACAAAATGCTATAATAAGAAAATTACCAGCAGTTGAAACCTTAGGTAGCAGTAGTGTAATATGTTCAGATAAAACAGGTACCCTAACACAAAATAAAATGAAGGTTGTTGAAATTACAAACTATAATCAAAAAATTAATGATAGAGATAATAAAAAATTTATTTTACAACTTGCAACAATGTGTACAGATTGCAGTATAAGCGGAAATTCAATTTTAGGAGAGGCAACAGAAATTGCATTAGTAAATGAGGCTTTAAATTATGGAGAAAATAAAGAAATATTATATAAAGAAATGGAAAGAGTATCTGAAATTCCATTTGATTCTACAAGAAAGATGATGTCAACAATACATAAAATAGGAAATAAGTATAGAATAATTACAAAAGGTGCACCAGATGTATTATTAAATAGATGTACTAAATATTACAATTTAGGAAAAATAGAAAATCTAACAGAAAGCATTGAAAATAGCATAAATTATCAAAATAATAATATGGCAGATAGAGCATTAAGAGTACTTGCAATAGCATATTTAGATTTAGATGTATTACCTAATAATATAACATCTGAAAATTTAGAAAAGAATTTAATATTTGTTGGTTTAATTGGAATGATAGACCCACCAAGAGAAGGTGTAAAAGAATCTATTGAAATATGTAAAAACGCTGGAATAAAAACAGTAATGATAACAGGGGACCATATTGCAACTGCAAAAGCAATAGCAACTGATTTAGGTATTTTAACTAAAAAAACATTAGCAATTACTGGAAAAGAATTAGATAAAATACCTCAAAAGGAATTAGAGAAAAATATAATGAATTATAGTGTATTTGCAAGAGTATCGCCAGAGCATAAGGTAAGAATTGTAAAAGCATTTAGGTCAACAGGTGCAGTAGTTGCAATGACAGGAGATGGTGTAAATGATGCACCTGCACTAAAAAATGCAGATATAGGAATTTCTATGGGCTTAAATGGTACAGATGTTGCTAAAAATGCTTCTGATATGATTTTAACAGACGATAATTTTGTAACAATTGTAAAAGCAGTAAAACAAGGTAGAAACATATTTGATAATATAAAAAAATCAATACATTTTTTAATATCTACAAATATTGGCGAAATTGTAACAATTTTTATAGGTTTAATATTAGGTTTAAAATCTCCATTACTTGCTATACAATTATTATGGATAAACTTAGTTACAGATTCAATTCCCGCAATAGCATTAGGTATGGAAAAGCCTGATAAAGATATTATGAATAAAAAGCCAAGAGATTCTAAAAAAGGAATTTTTGCAGATGGTTTATGGGGTAAAATATTTGTAGAAGGAACAATGCTTGGAATTTTAACATTATTTGCATTTAGTTTAGGTAATAATTTATATGGTTTAGAAGTTGGTAGAACTATGGCTTTTGTTTCATTAGGAATGCTTGAATTGGTACATTGTTTTAATATAAAATCTGACGAATCTTTATTTAAAACAGGAATATTTAATAATAAATACTTAATTGGTGCTTTTTTATTAGGAACAGTATTACAAGTTGGAGTGGTTTGCATACCAAGTGTTGCAGAAGTATTTAAGTTAGTACAATTAACTCCTATTCAATGGTTATATACTGCTTTAATTTCAATTTCTCCTATTTTTATTATTGAAATTCAAAAGAAATTTAATGAATTTAAATTTGGAAAGGTTGTATATCAATATAAAAATGCACGTACAAATGAAAATTAAATATCAAAACATAAAAATAAATTCATAAAAAATATAGTAAATTTCCCAAAAATAGTGTATAATAGAAGAATGAAAAAGAGGGATAAAAGTGAATTCTATTATAAAAATATTTTCAGAAAATGAAAAAGCAAAAGAATACATAGAAAATATAAAAAATAAAATAAGCCCAATAACAATATTGGGCTTAACTGACGTATCAAAAACATGTATAATAAACCTAGCAAAAGAAGCAACAAAAAGACCAGTATGTATAATTACATACAATGAAATACAAGCAAAAAAATTAATAGAAGACTTAAAATATTTTAATGAAAATGTTGTATATATACCAAAAAAAGAAATAGTAACTTATGACTATATATCAGAAAGCAAAGACCTTTTATACGAAAGAATAGAAGCAATAAATAGAATATATATAGAAAAAGCAGAAATAGTAGTAACAACAATAGAAGCAATAATGCAACCAATAATACCAAAAGAAATTTTATATAAAGACATATTAGAATTTAAAGAACAAAAATCTTTTAATTTAGAAGAACTAAAAGAAAAATTAATAAATTTAGGGTATGAAAGAGCAGAATTAATAGAGGGTAGAGGGCAATTCAGTATTAGAGGTGGAATAGTAGATATATCAATATCTAACACTAAAGGAATAAGAGTAGAATTTTGGGGAGACGAAGTAGATTCTATAAGAATATTTAATATATCATCGCAAAGGTCAATAGAAAATATAAAAGAAGTAAAAATATATCCTGCACATGAATACATCTTAGAAAAAAACATAGAAAAAGTATGCGAAAAAATTAAAGAAAAATATCAAGAAAACGAACAATTATTAGAAGATTTAGAACAAATATCAAATGGAAACTTTGAAGGAAAAATAGATAAATACTTTAATAGCTTTTACTCAAAAAAAGCGAATTTATTAAGCTATCTACAAGATAAATATTTAATATTTTTAGATGAAGAAGGAAAATTAAAAGCAAGGTCAGAAAACATTATAAACGATAACAAACTTGTAATAAAAACATTAGTAGAAAAAGAAAAAATAATACCAAATATATTACAAGAAATGTATGAATATCTTGATATAGAGGATATTTTAAAAAAACAACAAATAACATATCTAGAAAAAAATGATATTGTATCTAATAAAATAAATACATATAACTTTACATTTAGGGAAATAAATTACACAAAAAACAGTATGGAATTATTATTAGAAGAAATAATAAATGCAGTAGATGCCGAAAAAAGAATAATAATATTAGGTGGAAACGAAGAAAATGCAAAAAAAGTTTCTTTGTTGCTATTAGAAAACGAAATTCCACATAAATATATTGAAAAATTAGATAAACAAATAGAAACAGGAAAAGTAATAGTAACTCCTGGCTTACTTTCAACAGGTTTTGAAGCATTTGATATGAATTTAATGGTAATTTCAGGAGAAGAATTATTTAATAAAGAAACAAGAAAAAGAAAAAAATCAAATGCAACATTTAATCAAAGTGAAAAAATAGTATTTGCAGACTTAAAAGTAGGAGATTATATAGTTCATAAAACACATGGAATAGGAATTTTTATTGGTGTAAATACTATAAAAGCAGATGGAATTGTTAAGGATTATATAAAAATAAAATATAGAGATGATGACATTTTATACATTCCAACAAACGCATTAGATAATATTAGAAAATATATAGGTGCAGGAGAAGCAGACATTAAATTAAATAGGTTAGGAAGTAAAGAATGGGAGCATACAAAAGCAAAAGTAAAATCTAATTTAAGAGAAGTAGCAAGAAATTTAATAGAATTGTATGCAAAACGTCAAAAAGTTAAAGGTTATGCGTTTAGTCCAGATACACCATGGCAAAAAGAATTTGAAGATAGTTTTCCATATACAGAAACAGATGACCAATTAAGATGTATTGAAGAAGTAAAGAAAGATATGGAACAACAAAAACCTATGGATAGATTACTTTGCGGAGATGTTGGTTATGGAAAAACAGAAGTAGCATTAAGAGGTGCATTTAAAGCATGTATGGACCAAAAGCAAGTTGCATATTTAGTTCCAACTACTGTACTTGCAGAACAACAATATCAAACTTTTAAAGAAAGAATGAAAGATTACCCTATAAAAATTGAATTACTTAATAGATTTAGAACAAAAAAAGAGCAAGAAAATATAGTAAAAAATTTAAAATTAGGAGAAGTAGATATTGTTATAGGAACACATAGAATATTAAGTAAAGACGTTGAATTTAAAGATTTAGGGTTATTAATAATAGATGAAGAGCATAGATTTGGCGTTAAAGATAAAGAAAAAATAAAAGAGTTAAAAAATAGTGTAGATGTATTAACAATGACAGCAACTCCAATTCCAAGAACATTACACATGTCAATTGTTGGAGTAAGAGATATGTCTGTTATATATGAGCCACCACAGAATAGAAAACCTGTACAAACTTATGTATTAGAATATGATGAAGACGTAATTCAAGAAGCAATTTTAAAGGAAATTGAACGAGGAGGTCAAGTTTTTTATTTATATAATAGAGTAGAAAACATTCAAAAAAAAGCATTAGATGTTCAAAGATTAGTTCCAGAAGCAAAAGTAGGTTATGCACATGGAAAAATGACAGGTAATGAACTAGAAGAGATAATGTTTGACTTCATAAATCAAAAAATCAATGTTTTAGTTTGTACAACTATTCTAGAATCTGGAATAGATATACCAAATGCAAATACTATAATTGTAGAAAATGCAGATAGATTAGGTTTAGCACAGTTATATCAAATTCGTGGTAGAGTAGGAAGAAGTAATATTCAAAGTTATGCATATATAACTTATAAAAGAGACAAACTATTATCAGAAGTTGCAGATAAGAGATTAAAAGCAATAAAAGAATTTACTGAATTTGGCTCAGGCTTTAAAATAGCAATGAGAGACCTAGAAATTAGAGGTGCAGGCAGTTTATTAGGTGAAGTTCAGCATGGACATATAGACCAAGTAGGTTACGATACTTATTGTAAGTTATTAGATGAAGTTGTAAAAGAAATGCAAGGAGAAACTGTACAAGAAGAAATTGATGTTCAAATTGATATTAATGTTTCAAGTTTTATACCAGATGAATATATAGAAAGTGGCAGTCAAAAGATAGATATTTACCAAAATATTGCTTTATGTAAGACAAAAGAAGATATTCAAGACATTACAGACGAAATGATAGATAGGTATGGAGACATTCCAAGTGAAGCAGAGAATTTATTAAAAATTGCAGAAATTAAGCAATTATGTAGGAAGGCAAATGTTATAAAAATTACTCAAAAGCAAAGAAATATTGTATTTTATTTTGACTATAACAAATTTAATTTTGATATAGTAGATTCATTAATAAAAAAATATAAAAATAAAATTCAATTTTCTGCTGCAAAAGAACCTTATATAACTTATAAACTAAATACAACAGGCGATTTAGAAGTGTTAAAGGAGATAAAGGAGTTTTTAGAAAATGCAAGTAATAACGAGTAAAGATAATGAACTTATAAAAGATATTAGAAAGTTAAAAGATAAAAAATTTAGAAACTTAACTAATAAATATATAGTTGAAGGAATAAAAATAATTGAAGAAGCAATTGAAGCAAATGCAAATATAGATACAATTGTAGTATGTGAAGATTGTGTTAAAAATGGTGAAATTGAAGCAAAATTATTATATGAAATTGCAAAATACAATTGTGTGTATGTTACAGAAAAAATATATAATTTAATAACAGATACAACTACTCCACAAGGAATACTTGCAGTTATAAAAAAGGATGAAAACGAAAAAAATATAGATTTTTCACAAGATTTAATTGTAGTTTTAGATGGAATACAAGATCCGGGAAATTTAGGAACAATTTTAAGAACAGTAGATAGTGTTGGGCTAACACAAATTATAGTTTCAAAAAATACAGCAGATGCTTTTAGCCCTAAGGTTGTTCGTTCAACAATGGGAGCAATTTTTAGAGTTAATATAATTGAAAGTGAAAATTTAGTGCAAACATTAAAAGAAATAAAAAAGCATAAATTTAAATTGTTATCTACATCATTAGAAACAGATAATAATTTTTATGATATAAATTTAAACAAAAATGCAATAGTTATTG
This sequence comes from uncultured Clostridia bacterium, assembly GCA_947629625.1. Classification (GTDB taxonomy): domain Bacteria; phylum Bacillota; class Clostridia; order TANB77; family CAG-508; genus CANRES01. Next base: position 9,817 of record CANRES010000027.1, on the reverse strand, counting down.
GAAATGAAGCAAATGGAGTTTCAAAAGATGTTTTAGAAGTAGCAGATAATTTAGTAAAAATTCCAATGCTAGGTAAGACAGAGAGTTTAAATGCTTCTGTTGCAACAGGGGTAATTTTATATGAATATGTAAGACAAAAAATAAAAATAAAGTAAAATGTAGTTACTAAAAACTATTTTTAACTACTTAAGCCTATTTTTTGTAGTATTTTTTTCAAAATAAATCTGACACGCTCACGGGTATTCCCGGTCTCTCGGACTGTCAGACATCTTTAATTAGTAAATCTAAAATTTGTGGATATATTTTTTCTGAATTTTTCTTCCAATTTTCTGTAATCTTTTTTGCCTGTTCACAATCAGTTGCAATTGTTTTTACTTCAAAAATAGTAGAGCTATTTTCAATAATCTTGCAAGTAACAATAAATTCTTTTAAACCAAAAGGCTCAAACTCAGAAGTAATAGAAATAGAATTTTCAATTTCATTTAATTCAGGTTTAATTTTATTATCAATTGCTAATTTTTTAATTCCAGGTAAAATATCGTTAGTTAATTCCAAAGTTTTTATTCCTGACTGAGTAATTTTATATAATTTTTCATTTTCTCGTATAATTTCAGTAATATATTTATTTTCCATTAAATCTAATAAAAACTGTTGAAAATAAAAGTAGTTCATATCGTCTATGGATAATACTAATTGAAAAAGTACAATACTTGTAACAGGTTTTTGTATTTTGTTTAATATGTATAATATTAAAACTTTACATTCTGCTAGTTTTTCGTCATCAGATGCTAATTTCAATTCAAATACCTCCTTAAAATGTTCCAAACAGTTTCTGTGTAAATTTTTCTTTCAGAAGAAAAAGGAAAAATAATATTATCTAAATTAATATTTAATTCTTTCTTTAAATCTTCTATATAAGAATCAACCTTAGTTATAGCAATTTTATCAGCTTTATTTGCAATTATGATATATGGAATGCCAGTACTTTTAATAAAATCTAACATAAGAATATCATTTTCAGTTGGTTTGTGCCTAATATCAATAATTTGAACAATTAATTCTATTTCTTTTCTTGAAAAAAGATATTCTTCAATAAATTTTCCAACTTTTTCTTGCTCTTGATGAGACATTTTGCTATAACCATATCCAGGTAAATCTACAAAATAAAATGTAGAATCTATATTATAAAAATTAATTTGTCTTGTTTTTCCGGGTTCACTACTCGTTCTAGCTAAATTTTTTCTATTTAATAAAGTATTAATAAAAGAAGATTTCCCAACATTAGATTTACCTGCTAAAACGATTTCAGGCAAATTATTATTAGGGTATTGCTTTGGACCTACTGCTGATATTTCAAATTTTGAATTATGAAGGTTCATAAATTAACTCCTTATTTTATAACTTCTAGTCCGCCCATATATGGTCTTAAAACTTCTGGAATAGTTATACTTCCATCTTCGTTATAATTATTTTCAATTAAAGCAATTAACATACGAGGAGGGGCAATAACTGTATTATTTAAAGTATGAGCAAAATAATTTCCTTTTTCACCTTTAATACGAATACCTAAACGTCTACTTTGAGCATCTGTTAAATTAGAACAACTTCCAACCTCAAAATATTTTTTCTGTCTAGGGCTCCAAGCTTCAACGTCAACACTTTTTGCTTTTAAATCTGCTAAATCTCCTGAACAACATTCTAAAGTACGTACAGGAATATCTAAACTTCTAAATAATTCAACAGTATAACTCCACATTTTATTATACCAGTCATAACTATCTTCTGGCTCACAAACAACTATCATTTCTTGTTTTTCAAATTGATGTATACGGTAAATTCCTCTTTCTTCAATTCCGTGTGCACCTTTTTCTTTTCTAAAACAAGGTGAATAAGATGTCATTGTATATGGTAAATCTGATTTTTGAAGAAGTTGACCTTTAAATTTTCCAATCATAGAGTGTTCACTTGTTCCTATTAAATATAAATCTTCACCCTCAATTTTATACATCATTGCGTCCATTTCTTCAAAACTCATAACACCAGTAACAACATCACTTCTAATCATATATGGTGGTATTACATAAGTAAAACCTTTATTAATCATAAAATCTCTTGCATAAGTAAGAACAGCAGAATGTAATCTTGCTATATTTCCCATTAAATAATAAAAACCATTTCCAGCAACTCTACGTGCTGAATCTAAATCTATTCCAGATAATTTTTCAATAATGTCTGTATGATAAGGAATTTCATAATTTGGAACAACAGGATCTCCAAATTTTTGTACTTCAACATTTTGAGAATCATCTTTTCCAATTGGAACAGAATCATCTATAATGTTTGGTATTTTCATCATAATTTCTTTTATTTTTTCTGCATATTCTTCTTCTAATTTTTCATTTTCTACTAATTCTTCATTAATTTTATTTACTTCAAGTTTTATTTTTTCTGCTTCTTCTTTATTTCCTTCTTTCATAAGAGAACCAATTTTAGAACTTAAATTATTACGGTTCATTCTAAGTTCATCACCATGTACAGTTAATTCTCTATTTTTTTTGTCTAATTCCATAACTTCATCAACTAATGGAAGTTTATGGTCTTGAAATTTCTTTTTAATGTTTTCTTTTACTTTTTCTGGATTTTCTCTTAAAAATTTTATATCTATCATTTTAATAACATCCTTTCTTTTATTGTATACAAAAAGGTTAATTTTCTTACATAACATAAAGTTTACCACGAATTTACTATTTTTACAAGAGAAATATAAAAAAATTTAAAACACAATTACATCCATTTCAGAAGTAGCATTACTATTACCATAAGGATAAATAACATATAATACACCATTTTCACCCAAAAAGAAAATAGAAGTATTATCAATATTATAAATATCACTATTTAAATCTCTTATAAAAACAGCAGTATAACCTAAATCTTTTATAGACTGAGAAGCGGTATCTGCTTTAATAATAGCATCTTTAATCTTTTTACTTGCAAAATTTTTAGATACACCTTTTAAAGATAAAATCTCATCAAATTTTACTTGCTCATTTGTAGTTAAATTATAATTATAAGTTTGAACTAAAACCCTTTGAGCAGAATCTCCCATTTTTAGAGTAGCCTTAATAACCAATGATAAAATATTTGAATTAATATAAGCCATATATTGAACGTCATATAATTGATTATTATAATTATTAGATTGAGCAATTATATCACTAATTTTATTCTTAAAAGTAGTATCAATAGAATTATTAATAGTATTAGCCATAGGATTATTTATATTAATATATGGAATTTTAGCATTAATACTATATTTACTAGGAATTTGTTCAGCAATTTCATAAGAGGTATAAACTAAATCTTTACTATTATCTTTTTTATTAATTGAAGAAACATTAATACCTTGATAATTAATACTATTTAAAAATATATTTGAAAAATTATTTACTAAATCATACTCATTAATTTCATCAGTCTTAATATTATTTTGAGAAATAATATTAGGTGAAGGAATATTAAATTGAGAATAAATAGCAAAAATTATTGAAATTACACATATTATACCAATTAAAATAAATAACAATTTTCTTGAATCCATAAAAACTCCTAATTTTTTTATATAAAAAGTTTCTTCTTATATTATAGCAAAGAAAAGTTAATTTTTCAATAAAAATATTGACATTTAATACCAAAAGTTATATAATATTAATAGCAATATTGCATAAAGGTTTCGCAAAAATGTGTATGCAATAAAAAAATACCAGGAAGTTGTAGTTCCTGGTATTTTCTACTTGTTAGTCTTTTTTATCACTTAAAACTATGTAAACAATAATAAGTGCTAACAATTTCATGAGGTTTCGCATAATTTATGTATGCCTCCTTTCCACCTTTAAGCGAAAGGTAAATTTATTATAAATTTTTATTTAGGTATTTGTCAATAAAAATAAGCAAAAAAATGTTAATTTTTCAACTCTTTTCTTGACTAAAACTAGATTATGGTGTATTATATTTAGAGTTAAGTAAAAACTATATAATGTATAGAATAAAATATAAATATAAAAAATTTTAAAAAAGTTAGGAGAAAAAAACAATATGTTATGTTCAGTTTGCAAAAAAAATACTGCAATAATATTCACAAATAAAATATCAGAAGATAAACCAAACGAAATGGTAGGCTATTGCTATAACTGTGCTAAACAAAAAGGAATAAATCCATTAGATGTTATGGCAAAACAAGCAACCATATTAGAAGGCGATAATATAAATTTAGAAGACATGTCAAATCAATTTGAATCAATGTTTAATGACATTAGTGAAAACTTAAAAAATCAAGATATAGAAATAGAAAACCTAGATAATGGAAACGGAATATCATTAGGAGCATTGCTTGGAAATATGTTTTCTGAAAACAATAAAAATGAAATAAATGGAGAAGAAATAAATAATTCAGGAAGCAATAAAAAAGTTAGAGTAGAAAAAAAACAAAAAGAAAAGAAAAAAAGAGTATTAGACATATATGGAACAAACCTTACAAACAAAGCAAAAAACAACGAATTAGATGCAGTAATAGGTAGAGATAAAGAACTACAAAGAATAGTACAAATATTAAATAGACGTTCTAAAAATAATCCATGTTTAATTGGAGAACCGGGTGTTGGAAAAACTGCAATAGCACAAGCATTGGCAATAAAAATAGCACAAAAAAAAGTTCCAGCCAAATTATTAAATAAAGAAGTATATTTATTAGATATGACTTCAATAGTTGCAGGAACACAATTTAGAGGTCAATTTGAAGCAAGAATGAAATCAATTATAGAAGAATGTAAATCTCTTGGAAACATCATTTTAGTAATAGATGAAATTCATAATATAATCGGTGCAGGAGATAGTGAAAACTCTATGAATGCAGCAAATATCCTAAAACCATCATTAGCAAATGGAGAAATCCAATTAATAGGTACAACAACTTTAAGAGAATATAGAAAATATATTGAAAAAGACTCTGCATTAGAAAGAAGATTTCAAAGTGTTTTAGTTGACGAGCCTAATATTGAAGACACAATTAATATACTAGAAGGAATTAAAAAATACTATGAAGATTTTCACAAAGTAAAAATATCAAATGATGTAATAAAACAAACAGTTATAATGTCTGAAAAATATATACATGATAGATTTTTACCAGATAAAGCAATAGATATTTTAGACGAAGCATGTTCAAGAATAAATTTAAACAATAAAGCACTATATAAACTAGAAATATTAAAAAATGAATTAAAAACTGTACAAGAACAAAAAGAAGAAGCAGCACAAGCAGACTCAACAGAAGATTATCAAAAAGCAGCAGACTTAAAAACAAGAGAATGTCAATTAATAGAAAATATAAATAAACTAAATTCAACATTAAAATTAAAACAATTAACAATTCAAGATATAGCAGAAGTAATTGAAAGTTGGACTAAAATTCCTGTAACAAAAATAACAGAAGAAGAAACAGTTAAATTATTAAACTTAGAAGAAAATCTTCATAAAAAAATAATAGGACAAAATGAAGCGGTTGCAGCAGTTTCAAGAGCAATAAGAAGAAATAGAGCAGGTTTAAAAACAACTAAAAGACCACCATCATTTATATTTGTTGGGCCAACAGGTGTTGGTAAAACTCAACTTGCAAAAACATTAGCTTATGAAATGTTTGGCTCAGAAGATTCAATAATAAGAGTTGATATGTCTGAATACATGGAAAGTCATTCAACTTCTAAATTAATTGGATCACCTCCAGGATATGTTGGTTATGATGATGCAGGTCAACTAACAGAAAAAGTAAAAAGAAAACCATATTCTATAATTTTATTAGATGAAATAGAAAAAGCACATCCAGACGTATTTAATATATTATTACAAGTTTTAGACGATGGAAAACTTACAGATTCACAAGGAAATACAGTAAGTTTTGAAAATACAATAATAATTATGACATCAAATGCTGGATCAAACACAAATACAAATTCAATAGGATTTGGAAGACAAACAGTTGATAAAAATAAAATTGAAAACTCTTTAAAAGAAGTATTTAGACCAGAATTTTTAAATAGAGTAGACGAAATTGTTGTATTTGAAAGTTTAAATAATGAGCAATTAATGCAAATTGTAGAATTAATGCTACAAGATACAAAAAATGCATTAAATGATAAAAATATAACTTTAAACTTAACAGAAGGAGCAAAACAATTTGTATTATCAAAAGGAACAGACTTAAAATATGGTGCAAGACCATTAAGAAGAGCAATACAAAGATATATAGAAGATGAAATATCAGAAAAAATATTAAAAGGTGAAATCTTAAACGGTCAAAATATTTTAGTAGACGTAGAAAATGATACATTAAAATTTGAAATAAAAGATATATAGTAAATGTAGGAGGGGCTAATGAAAAAATATATTCCAAATATATTAACAGTATCAAGATTTGTACTAATTCCATTTATAGTAATTTCATTATTATCAGAAAATTATATTTTAGCGATAATATTACTTACAATATCAGGTTTAACAGATATACTTGATGGAATTATTGCTAGAAAATTTGGACTTATATCAAATTTTGGAAAATTAATAGACCCTCTTGCAGACAAAGCGACGCAAGTATCATTACTAGTTACACTAGTATTTCAAGATATTATTCCATTATGGATATTGGTAATAATATTTGTAAAAGAAATTCTAATGATATCTGGTGCGTCTTTTCTTTATGGAAAAGATTTAGTAGTTTCAAGTAGATGGTACGGAAAATTATCTACTGTAATGATATATTTAGCAATGGTAAGTTCATTTATTATTAATTGGTGGAATAAACCATTATTAAATAACCCAGAATATAGCACACCTCTTTTACCTGAATTTGATATTTATTTATATATTTTAGCTATTCTTTCAACAATATTTTCTTTAATAATGTATTGGAGAGATGATTTTAGAAAAAAAGTAAGTAAAGCAGAATAGGAGATATTTATGAGCAAATCTAATTTAGAATATTTAAATGAAGCAAAAGAAATATTAAATTGGATTAAAGAAGAAAATAAATTAAATTTTCCAAATATAAATTCAAATAATAATGAAGAAAGAATTTTAGCCAAACGTTTAAAAGACATAAAATTATATTTATTAAGACCGTATGATTACATAGATAAAGATAATTATTATGAAGAATTAAAATTAATCATGAATGAAATTAATAAAATAAAAGATGAATCTATTATTAATAAAGCAAGAGAAATACTTGAATGGAAGGAAAGAAAAAATGCTAAAGAACCACCAAGTATTGATTCAAAAGATGAAGAAGAAAAAAATCTTGCAAAAAATTTAGAAAAATTAAGAAAATATCTTGAAACTGTTAATAACAAAAACGATAAAGTATATTTAGAAGTTAATAATATTATAGAAAAAATTGATAACAATATGCCATTAATGTTAAAACAAGTTATGGAAATAAAAAAGTGGATGGAAGAACATAAAACAAATAAATTACCAACAGAAAATTCTAGAAATCAAGAAGAAGTAAAATTAGCAGTAATGCTAGTTAATATAAATAGAAACTTAATAAAACCTTATGAGAATTTAGAAACTGATGAGGAAAGAAAAGAATTTAAAGAAATTTATCCAGAATTTGAAGAAGTAAAAAAAATAATGGATGAAATTATGATAGATTGTAATGTTCCTATATATTTACAAAATGCTATAAATATAAAAAATTGGATGAAGGAAAATAATATAACAAGAGCACCTAGACAATTTTCTAAAAATAATGTCGAGGTTAAATTAGCAAATCAATATTATTCTATAAAATACTTTTTAAAAAAGTATGAAGAATTATCAACAGATAAAGAAAGACAAGACTTTGTAAAAAAACATCCAGAATATGAACAAGTAAAACAAATAATGGATGAAATATCCACAGATAAATGTAAAGAATCAGAAAATATTAATGAAAATAATAAAGACGAAGAAGAAGTAGAAAGATAATTAATATATTGAAAATTTTTATAAAATTTGGAATATTCCTTTAAAAAAATAATATACATTAGTAAATCGAATTGTACAAACATTTTAAGGAGGTATATTATAAATGGAAAATTCAAATTTATATCAGGATATTCAAACTCGTACAGATGGTGACATATATGTTGGAGTTGTAGGACCTGTTAGGACCGGTAAATCAACTTTTATAAAAAGATTTATGGATTTATTAGTTATTCCTAATATTGAAAACGAATACAAGAAGGAAAGAGCAAGAGATGAACTACCACAGAGTGCAGGTGGAAGAACAATAATGACAACAGAGCCAAAATTTGTTCCAAACGAAGCAATTGAGATAACATTAGGTGAAAATTTAAAATTTAAAACAAGACTAGTAGATTGTGTAGGTTATTTAGTAAATAATGCAATTGGTTATTTAGAAGACGATATGCCAAGAATGGTAAAAACACCATGGTCAGATGAAGAAATACCTTTTGAAACAGCAGCAGAAATTGGTACAAAAAAGGTAATACAAGAACATTCTACAATAGGAATACTAGTTACAACAGATGGAACAGTTACAGATATTCCAAGAGAAGATTATATTGAAGCGGAAGAAAGAGTAGTAAGAGAGTTAAAAGAATTAAACAAACCTTTTATAATTGTCTTAAATTCTAATGAACCTAATTCGTCATATACATTAGAACTATCAAGAAAATTAGAAGAAAAATATGGTACACCAGTAATGCCAACAGATTGCTCAAATTTAAGTATTGAAGATATTAATAATATGTTTAGCAAAATTCTATATGAATTTCCTATTGAGCAAATGAATATAACTTTACCACGTTGGGTAGACGGTTTAAATGATGAGCATTGGTTAAAGCAATCTTTATATACACAAATAAAAAACGCATTTAAAGATATAAAAATATTAAAACAAGTAGATAATGGAATTAGTAATATCAAATCAACAGATGTAATTAATAAAACAATGTTAGAAGAAATAAATTTAGGAACAGGAAATGTTAATATATCTATTGTTTTAAATGAAGATTTATTCTATAAGATTTTAACTGAGATTTCAGGCGTAGATATTTCAAATGAAGGAGATTTATTCTCAATAATAACACAATTAGCATCAACTAAAAAAGAGTATGATAAAATTTCATATGCATTAAATGAAGTAAAGGCAAAAGGTTATGGAATAGTAAATCCTTCAATGGAAGATTTAATTTTAGATGAACCAGAAATTGTAAAACAAGGTTCAAGATATGGAGTAAAATTAAAAGCACGTGGAACATCAATTCATATGATAAAAGTAGATGCAGAAACAGAAATTTCTCCTATTGTCGGTAGTGAAAAGCAATCAGAAGAATTAGTAAATTACTTACTTGCAGAATTTGAAAATGATCCTATTAAAATATGGGAATCTAATATATTTGGAAAAAATCTACATGAATTAGTTAATGAAGGTTTGCAAAACAAACTATATCGTATGCCAGAAGATGCTCAATGTAAAATTCAAGAAACATTAGAACGTATTGTAAACGAAGGTAGTGGAGGATTAATTTGTATAATATTATAATCAACTAACGTACGTTGGGCGCACATGGGGACGTTAAAAATGTGCAAACATAAAACATAAAAAAGTATTGACAATATAAAAAATTTATTATATATTTAATATTGTAAATATAATTTCAAACAAAAGAAGGGAGTTTTAAAAATGATAGCAAGTCTTGAAACCGTTGGTACTCTACACACACACACACACACACACAATATGTTTAGTAGATAG
>CANRES010000026.1 GCA_947629625.1 uncultured Clostridia bacterium | reverse complement strand
TCTGTTCCGTGTGGAACGTTATTTATTATACTACCAATTCTTTTTATTGTCAACATATTTTTTGAAAAATTTTTAAAATTTTTGCATAATAAAAAAATTAGTAATTACACGTTTTTTATAAAAATGTTCTATACTAATAGTATTACTAATTTTTATATTTTTCATATGTTTTCAATATTCACTTGGTAATTATAATTTTAGCATATTTTTTACATGTTTGTCAATACTTTTTTCTTAGAATTTTTTACCATTTCAAATGAATTTTCTGGATCATTTCGTGTAATCAAATTTTGCACATTTTTTACGTCCCCGATGTGCGATCAAATTTTGCACATTTTTAACGTCCCCAACGTGCGCCCAACGTGCGCGAATCTGCGTTATTCTTCTGCTAATGGTACAACATACATATCTTCATCATACATTTGTATTACTTTTTTATATTTTTCATAAACATTTTTATAATCTTTTAAATATGAAGAATTTATTTGACTGAATGGAATTACTTTAAAATTTTTAAAATTATTATAGTATGTATATATTAGTTCATTGCTTACATCTCCAATAGAAATCGTTGTTTCATCATCTTTTACTGTTTTTGTAATTTCTAATGATGTCATTAATCCTACCATTTTATTATAATACATATCTTGTGTTTGTGCAGAAATAAAGTTTCCTAATGAATATACTACTAATGTATCATCTATCCATATTACTGGTTGTACAACATGTGGATGTGTTCCTATTACTATGTTTACTCCTTGACTTGCTAAAAATTCTGCTGAGTCTATTTCATAAGCAGTTGGTGTATTTGTATATTCTACTCCCCAATGCATTGCTACAATTAATACATCTACTTTATCTTTTACTTTTTCAATATCTTGTTTTACTTGCTCTTTATATGCTTGATATTCTGTATCTCTTTTAGGGTCATTTATACTTAAATTTGTTGGCCATACATTTACTAAATATTTTGCATCACTTGGCACTGGTATTCCATTTGTTCCATAAGTATAATTTAACATTGTATATTTTATATTATTTATTTCTGCTATTTTTATTTCGTTTCTTTCTTCTTCTGATGTATAACTTCCAACTGCTAAGACATCTTCTTTACTATCCCAATATTGTCTTGAATTTGTGATGGCTTTTCTTCCTCTATCCATTGTATGATTTGTTGCTAAACTTACTAAATTAAATCCGGCATCTATCATTGCATCTCCTGCTTCGTAAGGTGAATTAAAAGTTGGATAATCTGATAGTCCTATTTCTGTTCCTCCTAAAATAGTTTCTTGATTATAATATTTTATATCGAATCTACTTACTATTGGTTTTATAAATTCTAACATAGGTTTAAAATCATATCCATCATAATTTGCATTTTTATTTGCATCTTTATATACACTAGAATGTATTAAATTATCTCCTACCATAATCATTGATGCTTTATATATTTCTTCTTTATTTTCTTCTTGTTGTATTTCATCTTTTATTTCATTTGGTTGTTCAATATTGATATTACCAATATTTTTTTCTTTTTCAATATTGTAACCTACAAATAAGCCAACTACTATTAGCATTAGTACTGATATTATTACTATGACTTTTTTCTTCATATAAATCCTCCTTTTTTTGATATATTATATCATTTTTCGCTACTATTACAATATTAAAATTAAAAAAAATGAAAAACTTTATAAAATATATCTAAACTAGAATGCACTTATTTAGTGTTACTCGCATTTGGATACATTTTATTTTGTCTTTCATTTTTTTGTTATTCTAATATTTAATTATTTATTATTTATTATTTATTAATTTGTTTCATAACTTCTTCTGCAAAGTTTTCTTCTTTCTTTTCAATTCCTTCGCCTTTTTCAAATCTTGCAAATCTTAATATATTTGCTCCTTTTGATTTTAATAAATCTAATATTTTCATACTTGAATCTTTTACATATTCTTGGTCTACTAAACAAATTTCACCATAGAATTTTCCAATTCTTCCTTGTACCATTTTTTCTGCAATTTCAGCAGGTTTACCTTCGTTCATTGCTTGTGCTTTTAATATTTCCATTTCTTTATTTACTCTATCTTGTGGTACTGATTCTCTATTTAAATATTCTGGTTTTGCTGCTGCTATTTGCATACATATATCTTTTGCAAGTTCAGGTGTTGCATTTTCCATTTCTACTAATACACCTATTTTTCCATCTCCATGAATATATTTTTCAACTAATCCATTTGATTCAAATCTTTGAAATCTTCTTATAGAAAGATTTTCTCCTATTGTTGCTATTTTTTCTGTTAATACATCTTTTACTGTTTTTGAACTATCTTTTATTGATTTTTGTGCTAATAATGCTTCAACATCTGCTGGGTTTTCTTTTGCAATTTGTTCTGCGATATCTGCAACAAATTTTTTAAATTCTTCATTTTTTGCAACAAAGTCTGTTTCTGAATTTACTTCTACTACTGCTCCTATTTTTGCATCTTCTGATATATATGCTTCAACTATTCCTTCTGCTGCAATTCTATCTGATTTTTTTGCTGCTTTTGTTATTCCTCTTTCACGTAATAATTCAATTGCTTTTTCTATATCTCCATCTGTTTCTGTTAAAACTTTTTTGCAATCCATCATTCCTGCACCTGTTTTTTCTCTTAATTCCTTTACTACACTTGCTGTAACCATTTTATAATTCCTCCTTTAATATATTAATATTTTTAAAAAAAGACAGGCTAAAACCTGCCTTTATATAATCAATTATTATTTGTTTTCAGTTGTTTCTTCTTCAACATTTTCTACTACTTCTTCCATGCTTTGTGGTTCTTCTGTTTCAGTAGTAGATGGTTCTCCTATTTCAAATGTTTCTCCTTGTCTACCTTCTATTACTGCATTTGCCATAACTTGTGCTATTAATTTTACGGCTCTTATTGCATCATCATTTCCCGGTATTGGATAATCAACATCTTCTGGACTACAATTTGTGTCTACTAAACCTACAACTGGTATGTTTAATTTTCTTGCTTCTAATATTGCTATTCTTTCTTTTTTAGGATCTACTATAAATAATGCTCCCGGTAGTTCTGTCATATCTTTTATTCCACCAAGATTTTTTTCTAGTTTTTCCATTTCTTTCTTTAATAGTATTACCTCTTTTTTTGGCAATATATCAAATGTTCCATCTTCTTGCATTTTTTCTAAGTCTTTTAATCTTTGAATTCTTTTTTTGATTGTATCAAAGTTTGTAAGCATTCCACCTAACCATCTTTGATCAACATAGTACATTCCACTTAATTCTGCTGCTTCTTTTACACATTCTTGTGCTTGTTTTTTTGTTCCAACAAATAGTACTGTTTTTCCTTCTTCTGATATTCCTTTAATGAATTCATAGGCTTCATCAATTTTCTTTGATGTCTTTTGTAAATCGATTATATGGATTCCATTTCTTGCTTGATATATGTATTCAGCCATTTTTGGATCCCATCTTCTAGTTTGGTGTCCAAAGTGTACACCTGCTTCTAGTAATTGTTTCATTGCAACTACTGCCATTTTCTTTTCCTCCTTTTAGTTTTTACCTCCATATAGTTTTAAAATACTCTTAATTACTTATTTTTAAGCACTATTAAGAATTTTTCTATATGTGCGTATTTTTTTGACTTTGTTATTATATCACAAAATATATGTTTAATGCAATACTTTTTCCAAAATTTTGTATAAATTAGTTCATTATTTGATATTTTGCTTTGTATTTATGTTCGGTATAACCAATAAAAAAAGGAAGCACTCATTAAAAGTGCTTCCTTTTTTTTTTGGAGTTAATCTTCTACTACCTTATAAATAAATTTTACTCTCGCCCCACGCGGAGTGTCTTTACTTACACTTACATAGCAGTAGTCTCCCATTTGTAAATCTGGCATTTCGGGATATTTGTCCATAATTCCTGATGTTGCAGGATCTATTTCTACATAATATCCATCTCTTTTTTCGGTTTCATCTGATATCATTACAACTATTTCATCATACTTGTTAAATGTTCTTCGTTTGTATGCATCTTTGCGAGATACGATAAAATTTTTAGTATATGGATCAAAGTCCATTATTTTTACCATAACTTGTTCTCCATTCGTGAAGATTTTATATAATTTTTGGTATCTGCATTTTGAAATGTTGCTGATATAGCACAAACTTCTTATACCATTTCCTATATCTACAAAAAGTCCATATTGTACTATATTTTCAATAGTAGCAGGAACTACTGTTCCTATTTGGTCTTTTAAAGTTTCAATAGTATCTATAAGAAGATGTTTTCTGTCAAGTTCAATAAGTCCTTTTGACCGTATTGACACTACCCTAGCAACAATGTATTGATGCATGTAGCAGTTTATGGTCTTTAATAAATTTTCTTTGTCATGACAAAAATTTTCGTCTTTAATAAAATAACTGCCTAGTTTGTTTTCACAAAAAACTACATTTTCTTTTTTGTCATGATATACAACCAAGACTTTAATGATGTCACCTACTTTAAGATCTTCATAAGTGCCTTCTGCTCGCGGATACATCCGCACAGGTTTTACAGAAAAATTTTCTGCTGGGTTTTTAATGTCCATTGTCATTTCGTTCATAGGTTTTAACCTCCAAAAATTTTTATTAGCAGATTTACTGCCGTAAAATTATTATAGCATAAAATTTACCAAAAATCAACATAATATTTATATTATGTTTTTATTGTATTGATTAATAAAATAGAAAAATAGTGAATTTTTTTAATAAACATGCACTATTAAATGTAAATTAACCTTTTTCTAAAAAACAAAAATCAGTAATATTTATATATTACTGATTTTATGTTATATTTTATTCTTAGTCTTCTTCAACAAAGTTAAATTCATCTTTAAATTTTTCTTTAAATATTTCAAATACTTTGTTAAGTATTTCTTCATCATCAACACTTACATAAGATTCTTCTTCTTCATCTTCTGAATCTTCTACTTTTAGTATTACTACTTCTCCTTCTTCTTCGTTTTCTTCATCTTCAACTGGTAGTAATACAACGTATTCTTCTCCATCTAATTCTACTAAATCTAAAAATTCAAATTCTACTTCTTTTCCATCTTCATCATTTAGTACTATTATATTATCTAATTCCTCATTTTCATTATCCATTTTATATTCTCCTTTCATTTATGGCAAATATTTTTTAAGTTATAGAAAGTTCTATTTCTATAACTTAATTTGCTCATTTTGGTAGCGAAGGGGAGATTCGAACTCTCGACACCGCGGGTATGAACCGCGTGCTCTAGCCAACTGAGCTACTTCGCCATATATTACTATACTAGTATAATATTTATTTTTTGTTTTGTCAATACAAATTAGGAATTTTTTGTAAAATTTTCTAAATTGTTTCATATATTTAATCAGGTGGTCTTGTTTGAAAAAGTTTAAAACTTTTCTAATTAATTCTTCTATTTTAATTGTTACATCACTTATTTTAAGGGTTGTTGGATTATATTTTAATTCTTATGTTTCTAATAATATTAGTACTGAGGCGTTTGGTATTTTCCAATTAATTCTTTCTGTATATTCTTTTGGAATTACTCTTGCTTCTGCTGGTATTAATTTGGCTACCACTCGTGTTATTGCAGAGGAACTTGCTTTAAACAATGCTGGTTGTGTAAAAAAGGTTGCTGTTAAAGCAATTTTATTAAGTTTATTTTGTGGAATTTTTGCTAGTATTATTATTTTACTTAATTCAAATTTTATACTTGAAACTTGTTTTCATGGTAAAGTAAATATTTCTATTATTTATATGATATGTATTGCTTTGCCTTTCATTTCAATGTCTTCTGCAATTAATGGTTTTTTTACTGCTATTCGAAAGGTTTATAAAAATGCAACATCACAGTTTATTGAACAATTTATTAAAATTGTTTCAATTGCATATTTATTTTCTTTGTTTTTGCCTTTAACAATTGAAAATGCTTGTTTTTCATTAATTTTAGGAGATTTGATTTCTGAAATTGGATCTTTTCTATATTTATTTATTTTGTATTATTTTGATAAAAATATTTATAAAGTGAATGCTAAATGTCATTCAAAAGAAAATTATACAAAAAAAATTTTAGGTGTATCTGTTCCAGTTGCTTTAACATCTTACATTCGTTCTGGTTTATCTACTGTAAAACAATTAATTATTCCTTCTAGTTTAGAGAAAAGCGGTATTGCTTGTAGTATTGCTTTATCTACTTATGGGGTTATTTCAGGTATGTCTATGCAAATTATAATGTTTCCTATTTTATTTATTAGTTCTTTTAGTGGTTTGCTTATACCTGAATTTTCTAGATATTATGCGAAAAAAGATTATAAAAGAATTACTGTTGTTAGCAAGTTTGTATTAATTTTGACTTCTCTTTTTTCCATTGTTACTACAATTTTAATTTATGCTTTTGCTAATAAACTTTCTTTAATTATATTTAAAAATATGGAATGTGCTTATTATTTAAAACTTCTTGCTCCTGTTATAATTTTTATTTATGTTGATAATGTTGTTGATAGTATTTTAAAGGGTATTAATGTTCAAGTTCGCGTTATGGTTATTAATATAATAGATTTGTTATTTACTGTTACTATTATTTATTTTCTTGTTCCTGTTATGGGTATTAATGGTTATATTGCTTCTATTTATATTAGTGAAATTTTTAATTTTTCTTTAAGTTTAGGTTTATTATATTTAGAACTAAAAAAGCATAAAAATAACTAAAATTAAATTGCATTATTAATTTAATTTTAGTTATTTTTTAATTATTCTCTGGTACTAAAAAATTCATATTATGTTTTATAGTATTTATAATTGCCTTATTGCAACTTCCGCCATATTCTCCATCTAATGTCCAGTCAACAGTATCTTCTATTTCTAATTCTAAGTTATCTGTTTTAAAATATAATATTTCTTTTTTATCTTTATAATTTTTTTGTAATATTGAATTAAATATTCTAAATGTTTGAAATATATTTTTTGGTTTTCTTATGAATATTGCTTCAAATTTTCCATCTGCTAAATCTATATCTTCTTTTTTTAGCCACTGTATTCCTGCAATAGAACAAGAATTACTTATTCCTCCATAAACAAACTCGTCTTCTATAACATTATTATTATATTTTAATTTTACTTTATGAGTTTTTATATGGAAGAAATCTTTTATTGCTTTAACATAATATGCCATTTTTCCAAATCTCTTTTTTAATGATTTTTTAGTAGTATATGATACTTCTGTACACATTCCAAATGCTGCAATATAGTTAAAATATTTATCATTAAATTTTCCTGTATCACATTTTAAAGATTTATATGATTTTATATTTTGTGGTAAATATAGTACATCTTCTGATAAATCAAAATTTTTAGCAAAATCATTTGCAGTTCCTAATGGTATAAAGCCAACAGATGCTTTTTTATTTGCTTCTGTTAGTCCACTAATTGTTTGATTTAATGTTCCGTCTCCTCCACAACATACTACTAAATCAAAGTCTTTATCGTAATTTTTAATTATTTTTTTTGCATTATTAGTTATTTTTGTATAATATACATCTACATCAAAATTGTTCTTTTTAAATTCTTCAATTATGGTTGGAACGTATTTTTCAATTGTTTCTTTTCCAGACTTTTTATTAACTAATAATAATAGTTTATAACTCATTTAAAACACCCTTCTGCCATTTAAGCATTACTATTAAACTTTATTATAACATTAATATCTTAACATAAATATAAAAGTATTTCAAGAAATGAATAATATTTTCACAAAAATTTCACAATTTTTTAGTTTATTTAATTTTATGAATTAATAATTTCAATATTATTTTTTCCTACAATTTCTTCAAATTGATTATATATTTCTTGTGTTAAATAAATTGCGCCACATTTTTTTATTTCATCTCCATCTTGAACTTGAATAGGCATATTATTTTTATCACCATTAAAAAATTTAATTGCACCTCTTAATTTACTTTTAGTTTCTTCCTTCATATCAGTTATATTTATATTTAAAATTTTATATTTAGGTTTTTCTATATTTTTTGCATCTGAAAAATTTTTAATACTTCTAACAACAATTTTTATATCTTCATCTTCTCTTATGCTTAATTTTCCTTCTATAAATACTATATTATCTTCTATAACACAATTTGCTATATCTATATAATTATTTTCAAATATAATAATATCAACTGTACCGTATAAGTCTTCAACTGTTGCTGTAATCATTAATTTATTAGATTTTGTGTATCTCTTTTTTATATTATTTATTATTCCTGCATATTTTACAATTTGTCCGTCTTTAAATTTTGAAGTTTGACCAGATATTTGCATTTCTTCATTTAATTGTGCAATTTCTAATGTATTTATATCTGTTGTTTCTTCTATTTGCTCTTTTAAATTTTCTAAAGGATGTCCTGATATATATATTCCTAACATTTCTTTTTCCATAGATAATAATTCTTTATCCGTAAATTCTTCATGTTCTTCATATTTATATTTTAATTCATTTATATTATTTTCTTCTGTACCAAAGTCGAACATTGTTACTTGACCTGTTAATGTTTTTTTAGTTTCGTCTTGTATTGCTGATACTATACTTTCAAAAGATGCTAATAATGTACTTCTAGTTTGTTCAAATTCGTCAAATGCTCCTGCTTTTATTAAACTTTCTATACTTTTTTTATTAACTGCTTCTCCTGATATTCTTTCACAAAAGTCTGTAAAACTTTTAAATTCTCCATTTTTTTCTCTTTCTTTAACAATGCTTTCTACTGCAGACATTCCAACATTTTTTATACTTCCTAAGCCAAATCTAATTTTACCATTATCAACAGTAAATTTTGTATTACTTTTATTTATATCTGGTTTTAATATGTCTATTTTTAAGTTTTTACATTCATTAATGTATAGTGAAACTTTATCTAAATTTCCTAAAAAACTGTTTAAAGTTGCTGCCATAAATTCTTCTGGATAATATGCTTTTAAATATGCTGTTCTATATGATACTACTGCATATGCTGCTGCGTGTGATTTATTAAATGCATATTTTGCAAATTCTGCCATTTCATCAAATATTTTATTAGCAGATTGTTCATCTATTCCATTTCTAATACAACCTGGAACTATTATATTTCCATTTTCGTCTGTTTGTCCATATATGAAGTATTCTCTTTCTTTTGCCATTACATCTAATTTTTTCTTACCCATTGCACGTCTAACTAAGTCTGCTCTACCTAATGAATATCCTGCTAAATCTCTTACTATTTGCATTACTTGTTCTTGATATACCATACATCCATAAGTTACATTTAAAATTGGCTCTAAACTTGGATGTGTATATTCTGCATTTTCTGGATTTAGTTTATTTTTTATATATCTTGGTATTTGGTCCATTGGTCCTGGTCTATATAGTGAAACACCTGCTATTATATCTTCTAAGCAGTCTGGTTTTAGTTCCTTCATGAAGTTTGTCATACCTGTGCTTTCAAATTGGAATATTCCTATTGATTTTCCTGTTGCCCATAATTTATATACATTAGGATCATTCATTTCTTTATCAAATTCTACATCTATTCCTCTATTTTGCTTTACAAGTTTTTTTGCATCTTCTATAACTGTTAATGTTCTTAAACCTAAAAAGTCCATTTTTAAAAGTCCAAGTTCTTCTAATGTTGTCATTATATATTGTGTTGATATTACACCTTCATTTACATATAATGGGACATAGTTTCCTACTGGCTCTTTTGTAATAACTACTCCACATGCATGTGTTGATGCCTGACGTGGCATCCCTTCTAAACTCATTGCTATATCTAACATTTTTTTAATTTCTTCATTTGTTTCATATAGTTCTTTAAATTCTCTATTTTGTTCTAATGCTTTTTGGATGGTTATGTGTATTTCCATTGGTACCATTTTTGCTAATTTATCAGCCAATGCAAGTGGCATATCTAATGCTCTTGCTACATCTCTAATTACCATTCTTGCTGACATTGTTCCAAATGTTATTATTTGTGATACATGGTCTCTTCCATATTTTTTTGCTACATAGTCTATTACTTCTTGTCTTCTTTCATAGCAAAAATCTACGTCAAAGTCTGGCATACTTATTCTTTCTGGATTTAAAAATCTTTCAAATAGTAAATTATATTTTATAGGGTCTATATCTGTTATTCCTATTGCATAGGCTATAATTGAGCCTGCTCCTGAACCACGTCCAGGTCCTACTGGTATTCCAACTGATTTTGCATAATTTATAAAGTCCCATACTATAAGATAATAGTCTACATATCCCATTTTTGATATAACAGATAATTCATATTCTGCTCTTTTTAAAATTTCTTCTGGTGGGTTTTCTCCATATCTTTTTTTTATTCCATCATCACATAATTTTTTAAAATATTCTTCGTGTGTTTTATATTCTTTTGGTACATCATAATTTGGTAATATTGTATGTCCAAATTCAAATTCTACATTGCATTTATCTGCTATTTTTACTGTATTTTCTATTACTTCTGGAATGTTTGAAAAGTATTCTATCATTTCTTCTGGACTTTTAATATACAACTCATCTGTATCAAATCTCATTCTGTCAACATCATTCATTGTTTTACCTGTTTGTATACATAGTAATACTTCGTGATTATATGCATCTTCTTTTTTTAGGTAATGTGCATCATTTGTTGCTACTAATGGAATGTTTAGTTTTCTGCCTATTTGTACCAATTTTTGATTTACTAATACTTGTTCTTTTATTCCATTGTTTTGTAATTCTAAATAGTAATCTTCTCCAAATAAGTTTTTATACCACATTGCAGTTTGTTCTGCTTTTTCCATATCTCCATTTAATATTGCTTGGTTTACACTTCCTGCTAAACACGCACTTAAACATATTAAACCTTCGTGATATTGTTCTAACACTTCTAAATCTATACGTGGTTTATAATAGTATCCATCTATAAATCCTATTGATACTAATTTTATTAAGTTTTTATATCCTTCATTATTTTTTGCAAGTAATATTAGGTGATTATATTTATTATCTATATTTGGTTCTTTATTAAATCTACTTCTTGGTGCAACATATACTTCACAGCCTATTATTGGTTTTATTCCTTCTTTTTTACATGCTTTATAAAAATCTATTGCTCCATACATTACACCATGGTCTGTTATGGCTATTGCATCCATTCCAAGTTCTTTTGCTCTTACTGGTAAGTCTTTTATTCTATTTGCTCCATCTAATAAACTAAATTCACTGTGGACGTGTAAGTGAACAAATTTGCCTTTTTCTCCCATATAGTGTACCTCGTTTTTTATTTTATAGATTATTTATCCATTTATATTATCTTTATTTGTTAAATCAGAAACTGCTTTTATTAAATCTTCTTTTTTTGCTATTTTGTTATAGTCTTTTTCTAAATTTAACCAAATACCTGTAAATTGCTCTTTTTCTTTATTTTGGAAAGCACTTGGTATTATCCATTCTCCAGTTGAAAAATCTAATTTTTCTTCGTCTTCTTTTTTAATTGGTTTATCTGTATTTCCTTTTAAGAATATTATTTCATTAGTTTTTTCATTATATGCATATCTTGGTACCCACATATATAATGAATTATCTTCTTTTTGTGCTCTTGCCCACTTAGAAATATCTCCACTATAATCATACCAATTTACATCATATTGGCTTATTTCTTTAACAGCATTACTATTATATGTTACTGATTTCATTCCATCTTCTAAAACAGGTGGATTAGCAGTTGCTGAGTTATTTTCTGCTTTTGTGTAGTTATTTTCACCCGGAATTGTATAATATCTAACATTATCTAATTCAATACCTTTTACATAAAAGATTTGGTGTGTTAATACATTAATAACATATATATCTTCACCATTAAATGTATTTGTGAAGTAATCTTTACCATAATTTAAATTTGATTGAATATTTTTGTTAATTCTATTTATATCAATTACATAAAAATCATCTGCACTATAATCAGTTAATATTTCTTTATTTAATGTTGATGCATATTTATTATCTAGAATAGGTAAATTTCTATTCATACCATAATATAAAAGTACTTGTTCATTTAATAATTTAATATCATTATACATTTTATTTAAATTATCTACATTTAAAAAACTAACTGAGTTATATATTATTACACTTGCAATTGCTAACATCATTAATACTGCTACTACCAATGTAATTAACGCTATACCTTTATTATTTTTTAATATTATATTTTTCTTTTGCATTTAGTCCTCCTAAATATTTATTAGTTTATATTATATCTCTTTTATTAAAACTATCAAACATTGTTACTAGCATTAATATCGCACATACCACAAGTACAGAAACTGAAAATCCTATTGAAACATTATTTAACATTGAAGAAATTGTTTCTAATTGCATATACGATACTGCATTAGGAAATACTTTATCTACTAATCCTAAATTGTTAAATGGTATGAATTTAATAAAATCATATTTTACAAATGAATTTATTAAAGACATTATTCCTCCACTTCCTATATATGTTGCAATGCTTATACCAACAGATGTTGCTGTACTTCTTGTTACTGTTGATAGCATTAATGCAAATAACATAAACATTAATATATCTATTGAATTTACTAAATTATATAATATTGTGTATAAATTATGGTTTATTTTATGTACTTCACCATTTTTTACATATATATAATCTTGTGCAGGGTTATCTCTAAATACTATTGTTCCTATAATATCACTTAATACTGATATAACTAAAATCATAACTAATAATATTAATACTGCAGATACTATTTTAGATAGTAGTATTTTCCATCTTTTATTTGGTGTTATTAGCCAAAATTTAATAGTACCTTTTGATATTTCTGTTGATATTGCTGATCCTGTTATCATAATCATCATAATACTTAAAAATGTAGAAGTAAATGCTATTGCCATATAATCATAATACATTCTATAATCTGTAAGTGAATCTGTTGTTGGTATATTATTTTCTAATCTATATAAATCTAATTTTATTACATCTTCTTGTTCTTGTTGTTTTTCAACAGTTAATACTTTTCCTGAATTAGAGTCTATTCCTGTTAATAAATTATTTTTTAATATTCTAATTTCATCTAAAAGTGATGTTTTCCAAGAGTCTTCCATTGCTCCTGTTTTATTTATTTCATATTTTTGCATTAAGTCTAATATTTCTATATCTAAGTTGTATTGTTTTTCTGTTATTTCTTTTTTATCTAAACTTTCTTTCTCTTGTTGTTTTTGTATATCTATGTATTTATTATAATTATCTTCTTTTATTATTGATATTAATTCATTAATTAGGGATTCTTTTGCTTGTATTTCTGTATTATTTGCTTGTTGTAATTTTAAATCTACTAAATTTACTTTTTCTTGAGTTATTACGTTTAATACTTCTACCTTCCAATAACTATACATAATGTTATTTAAGTTTATATCGTTTTCGTTTGCTAAATTATACATATCAAGTTGCGCTTGTACATACCCTTTTTCTCTTTCTGATAGAGAATTATCTGTTAATTCATTTTCTAAATGCTTAATAGTTTCTTCATTATTTGATACATACAAAATAGTTTCTGAAGTAAAATCATTCAATACTTTTATTAAATAAGAAAATCCTAATGCACCTAAAATTGATACAAGTGTTAATATAATCATTAATTTTGTAGATTTTTTCTTAATTGTTTTTATAACTTCATTTTGACATAGTTTAAGAAATTTCATAAATGTTACTCCTTTCCTGTTGTATCAAAAAATATATCTTCTAATGTAGTTTCCTTTTGTGTTATTTCTTCAACATCTATATCGTTTGATACTAGAATTTTTGTTACTTTTGATAAATCTTTTTTATTAATATTTAATATTATTGCATCTTGTTCTTGTTTTACATCTTTAGTTAAATTTTCTTGTAGTAATTTAACTGCTTTTTCTATTTGTTTTACTTTTACAATACATTCTACATTGTCATTATCTTCATGTTTTAAAAGAGAGTCTATATCTGAAATTTTAATTATTTTTCCATTTTTTATCATTGCAATTTTATCACACATTGCTTGCATTTCTGCTATAATATGTGAAGATACTAATATTGCAGTTTTTTCTTCTTTTGCTATTGTTTTTAATATATCTCTTAAACTTTTTATTCCAGCAGGATCTAAACCATTTGTTGGCTCATCTAATATTAAAATTTTTGGTTCATGAAGTAATGTTAATGCTAGTCCCATTCTTTGTTTCATTCCTAAAGAATATTTACTTACTTTTTGATCTGCTGCTTTTTCCATGTTTACTAATTTTATTACTTTATCTATTCTATCTTGGCTTACATTTCTAAGTCTTGCATATAATTTTAAATTTTCTCTTCCTGTCATATATCCATACATATCTGGGTTTTCTACTATTCCACCAATATTTTCCATTGCCTTTTCAAATGATTTTTTAATATCATTACCATTTATTATTATATTTCCTTCGTCTATTGAAAGTAAGCCTAATGCCATTTTTATTGTGGTTGTTTTTCCTGCACCATTTGGACCTAAGAAGCCAAATATTTCTCCTTCATTTACACTTAAAGATATATTATCTATTACTTTTGTTTTTCCAAAGTATTTACTTACGTTTTTTATTTCTAAAACAGGATTACTCATTTTACCCTCCTAATATTTTATATAATCTGCATACCCATAAACAGAATCTCTTGAATATTCTAAATCTGAATATACAATCTTCCATACATTATCTACTTTTTGCAATATAATTGTTTCAGTTACTGTATCAAATGAATCATTTTTTGTTTTTTCTTCTTGCGTTTCTGATCCATTTTCTATATATTTTATATCTTTTTCTACTTTGCTTTTAAAACTTACTGTTACTTGATTTCCATCAAAAGTATATGAACTTATTTTAGTTATTTTTCTTTCAAAATTTGTTACTATATTTTGTGATGCTAATTGTTCTTCTAATTCTGTTTGTAATATTGTTGCTTGTATATCTATTGCATCATTATTATCTATCATTTTTTCTTTTAATTTATCCTTCATTTCATTAATATATTTATTAAAATCTTCTTCACTTATCTTATTTGTTAAACTTTGGTATTCTTCTGGTAAACTTACATAATCACTGGTTGTTTTAATAAAATCTTCGCAAACTGTTTTTATTGTATCTTTTTCTTTGTTTCTTTTTAATTCAACATTTATAGAATATATTGCAACTGCTAATACTACTATTATTGTTAATATTAAACCTAAATTTATTTTCTTTAATAACTTCATAAAGACCTCCAATTATTTTTTATTTATATACATTTCTAATATATATACTGCTGATATTGTATCTACTATGTTTTTCTTCTTATTTTTATTTATATCTAATAAATTCATAGTTTTATGTGCCGCAACAGTAGTTAATCTTTCATCTATTTCTTCTATTTTTATTTTATTAAATTTACATTTTAATTTATTTATAAATTTTTTTGTAACTTCTACTCTTTCAGAAGAATTTCCGTTTAAGTTAAAAGGCATGCCTATTACAAATGTATCTATTTCATACTCGTTTAGAATTTCTTCAAGTCTTTTTAAAACTATTTTATCGTTTCCATTATGATGTATTGTTTCTAAACCTTGAGCAGTAATATTTAATGCATCTGAAATTGCTATGCCTACTCTACTATCTCCATAATCTATTCCTAATTTTCTCATATTAATCTTCATCTAATCCTATATAATTTTTTACCATTTTTTCTAAGAATTCGTCTCTTTCAATTTGTCTTATTAAATTTCTAGCATCATTATGACTTGTTATATATGTTGGATCTCCTGATAATATATAACCTACTATTTGATTAATTGGGTTATATCCTTTTTCTACAAGTGCTTGATATACTTGTTTTAAAATTTCTCTTGCTTTTAAATTTTTATCTTTTTCTACTCTGTAATTCATTGTTTTATCAAAATCCATATACTAACATTCCCTTCTTTTTTTAATTATATTTGATTTATTTCATTTTCGCTTTTATCTGCATTATCTAAATATTCTTCAAGATTTTTTGTTACATTTTCTAATGCAGTTCCTTTATAATATCTTGATAATGCAAAATTTAATTTTGGAGTAACAAATTCTTCTTCTACTTTTGTTTTTTTCTTTTTGGTTGTTTTTGTTTTAGTTTTAGCAGTTTCTTCTACATTTTTATTTACTACTTTTATTTGTATATTTTCTACTTCTTTTTTTAAGTCCATTATAAAATCTACTACACCATCTTGTTCAACACCAGAAAATACTATTACAAATTTAGGTCCCATATATCTTACAAAAATATATTCTTCTGCTAAACTGTTTTTAATATATTCTGCTACTTGAATTACAACTTGATTTCCTGTTTCTCTATTATATGTATTATTTATTTCTTCTAGATTTGTAATTCTAAACATTCCTACTGTTGAAGTAGTAAATTTATCTATAATTTCTCTACCTTTTCCATATAAATACTCTGCTGAATTTAATTCTGTAAATAAATCTTTTCTTTGTATTGTTTCTATTATATTTTGATATGAAACACTTTTAAATACGGATAATATGTTTTCTTTTATAACATCTAATAAAGAAGTTTCAATATTATCAAATGCATGCATTTCACCACTTTCAATTATCCAATATCCTATATACACATTATCTATGTATAGTGGAAAGAACATTGCTGATTTTGCTCTTCCAAATTCCATTTGTTGATATGGTAATCTTTCGTTTTCATTGTTTACTGTAATATATTTTGGTGTAGCAGTAGTAATACTATCTTTAAATATTTCTTCATTGTGTAAATTAGTTAAAGAATTCCAATGTTTTTCGTCAACATTAGATGCTTTTACAACATAGTTTGTTCCATCAAATATAACTATTGTTGAATATTTTATATTAAATTTTATTTCATCAGAGTCTAATTTGTATTGTTCAACTATTATTTCATTTACTCTTTTTATTTTATCATCTACTGATGCTTGATTTCCTATTGTACTCATAAAACCTTGTACAACATCTAAATTTAATACTTCTTGTTTTACACGTTTAAGTTCTTTCAATTTTTTATATATTGCAAAGTTATATGCTACTAATGCTCCAATAATTATTACTAATAATATTACTACAATTAGCACTGCCTATCACCTCATTTTAATATCTATTCTTCATCATATTTAAAGTATTATTTGTGTTTGCTGAAAATGTATTATTTCCCCCATAATTATTTAATGGAGAATATTTATTACTTAATACTGGATATACTACGTTTGCTAAATTTCTTAAACTTGATATAAAGTCTTTTGGATATTTATTTAAAGTAATTTCACAATTTACTATTCCTTCTAGATATTTTGAATATACTTGTATATCAAATGGTATTGTATAATATTTCATAGTTTCTTTATTAAATAATTCTGTCATAAATGACATTGCAGGGTCATTATAATATGCAAGTCCTCCTACTATTGCTTTTTCAGTTAATGTTTTAACATTTTGTTGTTTATTTATTATAACTCTTAATTTTTCTGGTCTTAATGCATCTGCTGATTTTAAATCTCTTAAAAATGCTGTAAGTGGTTGAATAGTTAAAATGTCCATACTTTGTACTAAATATATTTCATTTGCTTTTTCAAAATATCCTATATCTGTTTCGAAATCACAATCAATTAATATTGCAGAATAATTTTGAATTAAAGTTGTTAATATATTGTTATAATCTTGTAATTGTGTATCTTCTCCCGGTAATGATGTGTATATTGTTAAATATTTATTTACATCTATTCCTTGTGGTCTACCACTTCTTAAATTTTCAAAACTTGAATATGCTATTTTTCTTAATGTTTCTTCATTTTTTGTGTATATATAAAATGAATTTTTATTTTTTGTTGCATCAAGTATTGCGGTTTTTATTCCCATACTTGAAAGCATTTCTCCTAAATTATTTACTAAAAATGATGTTCCATTTTTAGAAGTTCCAACAAATGAGATTATTTTTTTATCTCCTGTTAATAAATTATCTAATGAACTATCATAAGAATTTACTTTATTATTAAATGTTGGAGTTCTATCTTGTAATATATCTTCATTTTGTATTCTTTTTGGCTCTTGAAATCTATATTGTTCTTCTTCATCTTCATTTTCATCAAATCCCGGTAAAAAATTACTTGTTTCTTTTTTCTCTTCTCTACTTTCAAAAGTAAGTGGTGATTTTCTTGGTGTAAAATTATTTGGTTTTATTTCTTCTTTTTCTTCTTCTTCATAATCGTCATCATCACTTGCTAAATCAAATAAACTTGTAGTTTTTTTAGGTTTTGGTGCTACTTTTGCTGGTTGTTTTACTTGTTCTACAACTTCTTCATCTTCATTATCTTCTTCATTAGATAAGTCAAATAAATTTACAGTATTTATAGAAGTTGTATCTACTTGTTTTTTAGGTCTTCCTCTTCCTTTTTTTGGTGTTTGAGTCACTTCTATTTGTTCTGGTTGTACTTGCTTTTTAGGTCTTCCCCTTCCTCTTTTTGGTTGTTCTATAACTTCTTCTTTTACAGGAATTTCTTCTTCTTCTGGCATTGGAATTTCTTCTATTTTTGGTTCGATTACTTGTTTTGGTGTTACTATTTCTTCTTCAATTGGTTTTACTTTATTTCCAATTTTTTGTACATTTTGCATATCAATTGCAGATGGTATAACTACTGGTTTTGTCATTTTATTTTTATTGCTTTTTATAAAGCCTATATTTAATCCACCTGTTTTCTTTTCATTTTTTTCTTTTGCATATTGATTGTATTGTGCATCTCTAAAAGTCATTACAGATTGATATTTTGGTGAATTTGCCTCTAATACTGCTTTAACATTTATTGGTAGAATTCTTGCTATTAACCTTAATTGATTATCATTATATTGTGCTGCAATATTATTAAAACTTTCTACATATCTTGATTCGTCTTTTCCTAATCTTTTATAATGTGCTAAGATATTTTGTAATTCTACTTCACTAACTGTATCTTCGCTTTCTGATTGATAACCAACATCTTCTGTATCTATTTTATAATAATCTTTTGCTTCTTTTTTATTACGTGGTGATTTAATTAAACTACAAACTTCTTCAACACTTCTATCGTCTCCTAATATTGCGTTGTATATGCCTATTCCAAATATTTTAACAAGCATTTGCTCTGATTTTGTTCTTCTATCTGTACATATTAAAATAATTGGTATATCTACACCACCATTTGTTGCTTCATCACTAATCTTATCTAATTTTTCAAATATAAATTTATCTATTGTGTCATAATTGTTATTTGCAAATGGCTCTAAATCTTCACTTATAACTACTCTATCATAAGATTTATCTTTTTGTAATTCTTTTAATATTGCATTAAAATAATATACGTTTTTATATGTAATTATTTCTTTATAATCTCTTTGATACATTTTTATAATTGCTTCTGATATATTTTCATTATTCACAGCAAATAAAACTTTCATTTGTTAATTCCTCCAACCTTTTACTACAATTGCAAATATAAGTGGTAATATTTGACATATACCAAATATAGTTACAAATGTTATAATCATTCCAAATCCTTTGTCCCTTTCATCTAATTTTCTAATTCCAATTACGTATTGATATATTGCACCTATTGCAACTCCTAAAAAACATAGTGGAATACTATATAGTCTTACTTTGTTTAGAAGATAGGCTGTCCATCCATAAGCTTCTGAGCCATATCTTTCTGTATAATCTTCTATCTCTTTTAGTTCTGTTTCTTTAAATTCTACTAATTTACTTGTATTTGGTTGTACTTCTGTTACATTTGTTGATGTAGCATATACTGAGCAAAATGAAAATGCTAAAAATGCTATCATTAAACTTACTATTACTTTTTTCATTGCTTTTTTTACTCCTCTCAATATCTATAATTAGTTTTATTTTTACATATAATATCATACACTAGAATACAGAAAATATCAAGGCTTTTTTGGTATTTTTTGAAAAAAAATTACAAAAAAAATGGTTGCATAAATTGCAACCATTTTTTATTAATAATTATTATCCAATTATTTCTGAAACTATACCAGAACCTACTGTTCTACCACCTTCACGAATAGCAAATCTTAATCCTTTTTCGATTGCTATTGGTGTGATAAGTTCTATTGTCATAGATACGTTATCTCCTGGCATTACCATTTCTGTTCCAGCTGCTAATTCAATAACACCTGTAACGTCTGTTGTTCTGAAATAGAATTGTGGTCTGTATCCATTGAAGAATGGTGTATGTC
>CANRES010000025.1 GCA_947629625.1 uncultured Clostridia bacterium | reverse complement strand
TTCTTCGTAAGAAAGTTCGACGTAAAGAGAGCAACACTAGAACAATTAATTACAATACCAGGAAAAGAAGATACAATAGATTTATTAAAATATTTAGTAAAAGGAGCAAGAATTATATCACTAACAGGTGAGCAAGGTTGTGGTAAAACAACAATGCTTATGGGTATGATAGAAAATATATACGAAACAATGAACATAAGGGTTCAAGAGGTTGCATTCGAGTTACACTTAAGAAAAATATATCCAACAAGAAATATCTTATCATTCCGTGAAACAGATACAATTTCAGGACAAGAAGGTCTAGACGTTCAAAAGAAAACTGACGGTTCTGTTAACATCATAGGTGAGGTTGCAACAGACCCTGTTGCATCTTGGATGATACAAGCAGCCCAAGTTGCATCAAAATTCACATTATTTACTCACCACGCTAAAACATTTCCAAACTTAGTAACAGCATTAAGAAACTCAATGTTAAGAACAGGTGTATTCACAGATGAAAAAACAGCAGAAGAGCAAGTTGTACAAGTATTAAACTTTGATATACACTTAGTAAAAGACTTTAGAGGAAAAAGATATATAGAAAGAGTAACAGAATGTATACCAGTAGAAGAAAAAAATCTATATACATTTGACCATAGAAAAGAAAAAACATTAGAAGGAAAATTTGATAAATTTTTCGACAATGCAACAAATTACTTTACAAAAGTAACAGATAGAGAAAAATATAGATATGTAAATATAATGGAACATATTAACGATAAATATGTATTAACAAATAGAATTTCAGATGCAAATATTAGAGAAATGAGAAATAATATGGACGAATCTGATGTTGAAGCATTTGATAAATTCTTAGAAGATAATTGGGGATATAAAGTAAAAGATAGAGAACAAGAATTAGCAGAAGAAAGATTAAAAAATATTCAGGCAACACAAGAGCAAGAAAAAAAGGCAAACAAAACAACAAAAACAAAAGAAAAAGTTAGTGAAGCACCAGCAAAAAAACGTGGAAGAAAGCCAAAAACAGTATAAAAAACACTATAACCAAAGAAAAGGAGGTGTAATAAATAATGGATACTAATATGTTAAAATATCTTATATTTGGTTCAATAGGATTATTTGTAATAATAATAATTGCATATTATATTATAAATAAAAAACTAAATGGAGCAGATAAAAAATATGAGAAACAACTAAGAGCAGGTACAAAAGTAAGTACTATGTCATTAGACATATTGTATCAAAAATTATATGTTACATACTCTAAAATACCATTTATAAAAAGATATTTAAGAAAAGTTAGAAGAAGAATAGAATTAATAAATATAGAAGATGAATATAATACAAGAAGAAATGCATCAAAAGTTTTAACCAAAGCATTAATGATAGTATTTGTATTAACAATAGCAATATTTTTAGTAGCATCAAGCAATATGCTATTACTAGTAATGCTATTAATGATAGAATTATTTATAGTAGAAACATTAGTTGATGCTAGTGTTGATAAACTTGATAATAATTTATTAAAAGAACAAGTAGACTTTTTCTCTGAGATAAGACATGCTTACAACGAATGTAATATGGTTGAAGAAGCAATATATCAAGTCTCACTAGATGAAGAAAAAGCAGTATCAAGACAAGCAGAGAAAATATACGAAATATTAATATCTGATGATCCAGAAGGAGAATTAGAAAAATATTATGATATATCACCAAATAGTTATTTAAAAGAATTTGCAGGTGTATCATACTTAACAAAAGAATTTGGAGATAGAAAAGTTAATGGAGCATCATTATACTTAAAAAATCTAAATAACATTACAAAAGAGATGCAATTAGAAATATTAAAAAGAGATAAA
This sequence comes from uncultured Clostridia bacterium, assembly GCA_947629625.1. GTDB lineage: Bacteria > Bacillota > Clostridia > TANB77 > CAG-508 > CANRES01. The sequence continues at coordinate 19,431 of CANRES010000025.1, read as the reverse complement.
TTAGACTATGTATTTCAAAGTTTATCATTTATAGCAGCAGTACCACTTGTATTAATAGAACCATTAAAAAGCTGGTCATTAGCAAATTTTAGTTTCACAAATAGTTTTTATAATGGTAAAGGTGGATTAATTGTTATGATTATTATATTAATCTTAACAGTAGTATCATTTTACTTAATAAGAAATATAAAAGATACAACAAAATCTAATGTAACAACATCACAAAAAAAATGGCAAGAAAAATTATATAAAAATCCACTTATAAAAAAATTTGTAAATTTATTTATACCTAAGGTAGGATCAAAAGAATATATAGCAATAATGAAAAAACTTAAAGATGCAGCATCAAAAACAAAAATAGAACATTTTTACATAAATAAATTAACAATATGTGTAATTACATTTATAGCATCATTTTGGTTATTTAATCAATTACACAAAACTGCAATAGAATATGTATATACAGACATATCGGCGGCAACTACTATTAATATTATGGGAGATATGTCGGATGCAGATGCAGCACAAGCACAAAAAATAACAGATCAAGACAATTATTTCCTAGATAAATTTAAAGGTAAATTAAATACATCAGATGAAGAAAAAGCTAAAAAAACTATACGCACAGAAGTAAAACGTTCAAAATATTATAAAGATTCAACAGATGAAGAAATTGATGAAGCAACAGATAGAATTTACACAAAATTACAAACAGTAAATGAAGAAGTATTAAAATGGTTTGAAGTACTTATGGGATTAGTATTTGCAGTATGTGGTTATATGGCACCAAATGCAATGCTAATATTCCAATTAAAAATGAGACAATTAGAGATGGAAGACGAAGTAATGCAATATCAAACAATAATATTAATGCTTATGAAAATAGAAAGGGTAAACGTAGAAATAATATTAGAATGGTTAGAAAGATATTCAAATATATTTAGAGAGCCTATTTCAAAATGTGTAAATAACTATGAAGCAGGAGCATGGGAAGCATTAGAACAATTAAAAAATGATGTTACATATATGCCATTCATTAGATTAGTTGAAAGTATGCAAGCAGCAGTTGAAAAAATACCAATTAAAGATGCTTTTGACGAGCTAGATACAGAAAGAGATTACTATCAAGAAAAACGTAAAGAATCTAATGAAAGATTAATTACTAAGAAAGGTATGATAGGTAAAGTTATAGGATTTGCACCAATGGTAGTATTATTTGTAGGATATTTAATTGTTCCATTAGTTGTAGTTGGTATGTTAAATATGTCAAGCTCATTCTCAAGTATGTCAAGTATGATGTAAAAAGAAAGGATAAAAATATGGAAAATGCATCAAAAGCTTTATTATTAGCAGCAGGTGTTCTAATTGGGTTAATATTATTATCATTAGGTTTATATTTATATAACACAGTAAGAGCAGCTGGCGAATTAAAAAGCATACAATTATCAGAAGAACAATTATTAAAATATAATGCAGAATATGAAGCTTTTGATAAGGGTCGTATGTATGGTACAGATGTAATAACAGTATTAAATAAAGCAAGAAATAATAATGAAAAATATAAAAATGATGAAAGTATGTTTATAAATGTTCAATTTACATTGAAAAATGCTGTACAGAATTATGTTGATGTATATGTATTTGAAAAAAATGGTGAAAAAACTGGCTGGTCAAAAAAAGAAAGTCATAAACAAACAGATTATAAGGAGTTAAATTATAATTTAGAAACAGGTATAACATATAGTTTAGATGATGAAGAAAAAAAAGAAGAAATAGAAAAATTTTTAAAAACACAAACTGATAAATCAGAATATAGAATTAATGAAAGGTATGATGGGGCAAGAAAAGAAAGTAACTTAATATATTATGAAATGTATTATACTGGTTTTTCAGATTTTAAAAGAAAAATATTCAAATGTGATAAAATAAATTATAAAAATGGCAAAGTTTGTGAAATTATATTTAGCGAAGTTGATATAAGTTAGAGGAGGAAATTATGGAAAATACCACAAAAGCCCTAATGATGGCAGCAGGAGTATTAATAGGTATAATAATACTTTCTCTTACGGTATACTTAGTAAATTCAATACAAGGATTTAGTTCAAATTATAATTCAAGTCTTGAATTACAACAATTAGAACAATTTAATACAAATTTTACAGTATTTGAAGGAAGAAATAATATATCATTTCATGAAATAATGACTTTGGTAAATTTAGCAAAGGAATTTAATAAAACAAATAATTTAGATAAAAATGATAGTCAATATATACATGTATATGCAAAATACAAAAGTTCTTCACCAGTAGATTTAACAACAGAGGATAATTTAGACCAATATTTAGATGGAAGCTATATAATGAGCAAGTATCCAAATTTTGAAAATACAGAAAATAAGGGAGGATATTTTAGATATAAAAACATATATAATGATGAAAAAGTAAAAACTCAAATAATATATTATAATTGCTATAAATGTGCTGGATATAATAGTTATAAAAATTACTATATAAATCCAAATACAGGAAGAATAGAATATATTACGTTTATTTTTCAAGAAGAATATACACAAAATATAATAAAAATCTAAAAAAAATATTGCATATTATAAAAATAAATTGTATAATAAATAAGGAGAAAGATGAAGAAAAATATATTATTATTTGTTATTATTGCAATAGTAATCCTAATTATAGTAGTATATAAAGTAAACTCAATGCAAAATCATAAAAAACAAATATTAAATTACAATGCAGAATATGAAAAATATACTAAAACTGAAATATATGGTACAAACATTGCTACAGTAATAAATAAAGCAGTAGATAACAATGAAAAAAATAAAATACCAAAAGATAAAGATGGCTTCTATATAGATGATGGCGAAAATTATATTGGAATAGAAATAAATATAACTACAAACGAAACAACATATAAGATGGAAACAATAGATAAAGTTGGAGTTAAAAATTTTGTATCAAATTTCAATTTAATTGCTTTCAAATGTACAGATATAAAATACCATGAAAATGGTAGAATAAGCAAAATAGTATTTACGCAAATAGAAGAATAAAATTTAAGTTTTTAATATTTAGATTTAAAAAATCTAATTTTAAAATATACACAAAAGTTAAAAGGAGGAATATTTATGGAAAACGCATCAAAAGCATTATTACTAGCTGCTGCAATATTAATTGCAATTATATTAATATCATTAGGAGTATACATAGTAAGTCAAGGTTCAGACGTTATAGGACAAGGTGGACAAGCATTGGACGAAGTTGCTATTCAACAATTTAATAGTAAATTTGATATATACGCAGGTACAAAAACAGGTACACAATTAAAATCATTAATTAAAACAGTTAATGCTAGTAACCAATCAAACCCTGGACAACAAGTAACATTAACAGATAGCACAGGAAAATCAGTTATAACACCAAAAACTACTGATAATATTACAACATATACTGCAAATAACACAATTGGAAATAGTACAAAGTATAAAATTACAATGGGTGATCCAGTTAATGGTGTAATAGCTACAATAACTATCGAGTTAGGTTAGGAAATTAAAAAAATATGGAAGAAAATATTGCTGATGCATTATTAATGGCAGCATCTGTATTAATTTTTGTTGTAGCCTTAACAATTATATTTTCATTAATTTCACAAGCAAAAACAACTGCAGATGCTGTACTATATTCATATGACGATACAAAATATTATTCAGATGATGATTTTGAGGGTATAACATTTACTACGGCAAAACAGTCTGATATAAATAGAACAGTTACTATGGAAACAATAGTACCAACAGTATATAGATATAATAAAGAACATTATGGTGTTACTATAATGAAAAATGACGGTACAATAATTGCAAGATTTGATGAAGCAACCGAAAGTATTGTAAACAACTGGGAAGTATATTTAATAAATGATACTGAAGCTTGTAAAAATCATTATGATTATTTAAAAGAATTAGCAAAAGCAGCAGGACTTGAAGAAAAATTTACAAACAAATATGAAGGACCAGTTGGTAAAGAGTATAATAAATTAAAAGATTTATGGACAGATATATACAGTTTGACTATTAGAACTAGTGGAAATGAAAATATACCTTATGGTACACCTTCACTTGCAGAGCCAGGACAAATTGCAGATAGATTAAATGCTGATTTTGGTAAAATAGATGCAGTATATTCAAATGGTACACATAAAGCAAGAAATTTATTAGGAAAATATAACGATAAACACTTTCAAGAAATATATTTATTTGTTTCAGATGATGATGGAATAACGAAAGATGAAAACACAGGAGATAGTGTAGTAATACGTTCAACAACAACTAAATTAGAAATAATATATGTTTTAATAGATTAAAAAAATAGGAGGAAAATATGGAAAACACTTTTGTTACAATAATAGCTATTGTATTAGCAGCAGTTTTAATGTTTATATTCCCAATGATGTCTATGTCACAAAGAACAGATGACGTATCACAATTAGCGGTACAAACTGCAACAGAAGATTTTGTAGTTGATGTGAGAACATCAGGAAAATTAACAGAGGATAGATTAGATGAGTATATGACAGTACTATATTCAACAGGAAATAGTTATGATGTAGAAATTTCTATTGATGTACTAGATGAAAACCCAGGAAAGAAAACTGCACAGGTTTCTTCTGATAAAATAGGTGAAAATATAACATATAGTATTTATACTACACAAATTGAAGGAAACCTAGAAAGAGATGGATATATTTTATTAAAAGAAGGTGACAATATAAATGTTAGTGTAAAAAATTCAAACACAACAATTGCACAAATGTTTATAAATGTATTCTATAGTATAACTGGAAATGATACATATGCTATTGCAGCACAAAGTTCAGGAATAATTACAACAACAGGAAGATAGAATGAACAATTAGAACTAATAAAAGGGGGTATTTGTTCATTGTTCAAATAGGAACAATGAGCAAATACCCTTAAAAAGTATATAATATTTTTGCATAAGTATAAAAAATTTATGCAAGAGTATTAATCTTTAAAATATACATAGGAAGGAGTAGGATAAGATATGTTAAAATTGCAAACATTGTCAGTAATATTTGTTTTAATAATAGTACCAATAACAATTTTATTATCTTATTACATAGACAATCAAATAGATACAGTAGCATTACAAAATTCATATGATGCCAAATTATTAAATGCAACTTATGATGCAATAGTTGCATTTGAAGTAAATACAAAAAATAATACATATTCAACAAATGCAGAATCAATAAGAAGAGATATAAATGCGTCAATAAATACATTTACCAAAAGTTTGGCAAATAATTTTGGCGTATCAGGGACATCAAAAAATAATATGTTAACATATATTCCAGCATTAGTATATACATTATATGATGGATATTATATATATGCACCAATACCTAAAACTACTATTGACGAGAATGGAAACCCAGTTATAACTTATGAGCATACATTAAAACCATATATTTATTATACTTCAAGATATACAAATACTGCAAAAAATACAGATTTTATAGTAAACTATTCATTAGATAATTATATTGTAGTATATGGAAATATCAATGGTAATTATTATTCTGAGGCAGGATATTTAATTTATGCAAATAAATATGAAGATTATATATTTCAAAATACAGATGAAACATATTATAATGATAAAGCATTAGACTTTTTTAAGAAAAATGAACATTTTAGTAATAATAAATCATATTATGAAAATGCAACCGAATATTATAAAAATGCAAAAGATTTTACAGAACGTTTTAATAATAAAATAAAAGATTTAGGACAATTAAATACAGTGATAAATGGAGAAACAATAACAGTAGATGCAAAAGATATTTTTGTTGTTAGTGAAGATAATGATCCAGATAATAAATTATCACCATTTGTAGAACATAAAAGCACTATTATAAAAGCATCAATAGAGTCAAATTTAAAATCTGCAATTGCAAGTTATAATGCAAGATCTATATTAAATGATACTACTTATGATTTTAAAATGCCAATTTTAGATGAAGTAGAATGGGATAAAATGTTATCAAATGTATCAATTATATCTTTTATGCAAGGACTACCTGTTGGAATGAATACATACAATAATTATATGATAGTTACAAGCACAGAAAATAAACAATGTATAGATGAAGAAGCAATTTATTTTGTTACAACAGATTATGCAGGAAATGAAGGAAAGTACTATCATAGAATAAATTGTCCATTATTAAATGAAGAAATAACAAATGAACCAGGAAGAATAATTAAAGGATATAAAAGCATTGAATTTAATGGAATATATGAAGTTACAGAAAATAGTTTAGGAGAAAAGATAGGAAAATATAATTATAATGGACATACAGCACTTGCATGTTATGAATGTATTGTAGAATCAAGAGTAGGAAGTTTTCAATATGATGAAGATAACCTTATTACATTTAAAGATAAAGACGGTAATGAACTGAGTGACGCAGACTTAACTAAATTTAGAAAAGCATATTATAATGCATTATTTAAAGAAAGAAATAAATTGAGTAAAGTATCTTCTTATGTAAATGATGCAAATGGAAATTCAAAATTCTAGTGATAAAAAAATGAATAATTTAAATGTTAATTACATTTTAAAATTATTCATTTTTTTTATTTAAATAAATTAAAAAAGAAAAAATGGTTATCCTATAAATAGAGGATAACAAAATGAAAACAAATAAAAAATTAATTTTAGGAACGATATTATTAAGTATATTATTAATATGCTTAATATATGTAACAAATATAACATCAATACCAGAAAATATAATAATATTTCAAGGAGAAAAACTAAACTTAAATACACTTTTAGGAATAAGTTTAAAAACAGAAGATAAAAACATAGAAACAATACAAAATTCAAAAATAATTCAAACATCAAGTGATTTAGGCTTAAACGAAGAATATACAGGAAAAGTAAATTTAAGTGTAAACTTATTTGGTTTAAAAGTAAAAGATGTAACATTAAATGTATTAGAAACAACAGAAGTAGTGCCACTAGGAGAATTGGTAGGGTTAAAACTATATACAAACGGAGTATTAGTAGTAGGAATGAGTGAAATTTCTGGAACTGATAAAAACACATATAAACCTTATGAAAATACAGGCATAGTCGAAGGAGATATGATAATAAAAATAAACGAAAATTCAGTTACAAATACAGAAGAACTTATAGAATGTGTAAACAATTCAAAAGGTAAAGAAATAAGTATAAAATATGTAAGAAACGGAGAAATAATTGAAACATATATAAAACCAATAGAAACTGCAAAAGATGATTATAAAATAGGTCTATGGGTAAGAGATGCAGCAGCAGGAGTTGGAACAATAAGTTTTTATGAGCCAGAATCAGGTTTATTTGCAGCATTAGGTCATGGAATTATAGATGTTGACACTTTGAAATTATTAGACATATCAACAGGAGAATTTGTTACAACAAATATAGTATCAATAATAAAAGGAGAAAAAGGAAATCCCGGAAAAATTCAAGGTTCAGTGGAAAATCAAAAAACAATAGGTGAGGTATATAAAAATACCGAATTTGGTGTATTTGGAAAGGTATCTAATACAAGTGTATTAAATGAAGATTTATCTAAAACAATAAAGGTAGCATCAAGAAATGAAATAAAAAAAGGAAAAGCAACTATAATTTGTACTTTGGAAAATAATAAAAAAGAGGAATATGAGGTTGAAATACAAAAAATTTTTGCAAATAATAATGAAGATAATAAAAGTATGTTAGTAAAAATTACAGATGAAGAATTATTAGAAAAAACAGGGGGAATTATACAAGGAATGAGTGGAAGCCCTATAATACAAAATGGAAGGTTAATTGGTGTATTAACACATGTCCTAGTTTCAGATCCAACAGTTGGTTATGGAGTATTTGCAGATTTAATGGTAGAAAAAATGAAGGAATAATCTTATTCCTTCATTTTTAAAATCATTGGTCCAATTTCAGTTACAGTACCTGCACCTAATGTTAAAATTAGATCATTATCATTAACATTATTTTTAATATAATCAACAATATCTTCAAAATTTTGAATATATAATGCATTTTTATTAAATTCATTTATTTTTTCAACTAAATCTTTTGAAGAAATATTATAAGTATTTTTTTCTCTTGCAGCATAAATATCTGTAACAATAACATTATCAAAACAAATTAATGCTTTTGCAAAATCATCTAATAAATTCTTAGTTCTACTATATGTATGAGGTTGAAAAATAACCCAAGATTTATTAAATTTGATATTTTTTATAGCGTTTGAAGTTGCAATAATTTCTGTTGGGTGATGACCATAATCATCGTAAACCAAACAATTTCTAAATTTTCCTTTAAACTCTAATCTTCTATTAGCACCAGTAAACTCTAAAAGAGAATTTTTTATAGTTTCAAAATTAATACCATAATTGTTACAAACCGCAATACAAGCAAGAGCATTTAAAACATTATGCTTTCCACCAATAGATAATTCAATATGCCCATAAAAATTATTGTTGTAGTAAACATCAAATTCAGGAAAACCTGTATCTTTAAAAGTAATATTTTTAGCCATATAATTACAATTAGAATTATTTATACCATAAGTAATATATTTGCAATTAATATGTTTAATTATATCCAAACAATTATTATCATCACCATTTAAAACAAGAAAGCCATCATTAGGAAGTAATTTAGTAAATTTTATAAAAGCATTTTTTATATTTTCAAAAGTTTTAAAATAATCTAAATGGTCATTATCAATATTTAATATTACCTCAGTTTTAGGGAAGAACTTCAAAAAACTTTCAGAATATTCACAAGCCTCTAAAATAAAATAATCACTATTACCAACTTTATAATTTCCATTAATTTTATTTAAAATTGCACCAATTTGAATTGTAGGGTCAAGCAAAGCATTCAAAAAGCAAACTGAAACCATAGAAGTAGTAGTAGTTTTGCCATGAGTACCTGAAATACAAATTGATTCTGAAAAAGCTTTTGTTAATTCACCAACTAAATCTTTTCTTTCAATAGTTGGTATATTAAGTTTTTTTGCTTGAACTAACTCAGGGTCATCTTGTTTAACTGCTGCTGTATATACAACTAAATCAGCATTACAAATGGCATCTATATTATGACCAATAGTAATATCTATACCATTGTTTCTTAAATTTTGTATTATTTCAGAATCTGTTATATCACTACCAGTTACTTTAATTCCAAAGTTAGTAAGTATCTCAGCAATACCGCTCATACTAATACCGCCAATACCTATCATATATACATTTTTATATTTTTTAAAATAATCTAGATTAATCAATTTATACACCTCTTAAATTTAATCAAAATTATTATATACTTTTATTTAAAAAATTTCAATATATAATATGTAATATGAACGTATTTTGTTAAATTTATACAATTATTTATATAACATAATATATTGTTTAGAAAAAAAGAAAATCAAAAATCATCAAAAAATATAATTATAGGCTCATGTTTTGATTTTTATTTTTAAAATTTAATAAATTTGTAAAAATAAGAAGGAAAAAAAATATTTTTGTTGAATAATATAATTGTACATAATAATAATGTACAAAAAAATAAAAAACATTGGAAAGAGGTGCACTTATATGCAAATAACAGACGTACGTTTAAGAAAAGTAAATTCAGAAAACAGAATGAAAGCTGTTGCTTCTGTAACATTCGATAACGAATTCGTAATCCACGATATAAAAGTTATCGAAAGCCAAAATGGATTATTTATTGCTATGCCTAGCAGAAAAACTCCAAACGGAGAATTCAAAGATATAGCACATCCAATTAATCCAGAAACTAGAGAGAAAATTCAAAGCGCTATTTTAGAAGCTTACAATTCTCCAGATGCTGAAGCAGAATCAGCAGAGTAAAATAAAGAACAAAAACGGGCATTTCGATGTCCGCTTTTTTGTTTTTATCCTCTAAACTATTACAAACAAGTTACAGAAATATTATTTTTTCATTTCAATATGTGAAAAAACACCATAAAAAAGTCGAAAAATAGAATAAAACATAAAATTAAATCAGAAAATATCAAATCACGCGATGAAAAAGACTTGCCAACAATAGTATTTATAGTGTATAGTAATATACATTCCCGCCAAAAGAAAGGAGTTAAAAATGAATAAGAAATTTTATGGTGAAATATTTATGGAGGAGGAAAAATTAAAAAGCAATGGAATATATTATCCTATAAAAATTAATTATTATAAAATTGAAGAAAATACAAAAGAAAACGAAATAAAATATGGAATAGAAATTGTAAAAACAGAATATAAAGATAACGAAGAAAAAGTAGAAATAAATAAAATGTATGAATTAAGTAATAAAGAAAAAGAAATAGATAAAATATTAGATATATTTAAAAATAATCAAGTAACACCTGTTTCGGCAGATGAAATAGTTTCAGATTTATTATATAAAATTTAATAAAAACTATTGCAAATTTTAAAATTTTAGGCTAGAATTGTTACAGTTTCAGTATTTTTTTATATAAAATGTTGAAACTGTAACAATTAAAAAAGGAGAAAACAATGGCCGATAAATTAATTATAGTGGAGTCACCAGCGAAAGCAAATACTATAAAAAAATTTTTAGGGGGAAGTACAAAAGTAGTTGCATCAATGGGACATATTAGAGACTTACCTAAGTCAAAATTAGGAGTAGATTGTGAAAAAAACTTTGAACCAGAATATATAAACATTAGAGGAAAGGGAGATTTAATAAAAGCACTAAAAAAAGATGCAAAAGATGCAAAAAAAGTATATCTTGCAACCGACCCTGACCGTGAGGGAGAAGCAATAGCATGGCATTTAGCATATATATTAGGAATACCAGAAAATAGTATTTGTAGAGTAACTTTTAATGAAATAACAAAAAATACAGTACAAGAAGCAGTTAAAAATCCTAGAAAAATAGACATAAATTTAGTAAACGCACAACAAGCAAGGAGAGTATTAGATAGAATAGTAGGATATAAAATAAGCCCAGTATTATGGAAAAAAGTAAGAAGAGGCTTATCAGCAGGAAGAGTACAATCAGTTGCAGTAAAAATGATTGTAGATAGAGAAGAAGAAATAGAAAAATTTATACCAGAAGAATATTGGAATTTATATGCAACTTTATTAGATGAAAAATCTGAAAAAAGTTTTGTAAGTAAATTATATGGAAAAAACAATAAAAAATTAGAAATACACTCAAAAGAAGAAATTGATAATATACTAAAAGACTTAAAAGGTGCAAAATACATAGTAGAAGAAATAAAAAAGAACCAAAAGAAAAGAACACCAGCACCACCATTTACAACAAGTACAATGCAACAAGAAGCATCAAGAAAACTAAAATTTACATTAAAGAAAACAATGTCAATTGCACAAGGTCTATATGAAGGAGTAAAAATACCAGAAAAAGGTTCAGTAGGTTTAATTACATATATGAGAACAGACTCAACAAGAATATCAGAAGTTGCAAGAGCAGCAGCAAAAAAACATATAATAGAAAAATATGGGGAAGCCTACTATGAAAATAGATATTATAAAACAAAAAATGATGCACAAGATGCACACGAAGCAATTAGGCCAACATATATAGAACTAACACCAGAAAAAATAAAAGACTCATTAACAAGCGACCAATACAAATTATATAACTTAATATATAATAGATTTATAGCAAGTCAAATGTCACAAGCAGTATATGATACAGTAGCAGTAGATATAAAAGCAAATTCATATAATTTTAAAGCAAATGGTCAAACATTAAAATTTAAAGGTTTTATGGTATTATATGTTGAAACATTAGATAATGAAAAAGAGGAAGAAAATGTACAAATACCAGAATTGGAAGAAAAACAAGAATTAAAGAAACAAAAATTAGATTCAAAACAAAGTTTTACAGAACCACCACCAAGATATACAGAAGCAAGTCTTGTAAAAGCATTAGAAGAAAAAGGAATAGGAAGACCAAGTACATATTCTCCAACAATAACAACAATATTAGAAAGAAGATACATAGAAAAATCTCAAAAGCAATTAATTCCAACAGATTTAGGAAAAATAGTAAATAAACTTTTAATAGAAAATTTTTCAGATGTAATAAATATTGAATTTACTGCGGATATGGAAGAAAAATTTGATAATATTGCAGAAGGAAATCAAGAGTGGAAAAAAGTAATAAAAGAATTTTATACACCATTTAAAGAAGTAGTAGAAAAAGTAGATAAAGAACTTGAACATGTTGAATTACAAGAAGAAGTATCAGACGTTCCATGTGATAAATGTGGAAGAATGATGGTTATTAAATATGGAAGATATGGTAAGTTCTTAGCATGTCCAGGTTATCCAGAGTGTAAAAATGCAAAACCATTAGTAACAACAATAGAAGAACCATGTCCAAAATGTGGTGGTAAAATTCAAGTAAGAAAGACTAAAAAAAGAAGAAACTATTATATTTGCGAAAATAATCCAAAAAGTTGTGATTATATATCATGGAATAAACCAGGGCAAGAAGAAAAAGAAAAAACTAAAACGAAAGCAAAAACAAATACAAATGCAAAAACAACTACAAAAAGAAAAACAACTAAGAAAAAATAGAAAAAATAGAAAACAAATGGGGTAAATAATGGCAAAAAGAAGAAGTAAAAAAAGAAAACAAGAACTAATACTAAAATTAGCAATAGTAGTAGTATTAATATTAATTAGTTACTTTGGCTATGAATTTACACAAGGTGCAAGTTTTTTTGATGTAATTAACAATTGGGTAGCATCTTTATCTACATCTAACAGTCAACAAATAGAAAGAAAAAATGTAAATGGAGTAATGGAGGTACACACAATAGATGTTGGACAAGCAGATTCCATACTTGTAATGCAAGAAAATCAAGTGATGCTAGTAGACTGTGGAACAAGAGCAAAAGGAAGTACAGTTGTTAATTATTTAAAACAATTAGGAATTAATAAAATAGATGTACTTGTAGGAACACATTTTCACGATGACCATATAGGTGGTATGGCAGAAGTAATTAGAAATTTTGAAATTGGAACTTTATATACTCCAAATAATCTTGAAGAAGAAATAACAACATATTGGTATTTGGACTTCTTAGATGCAGTTGACGAAAAAAATGTAAATTGGGTATTTCCAGAAGTTGGAACATCATTTTCAATAGGAGATGCAAGTGTTCAAATTATAGCACCTAATTCAAAAAAATATACCAATATGAACAATTATTCAATAGTTTTGATGGTTACTTATGGAGAAAGTGATATTCTACTTATGGGAGATGCAGAAAAATTATCAGAAGAAGAAATTATGAATAATAGTTATTTTATAGATGCAGATGTAATAAAAATAGGGCATCATGGAAGTAATAGATCAAGTTCTGAGAAATTTTTAAAGGAAGTAAATCCACAATATGCAATAATATCAGCAGGGAAAGGCAATATTTATAATCATCCTACAAAAACAGTAATGGAAAGATTAAAAAAATTAGGAATAGTTGTATATCGTACAGATGAATCTGGAACGATTATAATGACTACAAATGGAAATAATATATCATTTAATGTCGAAGCAGGAGATTATCTTAGTGGAGATAAATTAAATTAAAAATTTAAAAAATAAACTTCGTCTTGCGGCGTCATGCTTCGGTAAAAATACATTTAGGTAACCAAATAGGTTAACCTAAATGTATTTGCCTAGCATTCGTTGTAATACTCGTTTCTTTTTTAAATTTGAGAAAGGAAGGTAAAATGGATTTAGAAGAAAAATTAGAAAAAGACATTGAAAATATAGTTTCAGCAACAGAAGATATGTCTAGACACATACAAGAAAAAATAAAAGAAAACTTTATAGATTCAATGGAAAAATATGTTAATACAAATAATATAACTATAAAAGATGTAGCATCAATAGATAGAATTGAAGAAGATAGATTTGCAGTTTGTGAACTTCTAGATGGAAATATGGTGGATATTCCATTAAAAGATTTTAAATATGATGTAAAATCTGGTGACTGTATAAATGTTGAAATAACTTATAAAGAAGGAAAAATAGATAAAGTTTATGTTAAAGATAAAAATGAAGAAGAAAAACAAAGAAGAATTGAATTAGTAGAAGAAAAAATAAAAAAATTAAAAGAAAAAAATAATATGTTGTAATGGAGAGAAATAATGAATATATTAGAAATTATAGCAAAAAAGAGAGATAAAAAAGAACTAACAAAAGAAGAAATAGACTATTTTATAAAAGAATATACAAGCGGAAATATAACAGATTATCAAGCAGCGGCATTAGTAATGGCAATATATATAAATGGAATGACAGAAGAAGAAATTACAAACCTTACACTTGCAATGGCATATTCAGGAGAAATATTAGATTTATCTAGTATCGGAGAAAATATTGTAGACAAACATAGTACAGGTGGAGTAGGAGATAAAATTACAATTATATTAATGCCAATAATTGCATCATTAGGAATACCAGTTGCAAAAATGTCTGGAAGAGGTTTAGGATTTACAGGAGGTACAGTAGATAAACTAGAATCAATACCCGGATATACAACATCAATATCAATAGAAGAATTTATGAATAATATACAAAAAATAGGAATAAGTTTAATAGGTCAAACTCTAAACTTAGCACCAGCAGATAAAAAAATATATGCATTAAGAGATACAATAAGTTGTACAGAAAATATACCACTTATAGCATCTAGTATAATGAGCAAAAAAATTGCAGCAGGAGCAAATAAAATAGTATTAGATGTAACATGCGGAAGCGGTGCATTTATGAAAAATAAAGAAGATGCAATATTACTTTCTAAAACTATGTGTAAAATAGGAAAATTAGCAAATAAGCAAACTGTATGCGTTATAACAAGCATGGATGAGCCATTAGGATATGCAGTAGGAAATATATTAGAAATAAAAGAAGCAGTAGAATGCTTAAAAGGAAATATTCCAAATGATGTAAAAGAAGTTGTACTAAATTTAGGGGCATATATAATTAAATTATCAGGAAAAGGTGATAATTTAGAGGAAAACAAAAAATTAATTATAGATAGTATACAAAGTGGAAAAGCATATAATAAATTTTTAGAATTAGTAAAAAATCAAAATGGGGATATAGAATATATAAAAGATTTAGAAAAATTTGAAAAAGCAAAATATATTAAGCCACTTTTAGCAAAAGAAGAAGGATATATTAAAAGCATAAATGCAGAAAAAGTAGGTAAATTATCTGTATATTTAGGTGCAGGAAGACTAAAAAAAGAAGAAACAATAGATAGTTCTGTTGGCTTTGTATTTAATAAAAAAGTTGGAGATAAAGTTGAAATTGGAGATAATTTAGTTTACATCCATGCAAACGATGAAGAAAAGTGTGAAAAAGCGTTAAAAGAATTAGAAGAAATTATTGAAATTACAAAAAATGAAATATCAAAACAAGAACATATATTAGGAATAATTGAATAAAAATTTTATTCAATTTTCCTATCATTTCTAGTATTTGAATTAGTTAATTTTTCATATTCTTTACACTTAATTTTATATTCTAATTGCATACACATATAGCGATAATACATATATGCTTGTTCATATTGCATCATAGGATTAAACATAGGATCTTTATACATATCATTCATATTAGGATCAAAATTCATATTATCAAAAGGAGAAAAACCATTAAAATCCATATTTTTTTCCATAAAAAACCTCCAATCAAGTAATTAAAATTACTTTAACACAAATATTTTTATTAATTATATTAATAAATCATAAATATTATGATTTTATTTTTTAAATATAATTGAACAAATTAAAAATATATAGTATAATACTAAAAAATGAAAAAGGAGGAAACTAATTATGATAACTGCAAAAGATGTAGCAAAATATTTTTTATCAAAAGATTATAATAAAAAATTATTTAATACTAAATTAGTAGAATATAATCATAGAAAAGCCTATGAAGGAAATATAAGATTAAATAAATATTTATATTTTGCACAAACAGTATATCTAGCAAAATATGATAAACTACTATTTAATGACGATTTTATTGCGTATGATAATGGACCTGTAATAAAAGAAATAGTTGATAATTATTCATATTTGCAAGCCAACTCAAATAAAGAAGCAATTACCTTACCAAAAGAAATAGAAAATTTTTTAGATAAAATATATATATCACTTGAAAATGCACTATGTGAAGAATTAATAGATATAACACATGAAGATAGTGCATGGAAAGATTTAAGTGATAAAACGTATTATGCTCCTATAATTGATTTATTAAAATATAAAGAAAAATTTAAAAAACAATATAGAGGTATAATAAAAGTTATGGATATTTGAATGGAACTAGAAATTGGTCAAATATTATGGTTAAAGGTAAGACAAATACATATGACAAAAGAAGATATTTTAAAATTAAATAAATAATTATTTCATATATTTCTTAATATATTATAAATTAATTTCTTGAAATTTTAAATCTAGTTTTCACAATAAAAAATATCAAAATAAAAAATAAAATTCCATAAATATAATTAAAACTATAAAAATTATTATTTTTAGTTACACTAGAAGAAAAAACAGGCACCAAATCAAAATTAAAAAAAGGAAAAAACTTAATAAGCAAAAAAGTATAAAAACTTGCAAAAATTCCCTGCAAAAATTTCCCTAAAATATAAGGAAAAATTGAAATATCTGTATCAGCAATAATAGCATAAATTTGTAAACAAATAGAAATACCCCCAAAACCAAGTAAAAAAGAAGTTAAAATAATATTAGTAGAAAGTATTTTATTAGAAATACCAGAAATCAATGAAACGCCATTAGTTAACTCTAATAAACCAGACAATATAGGTACACAAAATTTAGCATCAACATTAAATACTTTTAATATTGGTATAAAAACATTAGAAAATACTACTAACAATTTACTTGAATTAAGTATAGAAATAATAATACTAAATAAAACAATAAAACCACCAATCATTAAAATAGTATTAATAGCATTAGAAATGCTTTGTTGTAACACATTAATATGTGATTTTTTATCTTCATAATTTGAACTTTTTAATTCCAAATTTTCATTATCATTAAATTTCCAAAATCTAAAAACAAAACCAACACTAATACAAGCCAAAATATGAGTGATTAGCAATAAAATTCCAATAGTAGTATTACCAAACATAGTAATACCAACAGTTCCAATAATAAATAAAGCACCAGAATTATTTGTAAAAGTAATTAATCGTTCTGCCTCTACTTTTGTAATTAAATTATTTTTTCTAAATTGAGTAGCAATTTTTGCACCAGTAGGGTAACCACTTATTAATCCCATAATAAAAACATAAGCACCAATTCCGAGGAACATTAAAAAATGGTCTCATAATCTTATTAAATATTTTACCTAAATTTTGAGCAACATTAGTTGTATTTAATAACTCAATAGCAATAAAAAAAGGAAAAAGAGAAGGAACAACAGAATTTGCCCATAAAGATAACCCATTTTTTGCAGCAGAAATATTACTTTTAGAAAAAATTAATAAACAAATTATAAACATACATAAAAGAATACTAAAAAGATTTTTTTTAATATTAACAGTATAAAAACTTATTTTTTTCAACATAAAACAACCTCTTATAATAAAACAATATAATTTAAAATTTTTTAAAATAATTATTGTAATAAATAAACTTGTATGATATTATTTAGTTATAAATATGATAATGGAGGTAATTTTATGATAGCAATAGGAAGCGACCATGGTGGTTTTAAGTTAAAAGAAGAAATAAAAAAATATTTAGAAGAAAAAGGATTTGAATTTAAAGACTTTGGAACTGTATCAGAAGAAAGAGTAGATTACCCAGAAATAGCAAAAGAAGTATCAAAATCAGTTCAAACAAAGGAAGCAGAATTTGGAATATTAATTTGCAAAACAGGTTTAGGAATGTCAATAGTAGCAAACAAATTTAAAGGAATAAGATGTGCAGTATGTCATAACGAAAATACTGCAAAATATGCAAGATTACACAATAATGCAAATATATTAGCATTATCAGGTGAAGAATTAACAACAAATGATGCAATTTGTATTTTAAGAATGTGGTTAGCAACAGAATTTGAAGGTGGAAGACATCAAAATAGATTAAATATGATAGAAGAAATTGAAAAAGAAAATATGAAATAATCAAAAATTTGCATTTTTTTCATAAATATGGTATAATAAATTTTGTCCGCATTAGAAATTAAAAGGAGAGTGCTTAATTATTATAAAAAGTAAGTTAAAAAATCTTACAAAAGAAACATTAAAAATATTAGTTATACCATTAGTAATAATATGTATTACAGGAATTATATTTATAACAAAATACAAAAAAATGTATAAAGTTATAATATCAGATAAAGAAATAGGATATATTGAAAATATAGAAGAATTTAAAACAAAAATAAATACAGATTTATACAATGAAGAAGAAAAAGAATTTATGGCATATTATACAATAAATGTAGAGCCAGAATATAAAGCAGTATTTGTAGATAAAAAAACTAACACAGATGAAACAGAAATTTTAAATAAAATAAAAGAAAATTCTACTATAACATATTTAGCATATGAAATAACATTAAATAATGAAGAAAAAGCATATGTTAGTACAATAGAAGAAGCGGAACAAATAGTAGAAGAAATGAAACAAGAAATAGAAAACGAAAATGTAGAAATGACATTAGGAATAGTACAAAAATATACAGAAGACCTAGATAGTTTAAAAATATCTGAAAAAGAAGAAGTAGAACAAAATATAAATACTGAAATAGAAAAAGCAGTTGAAATTAAAGAATCAAGTATAAATGGAGTTGTACTTGCAACAAAACCCGTTAAAGAAACATATATATCTTCAAGATATGGAGATACGGTTGATAGAAGTAGCGGACATAAAGGTTTAGATATTGCAGCACCAACAGGAACAACAATAGTAGCATGTGGAGATGGAACAATAAAATATGCAGGTTGGTATTATGGCTATGGAAATTTAATAATTATAGACCATGGAAACGGTGTTGAAACATATTATGGGCATTGTAGTAAATTATATGTTTCAAAAGGAGATACAGTTTCAGCAGGAGATAAAATTGGTGCAGTAGGTGCAACAGGAGATGCAACTGGTTCACATTTACACTTAGAAATTCGTTTAAATGGAGTATATGTAAATCCACAAAAATATTTGTATAAATAATTTTAAAATGTAGTGTTACAATTGATGTGAAACAAAAATAGTATAGAAAAAAAGTGATTCAAGTAGTATAATTGAAT
>CANRES010000024.1 GCA_947629625.1 uncultured Clostridia bacterium | reverse complement strand
TCTTTACAATTCAATTATACTACTTGAATCACTTTTTTTCTATACTATTTTTGTTTCACATCAATTGTAACACTACAATATTGGAAATTTTTATAAACTAAAATTTTCTGGTAATAATTCATTCATTTTATATTCTATTATATTTTCATTATTATCTAACACATATATTTTAAAATCTTCTGATACAAATTCGCTCATAAATTGTCTACAATAACCACAAGGTGTTGTTGGTTCTAATTTTTCTTTTCTTTTTGATGCTACAACTACTATATATGAAAAGTTTTTTTCTCCTTCTGATATTGCTTTTAAAAATGCCACTCTTTCTGCACATATTGACATTATTCCATGATTTTCTATATTACAACCTGTATATGTTTTTCCTTCTTTTGTTACAAGTGTTGCTCCTACACAAAAATTTGAATATGGTGAATATGCTTTTTGCATTGCTTCTTTTGCTTTTTCAAATGCTTTTTCTATTTCCATTTTATTTTAATTCCTTTCTTTTTTATATATTTTTAATATACCATATTTTTTTCAAAATTAATAGACAAAAATTAAATATTAATATATAATTAAAAAAAATTTATGGGAGGTTATTATATGAATTACAAATTAATTGGTGAAACTGTGCCAGCAGTTGAAGTAAATTTAAACAAAGGAGAATCTATGTATACACAATCTGGTGCTATGTCATGGAAAACTCCTGGTATTAAAATGGAAACTAATACAAAGGGTGGAATTATGAAAGGAATTGGAAGAATGTTTTCAGGTGATTCTTTCTTTATGAATACATACACAGCAGAACAAGATAATCAAACTATTGCTTTTGCTGCTTCTGTACCTGGTGCAATTCTTCCTTACGATTTAACAGGTACTCCTGGTATTATTGCTCAAAAAGGTGCTTTTTTATGTGCAGAACCTAATGTAAATTTAAAAGTTACTTTAACAAAGAAATTTTCTTCTGGACTATTTGGTGGAGAAGGATTTATTTTACAAGATATTACAGGTTCAGGTAATGTTTTCTTAGAAGTTGATGGTGATAGCGTTGTTAAGGAACTAGCAGCAGGAGAAACTATACAAGTTGATACAGGTAATGTTGTTGCTTTTGAAAAAACTGTTCAATATGAAGTTGAAACTGTTAAAGGTTTTGGTAATATTTTCTTTGGTGGTGAAGGTTTATTCTTAACAAAATTAACAGGTCCTGGAAAAGTTGTATTACAAACTTTAAATTTCCAAGATTTTGCCGGAAGAATTATTGCATTAGTTCCTAATAAATAATTTTTGTTATTAAAAAAGTATGGGTATTAAATTATATCCATACTTTTTCTATTTTTATACTCTTGCTTTTACTACAAATCTTTCTTTTCCATTATTATAACAAGTTATTAATGTTGTTTCTATATTTCCATTAGTTAATTGGCTAGTACATGATGTATCATAAGGGTCAACTACAAATGTATCATATACTGTATAAGTTAATGTCCTTCCATAATTATCTGTTATTTTTATAATATCTCCTATATTTATATTTGATAAATTACTAAAATGTGTTCCATTTTCATAATTGTGTCCTACTATGCACATATTTCCCACTTCATTTGGTTCTGCTCCCCAATATTTATTTAATGATATTTTTAAAAGTGCATTTGATGTATCTGATAGTACGTCCATATTTATATTTAAACTTGGTATACTTAATTTTGCTATTACTGTATATTTTTTTCCATCAGATGCTGTATGAACAACAGGTTCTTCAATTACAGGGAGTTTAACTTCTTCATTTATATTTATAATATTATTTATTTTATTTTCTTCTTGGTTTTGTACTTCATTTTGTATTTGTTCAATTTTATTTTCATACGCAATGGTATTATCTTTATTAAGTAATATTGGTAAGTCTGTATTATCATTATTATTTGGTGTTTTTGCCATACTTTTTGTAACTACTAATACTGTTGATAATATTAAACAACTTATTACTAATATTATTGTTAATACTTTTATTAAACTTATTTCTTTTGTTATTACATTACTTTCATAACCTTTATCACTAACTAATTGATTCATTCGTTACCTCTTTTATTTTTATTTTTTAAAATTATAATATATATTTTTTTAAAAGTCTATATATTTTTTTTATTTTAAAAAATTTTTTTATTTCATTTGCATCAAAAGTTAGTGAATTTTTATTTTTAATTATTTAAATAGTATTGAACTAGTGTTTCTACGGCTTTTTGGTCTCTTAAACATAATTTTTTAAAGTCATTATTATATTTTTGGTTAGTGGTTTTTATTGAACTATCTAATAATGGGTATAAAATAGCATCTGATGTAATGTTGTATAAATTACAAAATTTTATTAATGTTTCTATTGTTCCTGCTGATATTCCTCTTTCTATTTGACTTATGTATTTTGGTGCTAAGTCCATTAATTCTGCAACTTGTTCTTGTGTGTAACCATTTTTTATTCTATGATTTTTTAATGTTTCTCCTATATGCTTGTTTATTTTCATATTTCTCATTTTTATCACATCCTTTTAAGGTAAATATTTTATTTCATTTTATACTTGCCTCATAGTATATTTAATATAAACTTAAAATTATTTATTAGGAACAAGTTAAAATATGATTAATTCGCATATGTTCTTTATATTTTTATTTATATTACACTTAAATTTATTTGAAATATAAATAAGTTTATGCTTTTTATTTTAAATAAAAAAAATGTAAAATATTTTATGAAAATGTCGCATAATATCTTTACTTTTTATTTTTTTTGTGATATAAAAATGTTGTAGATATTTTTTAAACAAAGGAGGTGAAAAAATGAGTAAAACAAAATATATTATAATTGCTTTATTTGTATGTTGTATGTTATTATTAATACCAAACTTTACAAATGCTGCAACAAAATTAACATATAATGATACCGAACAAGGTATTGAGTGGGAATATGAAATAAATGGGGATAATATAGTAAATTTAAACTGTAAAACAACTGGTAAAACAGGAAAAGTTGAAATACCATCTACAATTGATGGAAAAACTGTAACTTCTTTATATGGCTATACTAATAATAGTGCATTTTATAATTGTGCTGGAATAACAGATATAATAATACCAAATACCATAGTATCAATACCTCAAAATTGTTTTTATAACTGCAAAGGATTAAAAACAATAACTTTACCTGATAGTATTACTTCCATAGGTTCATATGCTTTTAACCAATGTAGCGGTTTATCATCAATAAACTTTTCTAAAAATATTTCAACCATAGAAAATTATGCATTTCAAGGTTGTACAGGATTAAAAAGTATATCTTTACCAGATAATCTTGTTAACATAAGTTCATATGCTTTTTCAGGTTGTTCAGGTTTAAAAAGTTTAACAATACCAAATAGCGTTACTACCATAGGTTCAAGTGCTTTTTCAGGTTGTTCAGGTCTTAAAGAAGTAACACTTTCAAATAGTTTATCAACAATAAATGTAGCTACTTTTGAAAATTGCAGTGGTTTAACTAGTATCATAATTCCTGAAAGTGTTACTACTATATTAGGTGAAAGAAGTTGGGGTTTTAATCATGGTGCATTCCAAGATTGCATTAACTTGGAAAAAATATTAATTCCTGATTCTGTAGCAACTATTAGAGAATATGCTTTTGATGGTTGTTCAAAACTTACTATTTATGGTAATGATAATATGCCTTCAAAAGAATATGCAGAAGCAAATAAAATTCCATTTGACTATATTTCAAATTGGGATAAAAAAGATTCTGGAAGTGATATTACACCACCAACAGTAGAAAATATAACTGTAACTTATGCAAGTGTTATGAATTACAGTAAAGATTCAAATAAAAGTATGTATATTGTACCTGCAAATGCTAAATTAACTATAAATGTTCAATTTAGTGAAATAGTAGAAGGTTCTACTGTACCAACTTTAACTATTAAATTTGGAGATGGTGAAAAAAGAGAAGTAACTGAAGGAACTATTGGTGGTTCTGTAATTACATATATTTATACTATTAAAGATACTGACAAAGGAACTATGACAACTGTTGATTATAAAGGAGGAGACATTAAAGATGCTGCTGGAAATGATGCAACATTAAGTTGTCCTGCTTTAAAAATTCAATCTGAGAGTAATTGTTTTATTTATGCTAACGGAACTGCAACAAATCCTAATAATAGTGGAACAACTACACCTGATACAAATAATGATAAAACAAATAGTGGAAATACTAACAATAATAACAATTCAAATAATAATAACAATAATAGCAACAATAACAGTAATAATAGCAATACAAATAATGGAAGTAGTACTCAAAAACCTTCTACACAAAAAGATAACACAACAGCAAATGGTAAAATACCTCAAACTGGTGTTGGTGTAGGTTTATCTATTTCTTTATTAGTAATAATTGGTGTTAGTGCTATTTGTTATTTAAGATATAGAAGATACAGAGATATTTAGTATTAACTATAATTTTAAGAGGATGCTTTTTTTGTAAATTGCACCCTCTTTTTTATTTAATTATATCTTTTACAACTTCTCCTGCAATTATTAACCCTGCAACAGATGGAACAAAAGAAATACTTCCCGGAGTTACTTTTTTTGAATTTTGTTCTTGAACATCTTCTTGAATATTCATATTTAATTTTATTGGCTCTTCCTTCGAATATACTACTTTTAAATTTTTAATGCCTCTTTCTTTTAATTCTTTTCTCATAACTTTCGCAAGAGGACATACACTAGTTTTATAAATATCTGTTACTTCAAACTTCATTGGTTCTAATTTATTTCCTGTACCCATACTAGAAATAATAGGTATATTTAATTTATTTGCTCTTACAACAAGTTCAATTTTTGCAGTAACAGTATCTACCGCATCTACAATATATGTAATAGATTTATCTAAAATTCCATTACTTTCAGGCATAAAAAATTCTTGAAAAATCTCTACTTTTGCATTAGGATTTATTTCTAAAATTCTTTCTTTTGCAACCTCAACTTTTGGTTTCCCTAAGGTTTTAGTTGTTGCTATTATCTGCCTATTAATATTTGTTAAAGAAACTTCGTCTTTATCAACTAAAATAAAATTTCCAATTCCTGCTCTTGCTAAACCTTCTACAACATATGAGCCTACTCCACCTATACCAAATATTGCTACTTTTGAATTTTCTAACTTTTTTAAATTTTCTGTTCCTATTAATAGTTCTGTTCTTGAAAATTGATTTAACATATTTTCTCCTTCTTTTTAGAATTCAATCATTTTTTCCCAACTTAAATTTTCTTTTCCAAAATGTCCATAATTAGTAGTTGATTTATATATAGGTTTTTGTAAATCTAAATATTCAATTATTCCTCTTGGTGTCAAGTCAAATTTGTTATTTATCTTTTTTATTATTTCCTCTTCTGGAATTGTATTTGTTCTGTAAGTATTTACATATATTGAAACTGGTTTTGCTACACCTATTGCATAAGATAATTGTATTTCACATTTACTTGCATATTTATTTGCAACAATATTTTTTGCAATATGTCTTGCCATATATGTAGCAGACCTATCTACTTTTGTTGCATCTTTTCCAGAAAATGCTCCTCCTCCATGTCTTGCATATCCACCATAAGTATCTACTATAATTTTTCTTCCTGTTAATCCACTATCTCCTAATGGTCCTCCTATTACAAATTTTCCTGTTGGATTTATAAAATATTTCGTTTCATTATCTAATAGTTTTTTTGGTACTACTACATTTATTACTTTTTCTTTAATATCCTTTTTTAATTCTTCTAAATCTATTCCTTCGTTATGTTGTGTTGAAATTACTATTGTATCTACTCTTAATGGCCTTTCTTCTTCATATTCAACTGTTACTTGTACTTTTCCGTCTGGTCTTAAATAATCTATTATTTTTTGTTTTCTAACTTCTGTTAATCTTTTTGATAATTTATGTGCTAACATTATTGGTAATGGCATTAATTCTTCTGTTTCATTACAAGCATAGCCAAACATTATGCCTTGATCTCCTGCTCCCTCAGAATTTATATTTTCTCCTTCTTTACTTTCAAGTGATTTATCAACTCCAAGTGCTATGTCTGGTGACTGTTTTGATAAACTTATTTCTATTTCACAGGTTCTATAATCTAAATCTGTTTTTTCATTATCATACCCTATTTCTTTTATTGTATCTCTAACTACTTTTTCTATATCAACTTCTGCTATTGATGTTATTTCTCCTGTGATAAATATTTTATTTTTTCCTGCTACTGTTTCACACGCTACTCTTGCATTTTTATCTTTACTTAAATATGCGTCTAATATGCTATCTGATATATAATCACATAATTTGTCTGGGTGCCCCTCTGTAACACTTTCTGATGTAAATAAAGTTCTCATATTATTTTTCCTCCTCCAACTACTATATCTTCTAAATAAAATACTGCTGACTGTCCTGGCGTTAATGCTTTTTGTGGTTCTAAGAATTTTACTTTTATTTTGTCTTTTTCTTGTATAATTGTTGCTTTTGCTTCTTTTGCAGAATATCTTGTTTTTACTGTTACTTCCATTTCTTCTTTTATTTCGTCAAATAATAATAAGTTTATATCTGTAACTATTATTTCTTTTTTGTATAATTCTTGTTCTTCTCCAACTATTACTTCATTTTTTTCTTTATTAAAACCTAATACAAATAATGGTACTTTATATGATATTCCTAAGCCTTTTCTTTGACCTATTGTGTAGTTATATAGCCCTGTATGTGTTCCTAATACTTGTCCTTTTCTATTTACTATGTTTCCTTTTTTTGCTTTTATATTTGAATTATTTTCTA
Source organism: uncultured Clostridia bacterium (assembly GCA_947629625.1). Classification (GTDB taxonomy): domain Bacteria; phylum Bacillota; class Clostridia; order TANB77; family CAG-508; genus CANRES01. The sequence continues at coordinate 14,450 of CANRES010000024.1, read as the reverse complement.
AGAATTTTTTATAGTTTCCGTCTGGTACAAAACATATATCTTCACTATCTGGTTTGTTTGCAACTTTTAATTCATGTTTTTTTGCTATATTTCTTATTTCTTCTTTACTTTCATATTCTGCTAATGGAAATAAAACATATTGAATTAATTCTTTTGGAATGTTCCATAATACATAACTTTGGTCCTTTTTTCCTGCTTTTGATTTTTTTAATACCCATCTTTTATATTTTTCACTATATTCTGTTTTTGCATAATGTCCTGTTGCTATGTATTTACACCCTAATTCTTTTGCTTTTTCATACATAATTCCAAATTTCATATATTTATTACATTCTATGCATGGATTTGGTGTTTTGCAATTTGAATAACAATTTATAAAATCATCTATTACATATTTTTTAAATTCGTTTTTATAATCATAAGTAAAATGTGGTATTCCTATTTGGTTACATACATTTTTTGCATCTATATATGTACTTATATTACAACAACTACTTCCTGCAAATAGTTCTAGTGTTGTTCCTATTACTTCATAACCTTTTTGTTGTAATAGTATTGCAGATACTGAACTGTCTACTCCTCCACTCATTCCTAATAATACTTTTTTGTTTTCCATTTTTTTCACCTTTTTATATTTTTTTCTTGTAAAATCTTTTCAATTGTATGCCATGCTAATAATGCACATTTAACTCTTGCTGGCATATTTGATACATTTTTAAAACATATTGCATCTTCTAATTTTTTTAAATTTTCGTCATTTGTTTCTTCTCTTTTTATCATTTTTATAAATGTTTCTATTATTTCTTTTGCTTCTTCTACTGTTTTTCCTTTTAATGTATCTATCATTATGGAAGTTGATGCTTGTGATATTGCACAACCATGTCCTGTAAATGACATATCTTCTATTATGTTGTTATTTAATTTTAATTCTAGTGTTATTTCATCTCCACAATTTGGATTATGTCCTATTTCTTCATAATCTGCTTTTTCTAAATGTTTCTTATTATATGAGTTCATACTATGTTCCATTATTAATTCATTATATACGTCTGTTAAATCTTCCATAATTTTATCCTTTCTATAAATTAATGACTTTTTTAATAACCCAAACAATGTATTTATATTTAATAATTTATGAAATTTCGAATGCAATTGAAAAAGTTGTGTAAATTCTTAAACAAAATGAATGAGGGCGCGCTTTTGCGAGAGGCTCATTCGTTTTGCTTTTAGAATTTATAAACTTTGTAATGCAGCCGAGAAATGAATAAATTATTAAACATAAATAATATTGTTTATTAATTAAAGTTTTATTCATAACTATTATTTTATATATTTTTTAAACATATTATATGCTTTTTCTAATGCAACAACTAATTTATCTATATCTTCTTTTGTATTATATATATACAAACTTACTCTACATGTTGAATCAATATTTAAAAATCTCATAAGTGGTTGTGCACAATGATTTCCAGAACGAATACATACTCCATTTGCATCTAAAATACTTGCAACATCATGTGGGTGTATTCCTTTTATATTAAATGATATTACGCTAGTGTGATTTTTTGTATTTGGTGTTAAATATAAGTTTATAAATTCTAATTTTTTTAATTTTTCTATTGCATATTTAGTAAGTTCTTGCTCTATTTCTTGTATTTTTTCATAACCTATATTTTCTAAATAATCTATTGCAGTTCCTAACCCAACTACCGCTTCTACATTTTGTGTTCCTGCTTCAAATTTGTTTGGTAATGGTGCAAATGTTGTGTCTTGTTCGTGCACATATTCTATCATATCTCCTCCCATTAAAAATGGAGGCATATTATTTAATATTTCTTTTTTTCCATATAATATTCCTAAACCCATTGGTGCCAACATTTTATGTGCTGAAAATACTAGAAAATCTGCATCTAATTCTTGTACATCTATTTTCATATGTTGAATACTTTGTGAGGCATCTACTATTACTTTTGCTCCGTTTTTATGTGCAATTTTTATTATTTTTTGTATATTATTTATTGTTCCTAATACATTTGAAACATGTGTAATTCCAACTATTTTTGTTTCTTTTGTTATCTTTTTTTCTATTTCTTCGTCTGATATTTCAAAGTTTTCGTTTATATACATATATTCTAATTTTGCACCTGTTTGTTTTGATATTTTTTGCCAAGGAACTATATTTGAATGATGCTCCATAATTGATAATACTATTTTATCATTTTCTTTCAAAGTATTCATTCCGTAAGAGTATGCGATTAAATTTAAACTTTCTGTTGCATTTTTTGTAAATATTATTTCTTCACTATATCTTGCATTTATGAATTTTGCTATTTTTTTTCTTGTTTCCTCATAAATTTCAGTAGTTTCTTGGCTTAGTGTATATGCTCCTCTATGTGGATTTGAATTGTTTTTTTCATAATATTCTTTTATTGCATTTATTACTTGTATTGGTTTTTGTGTTGTTGCTCCACTATCTAAATATGCTATATTTCTATTTTTTAATAATGGAAAATCTTCTTTTATATTCATTTTAACCCCTTTTCAATTATTAATCTAATTTTTTATTTATTTTTTCTATTATCTCATTTGTTATATCTTCATCTTGTATTTTTTCTATTATTTTATTGAATTTTGCTCTTATTATTAATTTCATTGCTTCATTATATGAAAATCCTCTACTCATTATATAAAAAATCTGGCTTGCATCTGCTTTTCCGACTACTACTAGAATGATTTCCTTCTACATCTTCTTCACTACATAATAGCATTGGTAATGCTATTAATTTTGCTTTTTCTGATAATAACATACAAAATTCATTTTCATTTCCTTTTGATTTTTTACTTCCTTTTTTAAAATCAATTGTTCCTTTAAAATGTTTAACTGCATTATCTTTTAATGCTCCTTGTACTTCTATATTTGTTTTTGCTTTTTCTCCTCTTAGTTCTACAATATAGTTTAAGTCTATTAATTGATTTTCATTTCCTATATATATTGTATTTATATTATTTTGTGCATTGTTTCCTTTTATGTTTGTATAAAAATTTGTTATACTGCTCTTTCCTCCAAAATCTATTATGTTATAATTTATTTTTGAATTATTTTCAATTTCATTTTCAATACTTAAAAAATTATATGTGTTTTTGTTTAAATAATTTATTAGTGTAACATTTACCTCTGAATTTTCTTCTGATTTTATTCTTATTGCTCCATTATGATAATATTTTAAATCTTCTTCTGATTCATATTTTATTATTATATTTGATTTTGTATTTTCTTTTGCTATTATTTCTATATTTTCAATTAAATTTATATTTTCTTTATTTAATTTATATTGTATAATTATTTTTTTATTTGTTTTGCTATTTATTGTAATTTTTTCATTATTATTAGAATTTTTATTTATTTGCTCTATTAATTCTTTTCCAATTCCATAACTTAATTTTAATTTACTTGAATTTTCATTAATTGTATCTTTATCTGTTTCTTTTTTTATTATAACATTTTTAAACTTTTCAATTTTTTCTGGAATTTTTATTTCTTTTATTTTTATATCATTAATATTATAATTTTTAGCAGTTCTAACTGGTGTTTCATTTAAAGTTAATTCTTTCATTTTTGTTTCCTTTCTAATTAATTTATTCTTACCCAATAGCCCCTTCAAGTTCTAAATTAATTAAATTATTCATTTCCACTGCATATTCAACTGGCAATTCCTTAGAAATTGGATAAGCAAAACCTCTTACTATCATTGCCTTTGCATCTTCTTCTGAAATTCCCCTACTCATTAAATAAAAAATCGTTTTATCACTTATTTTTCCTATTTTTGCTTCGTGAGAAAATTCTACTTTATCTGTTTTTATTTCATTTACAGGTATTGTATCTGATTTTGAAATATTGTCTAACATTAGGGATTCGCATGATACAGAACTTTTTGAGTTTTCTGCATTTTCATTTATTTTTACAGATGACCTATATGTGCATATTCCACCATTTTTTGATATTGATTTTGCATTTACAACACTTGAAGTATTTGGCGCATTGTGTACTACTTTAAAACCATTATCTAAGTTTTGACCTTTTCCTGCAAATGATATTCCTGTAAATTCTGTTTTTGCTCCTTCTCCATTTAATATACTCATTGGGTATAGCATAGATATTTTTGAGCCAAATGAGCCTGATATCCAATCTACTTGTGCATTTTTTCCTACTATTGCTTTTTTTGTGTTTAAATTTAACATATTTTTTGACCAGTTTTCTATTGTTGAATATCTTAAATATGCATTATCTTTTACATATAATTCTACACATCCTGCATGTAAGTTTATTTTATTATATTTTGGTGCACTACAACCTTCAATAAAGTGTAAACTTGCTCCTTCTTCTACTATTATTAATGTATGCTCAAATTGCCCTGATTCTGGTGAATTTAATCTAAAATATGATTGTAGAGGTATATCTACTTTTACTCCTTTTGGTACATATACAAATGAGCCTCCTGACCAAACTGCCCCATGTAATGCAACAAATTTATGGTCATTTACTGGCACACATTTCATAAAGTGTTTTTTTACTATGTCTTCATATTCTTTTATTGCTGTTTCCATATCTGTATATATTACACCTTGTTTTATTAGTTCTTCTCTCATACTATGATATACTACTTCTGAGTCGTATTGGGCTCCTACTCCTGATAATGATGTTTTTTCCGCTTCTGGTATGCCTAGTTTATCAAATGTATTTTTTATATCTTCTGGTACATCTTCCCACGAATTATTTAATTTTGATTTTGGTCTTACATATGTTGCAATTTCATTCATATCTAATTCTGATAAATCTGGTCCCCATTTTGGTAATTCTAGTTTATTATATACTTGTAATGCTTTTTTTCTAAATTCTCTCATCCATTTAGGATCATGTTTTTGATTTGATATTTCTTCTATTATTTCTGGTGTAAGGCCTTTTTTTATTTTATAATCGTATTCATCTTTATTTTTTATATTATATATATTTCTATTTATTTCTTCTATTTCAGTCTTTTTCATGTATGGTATCTTCCTTTCAAATGTAATTATTTTTTAGCACTCTTTTTCTATATATTTTGAATAACCATTTTCTTCTATTTCTTTTGCAAGTTCTTGTGTTCCTGTTTTTACTATTTTTCCATTTACTAATATGTGAACAAAATCTACTTTTAAACTGTGTAATATTTTAGTGTTGTGTGTAATTATTATTACTGCATTTTCATCGTTTTTAAACATTTCTATTCCTTTTGATACTGTTTTTATTGCGTCTACATCTAGTCCAGAGTCTGTTTCGTCTAATATTGCTAGTTTTGGATTTAATACTAACATTTGTAGTATTTCATTTTTCTTTTTTTCTCCTCCTGAAAATCCAACATTTAGGCTTCTTTCTATGTTTTTTGAATCCATTTTTAATTCTTCCATATATTGTTTTAGTTCTTCTCTAAATTCAAATACTTTTACTGGTTTTCCTGTTGTTTTATTTTTAGCATATTTTAGGAAGTTTGTTATTGTAATTCCCGGTATTTCTTCTGGTTGTTGAAATGACATAAATATTCCTTTTCTTGCTATTTCGTCTGTTTTTAGGTTTGTTATGTCTTCTTTATTAAATTCTATACTTCCTTTTTCTTTTTTATATATTGGATTATTTAATATTGCATTTGCCGTTGTTGTTTTTCCTGAACCATTTGGTCCCATTATTACATGTATTTCTCCTTTGTTTATTTTTAGATTTATTCCTTTTAATATTTCTTTTTTTTCTGTTGTTACATATAAGTTTTTTATTTCTAATAGTTTTTCACTCATTTTTATTTCCTTTCTTTATTAATTATTTTTGTTCTTGATGTTATTCTTTCACATTTTCTGCATCTTTCGTTATTTATATCATAGTCACAATTTAGGCTACTTAAACCTAAAACTTCGTGTACATATCTTGCAAGTTTATTTAGTGTTTCATCATTTATTGCAGTTTTTATTTTTTCTGCTTCACTTTTTGCTTTTTCTTCTTCTACATTTAATACTTCTTTTAAAAATATGTAGATTATGTCATAGGCTTCTATTATTTTTTTTGCTAGTTTTTCTCCTTCTTCTGTTAATTCTATTGTTCCGTAGGTTTCGTAGTTTATTAGGTTATTATTTTTTAATATGTGTATTGCTTTATTTACACTTGGTTTTGTACATTTCATTTTTTGTGCTATGTCTGTAACTCTTATTGTTTTGTTTTGTGTTTTTAGTATGTACATTGTTTTTAAATATTCTTCTTGTGATTTTGTTATCATTTATTTTCTCCTTTTGTTAGTTATAGTTAACATTATATTACTTTTGTTTTTGTTTGTCAAGGTTAACATTTATTTTTGTTGATTTTTTCTAAAAAAAGACCTGCACAATATGCAAGTCTTTTTTGTTGGCATTTAAACTTCTTCTAGTATATCTTCTCTATACCATTTTTGTACATTATCAAAAAATGTTTTGATTTCTTCGTTACTTTTACCTTTGAAAAAATCTTTTCTGTCGTCTTCTTGACTTTTTTCGGAATCATTATCTTCTTTGCTTTCCTGATTCATTTTAGAATCATCTTCCTCGTTGATTTCTTGACTCCTCTCAATTTCTTCTTTACTTAAACGTACATCTGCACTTATGTAAATAAGATTTATAGGTCTACCACCTGCCGATTTTAGAATAGCATCAGAAGAGTAAGTATCAACTGCATAACCTTGTCCCTTAAAGTACGCAAGATTTTCTGGGTAAATTTTACCGACATAAATTATACTAGTGTCTCCATCAACATTATATTGAGAGCGGTTTATACTGTCCTCAATATAATTCCGTTGTTTCATTAATGTTCTGATTTTTAATTCTTTTGCCAACATCATAATTCCTCCTTTGTTGTAGTTGGTCTTTGGGTATTTGGAATTTTCTAACATAATTTCTATGTTAGTTTTGAAATTGCATTTTTAATGCTTTTCTGCTATATTATAACATAATTTTAAATTTTTGTAAACATAATGTGCTATTTTACTATGATTTTTTTAATATTTCTTTACTTTTTTAGATAATAAAATAAAAAATAAATTTATTTATAACTTAATATATACATGGCTTTGGCTATGTATGGTGTTATTTCTTCTATATCATACCAACCAGAACTTTTACTATCATTTTCTCCACCGATTAGGATTAGATACATATACCATATCTTTATTATCAGTAGCAAGTAATGCCATATAATGTGAATCTGTTGTCCAACGATTTTCTGTTGGTTTATTCCATACACAAATAATTATTGGTCTATTTGTATTTAAGTGATTTATTATATATTGTTTTGATAAGTGCACACTATCATAATAAAAATCAGAGTTTTTTATATTATATGTATTTGATAGTTCGTTAGAAAGGTTTTCATAGTTTATTACTGGGTAATATTTTTTTCTTAAATCTTCTGGTGTATAATTTTTTTCATATCCACTTAGTATAATTGCCATAACCGTAATTCCACAACCTGTATCCTCCATTTTTCCTCCCCAATATTCGTTATTTTTCCAAGATGCGTTTCCATTTTGTTTATATTCTTTATATATTTTTTTATTTTCTTCTATTGTTGTAAATGTAGTAAAATACCCGTCTTCATTATCTATTTTTTCTTGACCTTTTCCTAAATATTTTTCATTTATATCTTTTTTTATGGTTTTATAATTACTTGTATTGAAATTAAAATCCGTGTTAATTTTTTGATAAAAATTGTTTATAAATATAATTATAAGTATTACACAAAATATTATTATAAAAAATCTTTTCATTTTTTTCCCTCCTTGTTTTTATTATAATAAAAAATTATTTTTCGTTTTTTAAGATTTCCTTAATTAATTCTTAATTTTTTCTTACATTTTTTTATTTTTTAAGACTTTACTTTTTTAATGTGTTATAATCAAGAAAAGGATGGTTTTTAATGAACATTTTAGTTTTAGATGATGAAAAAGAAATTGCAGATTTAGTTGAGTTGTATTTAATTAATGAAAATTTTACAGTTTATAAATTTTATAATTCTAATGATGCTATTAATTGTATTGATAATGTAAAATTGGATTTGGCTATTTTAGATGTTATGATTTCTGGTAAAGATGGCTTTGAGGTTTGTAAATATATTAGAGAGAAAAATTTGGTTTTTCCTATTATTATGCTTACTGCTAAAATTGAAGATAAAGATAAAATTACTGGATTATCAATCGGTGCTGATGATTATATTAGTAAGCCTTTTAATCCTTTAGAATTGATAGCAAGGGTTAAGGCAAGTTTACGTAGATATACTAAATATAATGATAATTCTAAGGAGGATACTTTTTTTATTAATGGTTTGGAGATTAATAGTAAGACTCATAAGTGTTTATTGTATGATAATGAAATTGATTTTACTCCATTGGAGTTTGATATTTTATTATATTTGGCTATTAATAGAGGAAAAGTCGTTAGTTCCGAAGAATTATTTATGAATGTTTGGAAGGAAAAGTATTTGGATAATAACAATACGGTTATGGTTCATATTCGTAGAATAAGAGAAAAGTTAAAGGATGATACTAGAAATCCTAAATTTATTAAAACTGTTTGGGGAGTTGGTTATAAAATTGAAAAGTAATGAGTTTGTAAAATTAAAAAATAGTTTGGCTTTGAAATCTGCTTTTAAAATTGTGGCTTATAGTGTAATTTGCTTTTTTATTTTAGTATTTTTTTGTGATGTTTTTTATAATGATATATTAGCAGATTATATTTCTAATTTTGATCGTGGTCTTTATCTTTGGTGTATTTCAAACAAAGAGTTTTTGCTTATTGTGGCATTTTTAATTATTATTGGGGTTGTTTCTTTTTTAATAATTAGAAAATTGAATAATAATTTGGTTGAAATTATTTCTGCTATGGATGAAATTTTGAGAAATCCTGAAAATCAAATTAAGTTATCTTATAATTTGGTTATTTTTGAAAATAAAATTAATAATTTAAGAGTGGATTTATTAACAAGTAAAATTGAAGCGGATGAGGCTAATAAGAAGAAGGATGATTTAATTATGTATATGGCTCATGATTTAAAGACTCCTTTAACTTCTATTATTGGTTATTTGTCTTTACTTATTGAAGATAAGAATTTGCCTAGTGATTTACAAGATAAGTATTTGAATATTGTTTTAAAAAAGTCTTTGAGGGTTGAAGATTTAATTAATCAGTTTTTTGATATTACTAGATATAATTTAAAATCTATGCCTATAAATAAACAACAAATTGATTTGGCTTTTTTATTAAATCAACTTGTTGAGGAAGCCTATCCTATGTTACAGGAAAATAATCTTTCTTGTGATTTAAATATTCCTAATTCTATTTTGTTTATGGGTGATGGCGATAAACTTGCCAGGGCTTTTGGTAATTTGTTGAAGAATGCTATTAGTTATAGTTATAAAAATTCTACTATTTTTATTTCTGCTGAAAAGTTTGAGAATAAAGTTGTTATTGTTTTTAAAAATAAGGGTGATAAAATTCCTGATTATAAGTTAGATAAGTTGTTTGATAAGTTTTATAGAGGTGATTCTTCTAGGGCTTCTAATACTGGTGGCGCAGGTCTTGGTCTTGCTATTACTAAGGAGATTATTGAGTTGCATAATGGTAGTATTTCTGTAAGTAATGATGATGATTTTATTGTTTTTCGTGTTGAATTGTTTTTTGAAAATTAATTTAGTGTATTATAAATAATTTTATAAGAAGGTAAAACCAAATTTCACTTTTATATTGCAAAATGAATATACTATTATAAGATTAAGTTAGAGGTGTAATTTATGTTTTCAAATTTTTTTAAAGTAGCTAAATGCCATATAAAAGGGTCTAAAAAATATCCTAAAATTGATGGTATTGTAACTTTTAAAGAGACTAAAAGTGGAGTTTTATTAACTGCAAAAATAAATGGTTTACCACAGTCTAAAAATCACTGTATATGAGTGTTTTGATTAATAAGTTTAATATTAAAGATATTATTGGAAAGGTTTTAATTATTCATGATATGCCAGATGATTTTACTTCTCAACCTAGTGGTAATTCTGGTACTAAAATTGCTTGTGGTAAAATAGAAAAAGGATTTTAGTTTTTCTAAAATCCTTTAATTTGGTGCGCCATAGAGGAATCGAACCTCCGACCATTTGATTAAGAGTCAACTGCTCTACCAACTGAGCTAATGGCGCATTTATTATTTAATCTCCACTCACTTTTTGTGAGTGGAGAGTTTTTCCGCTTCAACATTTATTATTATAATACTAAAAATATATTTTGTCAATTAATTTTTCTTAGTTCCTATTTCTACTTCTCTTGTCATTGGTTTGTAGGTGTCTTCTGAAATTAGTGTTCTTGATATTTCTTCTCCATTTAATATAAGTGTTTTATATGTTTTACTTTTATATCCATTAGCACCTGCTATTATAACATTTTGCGTTCCTTCTGGTAATTGACTATTTTCAGTTGTTATTGTTTCATAAGGTATAACTTGCAATATTTCACTTTCTATTTCTACATCATATTCTATGTCTTCTTTAATTCCTAGTATTTCTATTTTTAATATTCCATTTTTTGCACTTGCAGATATTTTTACTGCATATTGTCTATTGTTTTTAAATACTAAATCTGTTGTAGGGTATGCTATTGTTGCATCTGTTCCAATATCTACATAAGATACTATATAACTATGGTTTCTTCTACTTACTATTTCTAAATTTGCTCTTAATAAAGCATTATATAGTGTTGTGCTTACTTGGCATGTTCCTCCTCCATAGTCTTGTGCACTTTTTCCATTTACATACGCAGTTGCTAGTTTATATCCTTTTTCTTTTGTGGTATTTCCTACTACTGAATTGAATGAAAATGTTTCTCCGGGTAATACTACCTTTCCATCTATTGCTTGTGCTACTAATGATATATTTGTTGACCTATTTTTTGCTGTTGCATCATATTTGGTTATGAATGAACTTAGTGTATTTGGAAATACTGTTTCGCTTAAATCGTTTATTGTTGTTTCTGGTTTTGTTATTTTTAGTGGTATTCTGTATTCTTCTTTTTCTTCTTTTAATATATTTTTTGCTTCTTCTATTGTTATTGCGAAATCTACTCCTTCTACTTCTGGATATATTTTAAATGGATTTTCTTCATAATAGGCGTCTTTTGGTTCTTTATATATTTCATTTTTTATTTTTTCTATATCTATTTCTTTTGGCTCTGCTTTTTCTGCTTTTATTTCTATTATATTGTTTTCATTTCCTTTTAATTGATTTTCTATATTTTCTTTTATATTTTTTATTGTTTCTTCTTGGTTTATTTTTAATCCTGCTTTTCCTTTTGTAATTACTAATTCTTCATTTTCTATATAGTATGCATTTTCTATTAAAACTCCTTCTAAATTGCTTTCTATATCTGTTAATTTTTTTGTTGTTTCTTCTTCATTTATTGTATATTCTAAGTTTATGTTTTTCTTAAATAAATTTGCCCATAATATTTGATAGTTATCTTTTATTATGTTTTTATTTCTTCCTATTGAATAACTTTCTATTATGGCTTTTTCAACATTAAATTCTGCTTTTATTTCTTCTAAATTTAATATGTTTTCATCGTTTTCATATTTTAAATTTAAGTTTCTATTTTTTATATTATTTATATTTTGGTTTATTTTTTCTGTTGCTTCTTCTATTGTTAAGTCTGATACATCTATTCCTGCAATATATATTCCTTTCATTATTTTTGTATTGTTCATATTTAACACTGCAAATAGTGTTGATATTATTAATAATGCTATTACTATTATGCTTATTATTGTTATTGGTATTATAATTTTATTTTTTTCTTTCATATTATTCTCCCTAATAATTTTCTCTTAGAAATATTATCATAATTTAAAAAACTTTACAATATATTTTTATGCATTTTTAGAGAATATATGTTGATTTTTATTTGTTTGAAAAAAATATTTCTGCTACTGTTTTTCCTAATACGTTTGCTATATTTTCCATTACTTTTGTTGAAGGATTATTTCTTGTTCCTTTTTCTAAATGACACAAATATCCTGCTGATATTCCAGTTTTTTCTGCTAGTGTTCTAAGTGTCATTTCTTGCTTTATTCTATATGTTTTAATATTATTTTTATACATTTTTACCACCCTTTATTTACTTGTTGTCAAAATTTTATCATATAACTAATTGACAAGTCAATAGTTTTGTGATATTTTTTTTGTATAAATTTATTAAAAAATTTTTCGTTTACTACTAGACAATTTTTAAAATATCTTGTATAATAATATAAAATTTTGTAGAAAGAGGTAAAATTATGATTGGTGATATGATTGCTAAGGCAAGAAAAGAAAAAGGAATGACTAAAACTGAACTTGCAAAATTAACAGATATTAATATTGGTCATTTAACACATATTGAGAAAGGTGAAAGGAATCCAAGTCATAAGGCTTTAAAAAATATTTGTAAGGCTTTAAATATTCCTTATCAACAATTAATGTATACTTATGATAAATCTATCAATGAAGAACAAGAGAGTTATAATGTTGTAAAACATATTTCTTATAATAAAATGATTGCTGTTGATAGTATTTGCGATTTCATTGATTGTCCTGCTGATGTTCCTAGTTCTGCTATTGCTTTAAGAATGATGGATGATTCTATGGATGCTACTTTTCCATTGGCTTCTTATGTTTATGTTGAATTTAATACTCCTTTAAGTAGCAAGGATTATGGTTTATTTAGTTATAATGGGGATATTATTATTAGAAAATTTATTACTAAAAAGGGTAAGATTACTTTAAAAGCTGATAATGAGTCATATTCTGATATTCAGGTTTCTGATTCAGATATTTTCTATATTATTGGAAAAATTCTAAAAAAATAATGTATTTTTTTGTAAAAAAGTATTGAATTATTTAGAATTTAATATTATAATATGTCTAGCAAAAGATAAATAAGGGAGATTTTTAAAATGGAATTAGCAAAGAATATTTTTTTTAATACTGATAAGTTAGTTGGAAATACTACTGTTAAGGTTTCTTATACTGGTAGTTTATTCCAAAATAATGCAGAGGAAGTTTATATTCATTATGGATTTGGTCTTCAATGGGAAAATGTTTCTGAAAAGAAAATGGAGAAGACTGAATTAGGTTTTCAAGCCGAAATTGAATTAGATGATAATGAGTCTTTAAATTTCTGTTTTAGAGATGGTAATGATGTTTGGGATAATAATGATAATGCTAATTATATTTTCCCTATTGAACATATTGAAAATTCTTTAATTGTTCAAGAAGAAAATAATAATTTACCTACAACTAGAAGACTTAGAAGGTCTTATATTTGGAGTAAGAAATTAAGAATTGCTATTTATAAAATTATTACTTATTTTCCAAAACTTATTTCAGGAAATTATAAAAGAAAAATTAGTACAGATAATTAATAATAAAAATCGATATTTTAAATATCGATTTTTTTAAGTTACCCCTTCTTTAAAATTTTTTAATGGGTAGTTTATTTTTAAACTGCCCATCCTCCATTTATTGATATTACTTGTCCTGTTGTGTATTCGTCTTCTATTAACCATTTTATACATTGTGCAATATTTTCTGGTTTTCCTATTTTTTGTAATGGTATTTCTTTTCTTATTTCTTCTATTTCTTCTTCACTTAAATTGTTTATCATATTTGTTTTTATTATTCCTGGTGCTATTGAGTTTACTCTTATGTTTGATGGTCCTAATTCTTTTGCTAATGATTTTGTCATTGCATCTATTCCTGCTTTGCTTACTGAATAGTGTACTTCACATGATGCTCCTACTATTCCCCATATTGAAGATATGTTTATTATACATCCGTTTTTATTGTGTATCATATTTTTTACTACTTCTTGTGTTGTGTAGAATACTGAGTTTAAATTTGTGTTTATCATTTCATTCCAGTCTTCGTCTGTTATGTCTGTGAATAGTTTTGTTTGTGATATTCCTGCATTGTTTATTAATACGTCTATTTTTTTGTATTTTTCTATTGTGTATTCTACTAATTTTTTTACTTCTTCTCTTTTTGATACATCTGCTTTATATATTTCTATTTCATATCCTATTTTTTTTAGTTCTTCTTGTATTTTTTTTGCTTTTTCTTCCGATTTGTTATAGTTTAATATTATATTGTAATTGTTTTTTGCTAGTTCTTCTACTATGCTTTGCCCAATTCCATTTGAGCCTCCTGTTACTATTATTGTTTTTTTCATTTTTTACCTCTTTTTTATTTTTTATTATATAAAAAAAACACCTCATAACAAGTAGTAATACAAGTTAAGAAGTATTTAATGGAGCCACTTGTCCGAATCGAACGGACGACCTACTGATTACAAGTCAGTTGCTCTACCAGCTGAGCTAAAGTGGC
>CANRES010000023.1 GCA_947629625.1 uncultured Clostridia bacterium | reverse complement strand
ATAATTGCGTCATTTTTAGTCTCAAAATTAAATTTAATAAGAAGAATAAACAGAGTCAACTTTGTTTATATGTTAGTAATACCATTACGCATATAAATAAATTTGGCTCTTTTTGTGGTTTAAATTTAGAAGCCATCGAACATCCCTCATTAAATTAAATAACAAATTCTAACTTGTGATGTTTCCAACGCTTCAATTTACTTTTTTGTATTTTAATTACTAAACGTTAAAGAAACAAAAAAGAAAAAATAAAAAATTTTAGGAGGAGTAAAAAAATGGAAGGAAAAAATTTAAAAGAAAGAGGTATAACCTTAATTGCGTTAGTAATAACAATAATCGTATTGTTAATATTAGCAGGAGTAACAATAAGTATAGTGTTACATACAGGAATAATTGATAATTCGCAAAAAGCAGTAGACCAATATGCTTATGAGCAACAAAGAGAACAAGATTTAATGGCAAATATAACTAATTATTTAAATAATTATACACATAGGGTACCAATATATACTGTGGACCAATTAAAAGAAATAGGCTCAGGAAAGAAAATAACAATAGACGAAGAAAAAATAGAGTGTGAATTTACAAATAGTGCAAATTATGTATTAATGGCAGACATAGATTTAAATCAAGGTAAATATACAACAACAGAAGAAGGTATAACATTTAATCCTGATGCAGAACAATGGACACCAATAGGAACAGAAGACGAGCAATTTAAAGGAACATTTAATGGAAATGGACATACAATAAGTGGAATATATATAAATGAAGAAGAAGGACAGTATAAAGGTTTATTTGGAGTAATAGAAGACTCAACAATAGAAAATTTAACAGTATCAGGTAGCATTATAGGAAATAATGCCTTAGGAGGTATAGCAGGTCAAACAAGAGGAAAAACAACAATAAATAATTGCCATAATTTATGTAATATATCAGGAGTAATATCAATAGGAGGAATAACAGGAAGCATACAAAATGGTAATGTAATTATAAGTAATTGTTTAAATAAAGGAGATTTAAGTACTAGTGGAAGTTGGGCTAATTTAGGAGGAATAGTAGGAACAACAAATGGAGAAAATAATAAAGAAATAACAATAACAAATTGTTACAATGAAGGAATAATAAAAGGAGAAGGAACAGCAGTAGGAGGAATATTAGGAGAAGAGGTAGATGCAGAAAATAATACATTAATAGAAAATTGTTATAATAAAGGTTATATAAAAGGAGGAGAGCGTACTGCTGGAATATTAGGTTCAGGACAATATTATTGTACAGTTAAAGGATGTTATAATGAAGGAAATATTGAGGCAGGAGGACAAAGTGGAGGTATAGTAGGAAAGATAGGTTATAGAATATCAGAAGAAAACAAGATATTAATAGAAGATTGTTATAATATAGCAGATGTAAATGGAGATGCCAGAATTGGAGGAATAATAGGAGATGTAGATTATTATTGTACAATTAGAAAATGCTATAATGAAGGAGATATAAATGGTACAGGTTGGATAGGAGGAATTGCAGGAGATAATCATGGACATAATTTAATAGAGTTATGCTATAATAGTGGAAATATAACAGCAGAAACAGAATCAGCAGCAGGAATAACAGCAGTAAACAATTACTATAATGAAGGAACAGTAAAAAATTCATATAATACAGGAGAAATTAATGGTAAAACTTGTGCAGGAGGAATAGTAGGATTTACAAGATATGGCACAATAGAAAATTGTTATAATACAGGAAAAGTAACCAGAACTGATACGACTGAATTAGGTAGTGGAATAATAGATTATGAAAGGGGAAATGGAACAACAACTAATTGTTATTATTTAGAAAATACAGCATCTAGTGGAATAAAAGAAACAGAAGATAAACAAGGACAAGTAGAATCTAAAAAAGATGCAGAAATGAAAGATACATCAGAAGAAGCTTCATTTGTAAATATATTAAACAACGGCGAAAACAATTGGAAACAAGACACAGAAAACAAAAATGATGGTTACCCAATATTAAGTTGGCAATAGTAAAAATAAAAATACAGTTTAGAAAAAAACTAAACTGTATTTTTGTCTTTAATTTTTTCATTTATATTGTAAAAAATCAAAAAATAATGTATAATTATAAAAGTTATATTACAGAAATATTAAATATATATTACATTTTTGTTAATACTATTGACTTATTCAAAATATTGAATAAAATATAATTATATTAGAGGTTTTTTAATGAGAATAATAAGTGGAACAGCAAGAGGAACAAAACTATATACTTTAGAAGGGTTAACAACAAGACCAACACTAGATAGAGTAAAAGAACCATTATTTAGTATAATTCAAAACTATATTAATAGCGAATGCTGTGTTTTAGATTTATTTGCAGGAAGTGGAGCATTAGGACTAGAAGCATTAAGTAGAGGAGCATTAAAAGCATATTTTTGTGATAAATCTTACGAGGCAGTTGATATTATTAAAAAAAACATTGAAAAAACACATTTGCAAGAAAAATCTATAATAATAAATAAAGACTATAAAAAATGTCTTGAATTGTTACAAAATCAACAATTTGATATAATATTTATAGATCCACCTTATAGATTTGATATTGCAGTTAAATCAGTTGAAAAAATATTAGAACTAAATATATTAGCAGATAATGGAATTATAGTTTTAGAAACAGATGATGAAAAAAGAGAATTAGAAGAGTTAAAAAATGTGAATATAATTGTAAAAGATTTAAGAACGTATGGGAGAGTTAATCTTTTGTTTTTAAGTCGAAAGGAGTAATTAAAAATGGAAATTTTTACTTTGTTAGAAACATTGGAGGAAGCATTAGAAAGGGGAAAAAACTTACCTTTTTCGAACAAAGCATTAGTAGATAAAGAAGAAATTTTAGACATCATAAAAGAAATAAGATTAAAACTTCCAGATGAATTAAAACAAGCAAAATGGATAAAAGAAGAAAGAAATAGAATAATGGTAGAAGCACAAAAAGAAGCAGAAGAAATTGTAAAAGAAGCAGAAAATAGAATTATAGCAATGATAGACGAACATGAAATTACAAGAAAAGCGTATGACCAAAAAGCAGAAATTATTGAAGCAGCAAATGAAATGTCAAGAGAAATATCACAAGGCACAAAAGATTATGCTGATAATTTATTAGAAAAAATTGAAATAGCGTTAGAGGATGCTTTAAAAACAATACAAAATAATAGAAAAGAATTAAAATAAATATGTTTATGGGGCGGACTTTTATTAAGTTCGCCTTATAATAATATTTTTACATATTAGGAGGATGTACAACAAATGGCAAAAACAAAATCAAAAAAAAGAAGAAAAAAGAAAAATGGAATAAATTTATCTGTAATAACAATGTTTATATTAAGCATATTGTTCCTAATTTTAATATATACAAATTCAGGATATATTGGAGAAACATTAAGTCCAATGCTTGGAGGAATGGTAGGTTGGATAAAATATATTATTCCTATTGGAATGTTTTTAATTACTATACATATGGTTAGTAAAGATAAAGAATATTTAGTTTCAAAATTAATACAATATTGTATTTTATTAATGTGTATTACTTCAACAATAACAATATTTCAAATTTCAAAAAAGAACTTAAATATAAATGACGATTTTACAGATGTAGTTTCACAGGCATATGAATTAGGAGAAAAAAATATTGGTGGAGGAGCAGTAGGAGCAATAGTTGCAGTACCATTAGAAAAATTGTTAGGTTCTCTTGGCGCCGTTATATTATCTATTGGTGTTGCAGTAATTTTAACAATATTTATATTTGGAATTCAACCAGCAGAAATTTTTGATTTAATAAAAGAAAAAATTAATGAAAGAAAAGAATATGAATATGAAGAAGATGACGAAGAAGACGAAGTAGAAGAAAAGGTTAAGCCAATAAAACAACCTGTTAAAAAATTAAAAAGGTCAAAAATTCAAGACATAGTACCAGATGATGAGGAAGATAATGAACAAATAAAAATTAATATTAAAGAAAATAAAAAAGGTTTAAAAAAATATGATTATTCAAAAGACGATATAGATATACCATTATCTTCAATGAATATTAATCAAGCAAAAGAAAAACAAAATAATATTGAAGAAGATTTATTTAAGACAGTTGAAGAAAAGAAGGAAGATAAAACAAAACAAGAAATGGTATTTGAACATTTACCATTAGAAGAAGAAGACGAAAATTACGAATTCCCACCAATAGATTTGCTTACACAACCTAAAACTAAAAATATGAAGGGTGGAGAAAAGGCTATTACAGATAATGCTATGAGATTAGCAAAAACTTTAAAAAGTTTTGGAGTTTCTGCTAAGGTTGAAAGTGTTTCAATTGGACCTGCAATTACAAGATATGAATTAAAACCAGCAGAGGGTGTTAGAGTTAGTAAAATAGCAAATTTAGCAGACGATATTGCTCTTAATTTAGCGGCAACAAGTATAAGAATTGAAGCACCAATTCCGGGTAAACAAGCAGTAGGAATTGAAGTGCCAAATAAAGAAAATGAAGTTGTACATTTAAGAGAAATTATAGAATCAAATAAATTTCAAGATAGTTCATCAAAATTAGCATTTGCATTAGGAAAAGATGTTGCAGGTGAAGATGTTGTTACAGATATTGCAAAAATGCCTCACGTTTTAATTGCAGGTAGTACAGGTTCTGGTAAGAGTGTTTGTATAAATACTCTTGTTACTAGTATATTATATAAAGCAAAACCAAATGAAGTTAAACTTGTAATGATAGACCCTAAGGTTGTTGAATTATCTGTATATAATGGAATACCACATTTATTAATACCAGTTGTAACAGATCCTAAAAAAGCGGCAGGTGCTTTATCTTGGGCAGTTCAAGAAATGGTAAACAGATATAGTTTATTTGCAGGAAAAGGTGTTAGAGATATAAAAGGATATAATGAAGCAGTAGAAAAAGAAGAAGGTGTAGGAAAATTACCACAAATAGTTATAATAATTGACGAGTTAGCAGATTTAATGATGGTTGCAGCAAAAGATGTTGAAGATGCAATTTGTAGATTAGCACAAATGGCAAGAGCGGCAGGAATGCACTTAGTAATTGCTACACAAAGACCTTCTGTTGATGTAATTACAGGTATAATCAAAGCAAATATCCCATCAAGAATTGCATTTGCGGTATCTTCACAAGTAGATTCAAGAACAATATTAGATATGGTTGGTGCCGAAAAATTACTAGGAAAAGGTGATATGCTATTTTATCCAACAGGAGCATCAAAACCTACTAGGGTTCAAGGAGCATTTGTATCAGATAAAGAAGTTGAAAGTTTAGTAGAGTTTTTGAAGAAGGACGGAGAAGCATCATATAATGAAGATATTTTAGAATCAATAGAAAAAGCCAATAGTACAGATAAAGAAATTGACGAACAAAATGAGGAGGACGATTCAGATCCATTTTTACCTGAGGCAATAGAAACAGTAATAGAAACAGGACAAGCATCTACTTCATTTATACAAAGAAGATTTAAAGTAGGTTATGCAAGAGCAGGTAGAATTATGGACCAAATGGAAGCGCGTGGAATTATTTCAGGTTATGAGGGAAGTAAACCAAGACAAGTTCTAATGTCAAAAGAAAGATGGGCAGAATTAAAAATGGCTCCTGCAACGACAGTAAATGAAGAAACAACAGAAGAATAAATAAAATAAAAGTACGAAAGAAGGAGGTAATGAATGAAAAACTATAATGACGAGTTGGAAACAATTTTAGAGAAAAAATCGTTTTCAGTTGATGTTAAAAATATTCTTTTAAATATGTTATACAAAATAGAAACTTCTTATGAAGATTATTTTATAGTTAAAAGAAATGTTGAAGACAAAAAAGTTTTTATTCAAAAGATATTAAATACAATTGAAGAATGTAATGAAATTGTTTTAATGAAGCCTTCTGAAAGTGAAGAAAAAGAAAATATTTATACAAAATTTAAAATTGATAAAGAAAATAAGAAAATAGAAGTTTATCCTAATGAAGAAGCAATGTTATATGCTTTAAATAATTTTAATTATATAAAAATGTATTTAAGTGAAGATTATAAATTAATAAGACATTCTTTACCTAAACTTTTAAATGTAGGCAGGGAAATAAATAATACTGAAATAATTAGAGATTTTGATGCTTGGTCTTGGAATATTCAAAAAGACGAAATAACAAGTATTGAAACTAATTTAATATATCAAAATCTTCAAATATTATTAGGATATAAAAAATTAAATGAATTATTAGAAAATAAATTGTTAAAAACAACTTTATTACCATTAGAAGATAGTTTGAAGGAAGTTTATGGTGAAGATAATACAAAAATAATTTTAAATCTTATATATAAACTATCAATAATAATAGATGTAAATGAAGACCAAGAAGAAAGAAAAAGAATTTTTGAACAAAAAGTATTATTAGATAAAGAATATTCACGATTAAATAATAAAAGAAAATTAATAGACGATATATCAAAATGTAAAAAAATTATCTTTGATAAAATAAAAGAAATTGATATTATATTAAACAATAGAGAAAAACTAGTAGAAGAATATAATAAAAGAAACGAAAAATTACCTGACCATAGTAAAATATTTAGTTTAAGTCATTTCTCTGAAATATTGTTAAGAGAAAGAAAACAAGAATTAGATAAAATTGAAGAATACAATAAAATAATAGAACCTAAAAATTATACATTTTCAAAATCAAAATATGAAAATGATTTAAATTTGTTAAGTAATATAAAATTAGATGGAAAAATTAAAAATTCAACAACTAAATTAATGATAAATTTGCAAGAAATATTTTTAGATTGTTTTAATACTCAAATTGATAAAGCAGAAACAAAAAAAGATATATTAAATTTAATTTATATAAATAGATATTATAATTTTATTCCATTCGATAGTGAAAAATATATAAAAGATGTAAAAGAGTTAAAAACAAAATTATTGAATATAAAAAGCAATTTAGCAAAGAAGTTATATTATTATAAAATTGTAAATAAAAATATGGAATTTGATATTGTTGAAAATATTTTTAATACAAAGATTATATCTATTGAAGATATTGATTTTGAAATTGAAAAGAAAGACGAAAAGATAATATTAAATTTATATGACGAAGAAACTGTTGCAGAAACAATAGATATTGATGTACATGATATTGATGTTAGCAATGTAAAATTTAATAAAAAAATGAAATTATTTAACTAAATTTTTAAAATTAAAATTGTATGTTTTAAATGGAGGTTTTTATGAAAATAACTTTTTTAGGTGCTGTAAAAACTGTTACGGGTTCTAATTTTTTAGTTGAAGGAGCAGGAAAAAAATTTTTAGTAGATTGTGGGATGTATCAAGGTAGTTCTGCATTAGAAGAAAAAAATGATGATGCATTTGATTTTAATATTTCTGAAATAGATTTTATGGTATTAACACATGCACACATAGACCATTCAGGAAGAATTCCAAAATTATATAATGATGGATATAGAAACCCTATAATTGCAACAAAAGCAACTTGTGATTTGTGTAGTATAATGTTACCAGATAGTGGGCATATTCAAGAAATGGAAATTGAGTGGAGAAATAGAAAGAGAAAAAGAGAAGGAAAACAGGAGTTATTACCTTTATATACTGCCGAAGATGCTATAAAATGTTTAGAAATATTTAAGCCTGTAAAATATGATGAAATTATTGAAATTGACGAAAATATTAAATTAAGATTTAATGATGCAGGTCATATGTTAGGTTCTAGTATTATAGAAGTATGGATAACAGAAAATGAAAAAACAGAGAAAATTGTTTTTACAGGTGATTTAGGAAATAATGATATACCATTACTATCGTCTCCAACAATGATAGAATCAGCAGATTATTTAGTAATGGAATCAACTTACGGAAATAGATTACATGTAAGAAATGATAGTAAAGCAGAATTATTTTTAAATATTGTATCTGAAACAATAGATAAAGGTGGAAGTGTTGTAATACCTTCTTTTGCAGTAGGAAGAACACAAGAAATCTTATATGAATTAAATAAATTAAAAGAAAAAACAGATGATGAGGAATTTATTAAAAAGTATAAAAAATTAATGCAGACACCGGTTTATGTAGATAGTCCACTTGCAATTTCTGCAACAGAGGTTTTTAATGAAAATAAAGATTTATTTGATTATGATGTACAAGAAGCAATTAAAAGGGGAGATAATCCATTAGAATTTCCGGGATTAAAATTTACAAGAACCGCAGAAGAATCTAAACAATTAAATGAAATGAATGAACCTTCAATAATAATTTCTGCAAGTGGTATGTGTGATGTAGGACGTATTAAACATCATTTAAAACATAATTTGTGGAATCCTAATAGTACAATATTGTTTGTTGGTTATCAAGCACCTGGAACTTTGGGTAGAAAAATTGTTGATGGTGCAAAAAAAGTAAAAATATTTGGTGAAGAAATTGCTGTAAATGCAAGAATAGAATATATCGAGGGTTATTCAGGACATGCAGACCAAGAATGGTTATTGAATTTTGTATATTCGTTTTTCACAAAACCAAAACATATATTTTTAGTACATGGTGAAGAGGAAGGTCAAGAGGTTTTACGTGATAAAATAATTGAAACAACTAATATTCCTGTAACAATACCAGATTATGGAGAGGAATATACTTTATATGATGATAAGACAGAATTAACATCACAAAAACAAGAAAAGAAAGAGAAACAATACAGATATTTAAGGTTAGAATTAATAGATAGAATAGAAACATTAAAAGAAGAAATTGAAGATATGTCTTCTTTTGTAAAAGAAGATATTAAAAATGATACTACATCAGACGAAAAATTAGAGAGCATTAATAATAAAATTAAAGAACTAGAAAGAAAAATTTTAGAAATTGTAGAAGAGTAAGAAACAAAAGGGAGAGAATAAAAATAAAATGAAATATTATAATGATGCCATAATAGGAAATAAAAATGTTAGAGCAAGTTTTTCAAAAACAGGAGAATTACTTAGATTAACTTATCCAAATCCTGAATATAAACAATTTATTGATTATTTTAAAACAGGAGTTGTAATTAATGATTCAAATATAATTTATTTACATGATGATATAAATAATGCGTATAATCAATATTATTCAGAAAATACAAACGTATTAAATACTGAAATAATAAATACTTATTTTAATTTAAAAACTACACAAATAGATTTTGTACCTATAAAAGAAAATATTTTGGTAAAAAAATATATATTAAAAAATGAAAATAATATAGATTTATCTGTAAAATTTTTAATTCATTCAAAATTATTAACAAATGATAATAATTTTGTTGGTGCAAGAGTTATAGATAATGGAATTGTGCAATATAACCATGATTATAATATTGCAATATTATCAGGTAAAAATAAATTAAGTAGTTATCAAATTAATGATAGTATAAATACTATTCATTCTGGAAACATTAATGATAAAGATTATATTGGAATGTCTTCTGATTCAAGTGTTAGTTATAATTTTGATGTATTAAAACCGGGAGAAAGTGTATCATTTGATATTTTAGTTTTTGTAAATGATAATAAAGAAAGATATAAATTATCTGAAATAGAAAATGAAATTGAAAGAATTAAAAAAATTGATTATAGTGTTGAATTAAAAAATACTAAAAATTATTGGAGAAAATATGTAAAAACTCATAGTTCATTACAATTAAATATTTCGAATGAAAAGTATAAGCAAAAAATAGAAAAAATTTATAATAGAACGATATTGTTATATCCTTTATTAATTAATGATGTAACAGGTGGAATTCAAGCAGCATTTGAAGTAGACGAAAAGTTAAATAAGTGTGGTAGATATGCATATTGTTGGCCAAGAGATGCTGCATTTATTACAAAGGCTTTTGATATTTTAAAAATGGAGAAGGAAACTGAAAAATTCTATAAACATTTTTGTAAAAACACACAAAGTAAAAATGGAATGTGGGAACAACGTTTTTACACAGACGAAAGATTAGCACCTTGTTGGGGATATCAAGTTGACGAAACTGCAAGTGTAATTTATGGAATTTATGAGCATTATGAAACTACAAAAGAAATAAAATTTTTAAAAGATAATTTAAAAATGGTAGAAAATGCATTATCATTCTTGGAAAAATATATTGATGATATATTATCAAATGAACATAAATTGCATGTAAGTTATGATTTATGGGAAATGTGTGAAGGAATACATCTATATTCATTAGCAAGTATTTTTGCAGCATATCAATGTATGATAAAAATTTACAATATTGTTAATGATGAATTTAAAAATAATAGATTAAAACAAGAACAAATTGCAAAACAATTAAATAAAATTGAAAAAGATTCTGTTTTAATTAAAGATTATATTTTAAAAAATTTATATGATAATGACAGAAAATGTTTTGTTAGAAATACACAAGATAAAAAAATGGATATAAGTATTTTAGGTGCAGTTGTTCCTTTTAAAATGTTTTCACCAAAGGAAAAAAATATTTTAAATACAGTTGAAACAATAAATATGTCATTAAGAACATATACTGGCAGTTATAAAAGATTTGAAGATGACCATTATATGAATGGAAATCCTTGGGTAATTGCTACTTTATGGATGGCTTTATATTACATAGAATTAGAAAAATATAATGATGCAAAAAAATGTCTAGATTTTGTAATAAAAACTAGTACAGAACATGGATTTTTAGCAGAGCAAATAGATAATGATACTTTAAAACCAATTTGGGTTTATGGATTAGGTTGGTCTCATGCTATGTTTATAATTGTTTTAGATAAGTTAAATAAATTGGGCAAAATATAAATTATATTTTATAAAAATTAGGGTAGAATAATAGTATATTTTATTTTAGGAGGATTTTATTATGGAAAATAATTATCAACAAAAAATAAATTGTACTGTTCATACTTGTAAATATAATGATACTCAATGTCAAAAATGTAATTTACAACAAATAATAGTAGAACCAATGCAAGATTGCAATACTAAACAAGCAGACGAATCTATGTGTGGAAGTTACGAATATAACGAAGATTAATTAAAAAAGATGTTAATGAATTTATAAATGCATTAACATCTTTTTTTTAATATATTATTTTTCTTTACTAATTTCAGCATATTTTTTTAATTTTTCATAAACTAAATAATTAATAGTTCCAGAAGGGAAGTGACCGAATTTATCTTTTTTACCTGCTGGTACTCCTGTTAATATTTCAATACCTTCATCAATTGAAGAAACAGCATATATATGGAATTTCTCATTTTTTACGGCATCTACAATTTCATCTTTTAAGTTTAAATTCATTACATTTTGAATAGGTATCATTACTCCATGACTTCCATCTAAACCACGCATTTTACATACTTGATAAAAGCCTTCAATTTTTTCATTAACACCACCAATAGGTTGAATTTCTCCTTTTTGATTTACAGAACCAGTAACTGCTATTGATTGATTTATAGGTACATTTGATAAACTTGAAAGTAAGGCATATAATTCTGTACTAGATGCGCTATCTCCATCAACACCATTATATAATTGTTCAAAACATATACTTGCAGTTAATGAAAGAGGTATATCTTGTGCAAACATTTCACCTAAATATCCATTTAAAATAAATACACCTTTTGAATGTGTTGAGCCAGATAGAGCGACTTCTCTTTCAATATTAATTATTCCTGTTTTACCAGTAAAAGTATTTGCAGTAATTTTTGCAGGTTTTCCAAATGTGTAATTACCAATAGTCATAACAGTTAAACCATTAATTTGACCTACTTTAAAACCGGATGTACTAATTAAAAGAGTATTTTTTTCTATCATTTCATTATATTTTGCATCATATTTTTTAACTCTATCAATTCTTTCTTCTAGTGCCTTATCAACATATTCCGCAGTAACAATTTTGGCTTTTGCCATTTTTGCCCAAGTACAAGATTCTCCAATGATTTCTGCTAAATCGTTAAATTTTGTAGATAATTTTTCTTTATCATCAGCAATTCTTGAAGAATACTCAATTATTTTTGCAACAGCCCCTTTATCTAAATGTAATAATTCTTCTTGTTCGCAAAAAGAGTGAATAAATCTTGCTAATTTTTCAATGTTTTCAGTTGTTTTTGGGGCATCATCTTCAAACTCAACTTTTATTTTAAATAACTTCTTAAAATCAGAATCCATAGATAATAAAGTATGGTAAACATTTGAACTACCAACTAAAATAACTTTTAAATCTAATGGAATAGGTTCAGGTTTAAGAGATACCATAACCATTGATGCACGTTGTTCTGCTGAATTATCTATTGTTAGTTCTTTAATACGTAATGCTTTTTTTAATGCTGCATAACATGCAGGATTTTCAAGTAAATCTTTTGCTTGAAAAATTATATATCCACCATTTGCAATATGCAATAGGCCGGGTTTAATCATTGTAAAATCTGTTTTTAAAGCACCAAAATAATTTTCATATTCTAATTTTCCAAAAATATTTGTAAAAGAATAGTTAGAATCCATTATAACTGGGGCACCTTCTAATTTACTATTGTCTACAAATAAATTTACTCTATAATTATTCCAAGGTTTAGGTGGTTCTTGGTGAGGACCGTTCATATTTGGTTGAGTATTATTTTTATCATTATTTATGAAATATGTTATATTTTTTAATATATCTTGTTTTATATCATCTAAAAATTTATTAATTTTTTTATTTCTTTTATATATTGATTTAATATAATTTATATGAATATTTACTGTAAGTAGAGCAACATTAGACTGCCATTCTTCAACTTTTTTGTCTGATTCTCTTTCTATATTTTTAATTTCTCCTATAACAGCCATTATTTGTTCTTGAACTATACTAGATTTACTTTCAAATTCTTGTTTAATATTTTCATCTAATTTTTCAAATTCTTCTTCTTGTAATGTTTTACCATTAAATACAGGCATCATATATATACCATTTTGTGCAGTTTTTATTTCAAAACCATATTTTGATGCTTCTTTATTTAAGTTTTCTAATAGTATAGTACGTTTTTGTTCAAATTCTTGTTTTATTAGATTTTTTTCTTTTTCAAAATCTTCATTACTAAAAGTTGTGCTAATATCTTTTTTTATGTCTTTTATGAAACGTTCCATATTTTCTTTAAATTCTTTGCCTTGTCCTGCTGGAAGTGATACTGCTATTGGTTCATTAGGATTATCAAAATTATATATATAACACCAATCAACAGGAGTTTTTTTCTTTTTGCATATTTTATCTAGGTAATTTTTTGTGTATCTAGTTTTTCCAACTCCACTAGGACCTTCTAAGAATAAATTGTAGCCTTTTATATTAACATTTAAGCCAAACTCTAAGGCTTTAATTCCACGTTCTTGACCAATTCCATCGTTAATTGAATCTAAATCTGCAGTTGTTTCAAAATTCATTTTGTCTGTACTACAAAAACTTTTTAAATCTTTATAAGATAGTTCATTCTTTTTCTTCATAAGTATACTCTCCTTTATATTTCATATGTTTTTCTGCATTAATATAGCGTTATCTGTGTTATTATAATATTTTTTTCTAAAACCAATTTGTTTAAAACCAAATTTTTCATAAAGTTTTATTGCATTAGTATTTTTTTCATTTACTTCAAGTGTGATATATTCTATATTTTTAGTATTTGCAAAAGATATTAAATTATCTAAAATTTGAGATGCAATTCCTAAATTTCTTTTTTCTTTTTTGGTGACAATATAGTTTAATTGCATTTCGTTTAATATTTGATAAATTCCACCAAAACCAACAATTTCTGAATCTATCTTTGCAACAACATAGTAAGTATTTGGGTTTTCTAACTCTTGTTTAAAAGTTTCAACTGTCCAAAAATTATCAAAATCTGAATATAGAATTTGAGATATTTCTAATAAATCTTCAATATTCATTTGTTCAATTTGTAGATTCATTTTTTTCCTCCAAAGTTAATTCTGCACTTGATTTTTTTAAATACAATGGAGTTATATTTGAAAAATCTGATTTATTTTCTTTAAAAGTGTTGAAACTTGCAATTCCAACATTTATAGCGTTTAGTTTATTGTAAGAAGAATCTTTAAAAAATTGTGCGTTATTATTTAATTCAAATTCTATCACATTTTTATAAACTATGCTACCATTTCCGACAAAAAAAATTTTTTTATTTAAAAATTTTTCTGTCTTTAAATATTGCAATAAATTAGTTATATTGTTAAAATTAAATTCGCCAATTTTAGTTTTTTCATCATCATTTTTAAAAATACCATAATAAACATTATCATTTTTAGCATCAATTATTGAGCAAATAAAATCTGTATCACTTTTAACATTGTATGTTAGTGCTTCTAATGAACTAATACCAATAATTGGTTTTAATGTTACATCTCTAAAAGCTTTTATAGTTGATATACCAATTCGTATTCCTGTAAAAGAACCGGGACCTTTATCACAAGAATATAAATCAATATCTTTTAAACTTAAATTAGTATCATTAAGTAATTGTTCTATTAGTGGCATTAAATTTTGTGAGTGTGTATTTCCATTTTCTAAGTGTAATTCTTTTATAACTTTATTATCTTCTAATAATGCGACAGAGCATATTTCAGATGCTGTTTCTAAACTTAAAATTTTCATTATTTTTTTCTCCTATTTGTTTTATTAATTGTACATTAATATACGAAATTTGTAAATACAAAATGAAATTTTTTTGTTTTAAAGAATACATAAAAACCTCCCATTTTTATTAATATTTACTGTCCTAAAAATGGGGTGCAGTACAAAGATGTAGAATAATGTCGAAATTTTTTTGTTGACATTATTAAAAAAATGTAGTATATATATATTAATAAATTTTAAATTCATTTACAACTTAGTTTTTAACAGTATGTTTAATTTTATTAAATTTTTTCAAAATATTTATTTTCTTAATTTATCAAGTAAAGAAAAAAATAATTTAATGGAGGTGAAAATTTTTAAAAAAATATATTGATTTTTTATTGACAAAATGATACAATAGTTTTACTAAAAAACAAAAAGAAAAAAGGAGGAAACTTATGGAAGAAAAAATTTTAAATGCAATTTATAATTTAAAGGAAGATCTTAAACAAGACTTAACTAAGATTATTGAAGAAAAATTAGAGGAAAAGCTAGAAGAAAAATTAGATAAAAAGTTAGATGAAAAATTAAAAGTAATAAATGTAAGGCTAGATAATATAGAAAAAAGATTAGATAGTTTAGAACAAGAGTTAAAAAAGACAAATGTAAGAATTGATAGATTAGAAGAAAAAGTAGATAAACTAGAAGAAAAGGTAGATAAATTGGAAGAAAAAGTAGATAAACTAGAAGAAAAATTAAATAACTTAGAGGTAAAAGTAGACAATATAGAACAAAAATTGGATGATACAAATGTTAAAGTAGACAATATAGAACAAAAATTAGACGAAACAAATGTTAAAGTAGATAAAATTATAGAGTCTAATAATAATTTAAAAGTAAATCAAACTTCAATGTTAGAAATGCAAACACATCTGCTTAAAGAAATAAAAGAAATCAAAAAAGAAGTAAAAGATAATAAAGATGATTTTGATAATAAATTTAAAAAGATAGTAGATTTACAAATTCTTATGTTAAATAAAGAAATGGTATGTAAAAATGAAATAATAGAAGAAATCCAAAATTTAAATAATAAAATGGATGATGGATTTTGTATTGCGAGATAGTACTTGTGAAAAAAATTTTTTTGTGATAATATATAATCAATTTAAAAATTGGTGGTGATAAAACTGCAAGAACTAGAAAAAGATGTAAAATACGTGAAAGGTGTTGGACCAAATAGAGTACAATTATTAAATAAATTAGGAATATATACACTAAAAGATTTGATTACATATTACCCAAGAGAATATGAAGATAGAGGAAAGCCAATAAAAATATATAAATTAGAAGATGAAACAGAAGGTTTAATAGAAGCAATTACTATTTCAAATGTAATAGAAATACGCACAAGAAAAAGAAATATGACAATGTATAAATTAACTGTAAAAGATGATACTGGTATATGTAATATAATTTGGTATAATAAAAGTTATTTAAAAACTATATTTAAAATAGGGCATAGATATAATTTTTATGGTAAAGTAAAAATTAAAAATGGAAATATAGAAATGATAGAACCTACATTTGATATAAATGGTCAAAATAATAATACGGGGAAAATAATACCAATATATCCATTAACTTGGAATTTATCTCAAAATACAATTAGAAAAATAATAAATAATGGTTTAGATTTGGTAGAAGATAAATTAGTTGAAACATTGCCAGATTATATTTTAAAAGAAAACAACTTGTGTGATATAAATTATGCAATAAAAAAAATACATTTTCCGGAAGATTTTAATGAATTTAAAATAGCAAGAAATAGATTAGTATTTGAAGAATTGTTAAAAATGCAGTTATTGTTATTATCATTAAAAAGCAATGCAACAGAAGTAAATGGAATTCAATTTAGTAATAAAGTAAAGATTAATGATATAGTAGATAAACTACCATTTAAACTTACAAATGCACAAAATAGAGTATTAAAAGAAATAGAACAAAATATGGAATCTACTAAAACAATGAATAGATTATTACAAGGAGATGTTGGTTCTGGAAAAACAATAGTATCTATACTTGCATCTTACAAAGCGGTAAAAACAGGATACCAAGTAGCAGTAATGGCACCAACATCAATACTTGCAACACAACACTTAGAATCATTTGAAAACATTCTTTCTGATTATGGAATAAGATGTAAATTATTAATTGGAAACACTACTGCAAAAAATAAACAAATAATCTTAGACGAGTTAAAAGAAGGTAAAATTGATATTATAATTGGAACACATACATTAATTGAAGAAAAAGTTCAATTCAAAAATTTAGGATTTATTGTAACAGACGAACAACATAGATTTGGGGTAAAACAAAGAAATATATTATCAGAAAAAGGAAACAATCCTGATGTACTTGTTATGTCTGCAACACCAATACCAAGAACATTAGCATTAATTTTATATGGCGATTTAGACATATCTATTATAGATGAACTACCACCAAATAGAAAGAAAATAGAAACTTATGCGGTTACAAAACAATTAGAAGATAGAATTAATATATTTATAAAAAAACATATAGATGAAGGAAGACAAGCATATATTGTATGTCCATTAGTCGAAGAAAATGAAGATATTAAAGCAGAAGCGGTAATGAGCATAATAGATAAATATAAAAATGATATTTTTAAAGACTATAAAGTAGAATACATATTTGGAAAAATGAAACAAAAAGAAAAAGATAGCATTATGGAGAACTTTAAAAATGGAAAAATAGATATTTTAATTTCTACAACAGTTATAGAAGTAGGAGTAAACGTACCCAATGCAAGTATAATGGTTATTGAAAGTGCACAAAGATTTGGACTTGCTACTTTACATCAATTAAGAGGAAGAGTTGGTAGAGGAGAATATAAATCTTACTGTATATTAAAATATGAAGGAAATTCAGAACTAGTAAGAAAAAGAATGAAGGTAATGACAAGTACAACTGATGGATTTTTAATTTCAGAAAAAGATTTGGAATTAAGAGGAGCAGGAGATTTCTTTGGTACAAAACAACATGGATTACCAGACTTTAAAATTGCAAATTTATTTGAAGATATAACAATATTAAAAAAAGTACAAGCGATAGCAACAAAAATAATTAATGAAGATAAATTTTTAGAAAAAGAAAAAAATGAAAAATTAAAGAAAATGTGTGAACAAAAAATTTTATTATAAAAAATTTAAAAAAAGTGTTGACAAAAATTTTTTTTAGTATATAATAAGTAAAAACAAACGTATGTTTTATAAATTTAGGAGGTTTTTTATGAGTACAGATAATACAGAAAAAAGAAAAGCATTAGAAATGGCTATGAGTCAAATAGAAAAACAATTTGGAAAAGGTT
This sequence comes from uncultured Clostridia bacterium, assembly GCA_947629625.1. GTDB lineage: Bacteria > Bacillota > Clostridia > TANB77 > CAG-508 > CANRES01. Next base: position 3,623 of record CANRES010000023.1, on the reverse strand, counting down.
CAGTAATGAAATTAGGAGAATTTCAAGCAATGAATGTTGAAGCAATACCAACAGGAGCATTAGGGTTAGATATAGCATTAGGAATTGGAGGAGTGCCAAGGGGAAGAATAATAGAAATATATGGACCAGAATCTTCTGGTAAAACAACATTAGCACTACATATAATAGCAGAAGCACAAAAAACAAATGGTGAGGCAGCATTTATAGATGCAGAACATGCATTAGACCCTGTATATGCAAAACATTTAGGAGTAGATATAGATAATTTAATAGTATCACAACCAGATACAGGAGAACAAGCGTTAGAAATAGCAGAAGCATTAATAAGAAGTGGAGCATTAGATGTTATAGTAGTAGATTCAGTTGCAGCATTAGTACCAAAAGCAGAAATAGATGGAGATATGGGAGATTCTCATATAGGTTTACAAGCAAGATTAATGTCACAAGCATTAAGAAAACTAGCAGGAGCAATAAACAAATCTAAAACAGTAATTATCTTCATAAATCAATTAAGAGAAAAAGTAGGAATAATGTTTGGAAATCCTGAAACAACAACAGGAGGTAGAGCATTAAAATATTATGCATCTGTTAGACTAGATATTAGAAAAGTAGAAAATATAAAACAAGATGGAGAAGTTATAGGAAATAGAGCAAAAGTAAAAATAGTAAAAAATAAAGTAGCACCACCATTTAGAGAAGCCGAATTTGATATACTATATGGAAAAGGAATATCAAAAGAAGGAAATATATTAGATATTGCAGTAAACTTAGAAATAATTGAGAAAAGTGGATCTTGGTTTAGTTATAAAGGCGAAAGAATAGGACAAGGTAGAGAAAATGTTAAAAAATATTTATCAGAAAATCCAGAAGTAATGGACGAACTAGAAGCAAAAATAAGAGAAAACTTTTCACAAGCATTTGAAAAAAGTTTAGTTGATGATAATGATGAAGAAAAATTAGAAGAAAATGAAGAAGAATAAAAAATAATTGGAGAGAATATGAACTATTCAATCGAAGAATTTGATGAGGTTAAAACAAAAGTATTAAAATATATCTTATACAAGAAAAGAACAAAACAAGAAATAAAGCAAAAATTCATAAACTATGATAATAATTTAATAGAAGATATTATATCTTATCTTGAAGAGGCAGAATATATAAATGACGAAGAATATATATCAAAAGCAATAAATGAATTTATAGCATTAAAAAACTTATCATTAAAAGAAATACAGTATAAATTATTATCAAAGGGAATTGAAAAAGACTTGGTTGAAAATTATATAGAAAACCATGTTGAAGAACTAACACAATATGAATTAAATTCCATAAAAAAAATACTAATAAAAAAATCTAATCAAATTGAAGAAGAAGCAATTATAGAATACTTATTAAAAAAAGGTTTTAAAATGGACTTAATAAAACAAGCAATAGACGAAAGGTATAATGAAGATGAATAATATATTAACATTAGAAACTAATAAATATGCAATAAAAATAGAAAATTTTGAAGGACCATTAGATTTATTGTGTCATTTAATAGACAAAAATAAAGTAAATATATATGATGTAAATTTAAGTGAAATAACAGACCAATATATAGAGTACTTAAATGAAATGGAAAAAATGAATTTAGAAATAACAAGTGAATTTATAATAATGGCTTCAACATTATTATATATAAAATCTAAGGGGCTATTACCAACAACACAAGACGATGATGAAAGTGAATTAACTGAAGAAGAACTATTAAAAAGGATAATTGAATATAAAAAATATAAAGAAATTACAAAAAAGTTAAAAGAAAATTATGAAATTTATAATAAAAGATTCTATAAATTTGCAGATATTATAGAATTACCAAAACAAAAACTTGAAAAAGAATATTCACCAGAAATTATACCAAATTTATATGCAGACATTATAGACAGAAATAATCAAAAAATAAACCAAAATGCAAAAAACATAGAAAAAATTGCAATTACAGAAACTTACACAGTAGGCAGTAAAGTTAAAGAAATGTTTAGGGAATTAATAAGAAAGCCTAAATTTATATTTAACAAATTATATACTTTAAAAAAATGTAATAAGTTAGAAGTAGTAACTGCATTTACAGGTTTATTGGAGTTATCTAGAAGAAGTAAAGTTACAACTACACAAGAAGAACTTTTTGGAGATATTACAGTTGAAAAAGCAAAAAGAATAATAAGTTAAAAAATGGAAAAACTAATATTATAACAAATCAAAATTTTTAGAAATTTTGTTTTAAGTAATTTATATAAATTGCTTAAATGGAGGTTTGTATATGATATTAGTTTTTTGTTATATAATTGGTATAATCTTAATAATCATAAGTTTACTGTTATTATCAACATTAAGAATTAGTATAAAAAGATTAGAAATAAATGTAATAGAAAAGGAAATAAATTTTGATTATGAATTATATTTATCACTAAATCTATTTAATAAAATTAAATATTTACAAATAAAACTTAATAAAGATAAAATAGCAAAAATGCAAATACAAAGTAAAATAAAGCCAGAACAAATAGAGAAAATAAAACAAAATGCATCTAAAAATAAAAAACAACTAAAACAATTAATAAAAAAACTAAAAATAAAATTATCAAAATTTAACTTAAATATTAATATTGACACAAAAAATGTATTAGTAACAACAGGAATAGTTACTTTATCTTCCATAATAATATCAAATGTATTAAGTAGATTTGTAAAAGTAAATAAAAAGAACGATTACAAGTATAAAATAATTCCATCTTACAAAAATCAAAATATATTAAAAATAGATTTTAATTGTATAATTAATGTAAAAATGGTACATATTATCTATATAATATATATTTTATTAAAAAAGAGGAGAGATGGTAAAAATGAGCGAACATCCAATAGAAGGTCTTATGATTACAGCTATGAATAGCATTCAAGATATGGTAGATGTAAACACTATTATAGGAGAGCCAATAGAAACTACTAATGGAATTGTAATAATACCAATTTCAAAAGTATCATTTGGATTTGCAGCAGGTGGTAGTGAATTTAGAGGAGAAACAATAGATGAATACACTAAAAAAGATAAAGAAGAAGCAATACAATATAGACTACCATTTGGAGGAGGAAGTGGAGCAGGAGTTAATATAAATCCAGTTGCATTTTTAGTTATACAAGAAAATACAGTAAAATTATTACCGGTAAATCATACTTCATCATTAGATAAACTATTAGACTATATTCCAGATTTAGTTGAAAAAGCAAATACAATAATTGATAAAACTATGCAAAATAAAAAAGAAGAAAAGAAAAAAGAAGAAGTAAAAAATAATACAAAAAATAATAAAGAAGAAGCACCAACAAGAAGTAAAAGAAGAAAGGTACAAACAAGTAGAGATGATGACTATGAGATAGAATATGACGAAACTCCACCAACAGTTGGTAAGATTATAGAAGAATATGACGAAGAAGATGATTAATATTTTGTAATAAATTTATACTCCTTGAATAAATTTTATTAAAAATTAATTCAAGGAGGTTAATTTGAAAATAAAAGTTAGAAAAATGAAACCAAAATAGAATAAAAAGGGCATAGTTCCCCCTTACCCCCAAAA
>CANRES010000022.1 GCA_947629625.1 uncultured Clostridia bacterium | reverse complement strand
TACATCAAAAAGAGATGCATGTGAGCTTAAACAAAATGATAATTGATTATTCGCTTTTAACATAGTTATACCAACCCCTTCAACTATGTTAATTATATCAAATTATTATTATTTAGTACATAAAAAATAGCGAATTAGAAAAATTATTTTCCAATTCACTATTTTTTTGTGCTACTTTTTCAGCAGCCTCATAAAAGATATATTTTCTTTTATTTTCTTAACTCATTTATTAATATGGTAATAATAGTCTACCTGCAAAATGAAAAATATCTTTATCAGTAGATACATTTATACGATTTATTAAAAAATTGTCATCTTCTCTAGTTGCTTTTTTATTATCTCCTAAAAGGAAACCATATTTATATCCATTTTCTTTTAAAACTTTTATATAAGTTTCGTTTGTTGCTCCAAATGGATATGCAATAATATCTGTTTTTCCCATATAATTTTCGTATTTTTTTATGTCTTCTACCATTTGTTCTTCAGTAGATAAATTTATTTTTGCAATGTTATCATTAACCATTTCGTGCATTCCATAAGTATGTGAATATATTTCTACATTTGGATAGTCTTGTTTCATTTTTTTTATTTGTTCTTTTGAAATATATGAAACTGGTTCTTCATTCCATATATTTTCTTCTTCTTCAATTTCTTCACTATATTCACCTATTACGAATATTGTTGCATTAATATTATATTTTTTTAATATAGGAAAAGCATATTGATAATTTGATAATAACCCATCATCAAATGTTATTAAAACACTTTTAAATGGAAGACTTATTTCTTTATTTTTCCATTTTTTAAATTCTTCCATCGTTAATGTTTTATAATGGTTATCGTGTAAATATTTCATCTCTTCTTCAAAATTTTCTGCTGATATTATCCATTGATTATTTTCATCATGTATTTCTTTTTTTGGAATTACATTATGGTAACACAATACAGGTATTTTTGGCTTTGAATACACATATATTCCAAATATTATAATACCTATTACTGAAATTATCACTATAATTTCAATTATTTGTATTATTTTTTTCAACATTTAATATTCCTTCTTTTTGCTTCTTTTTTTCATTTCATTTTTAATAATTATACTATTTCCTATACATATACATACTACTCCTAAAATAAATAGAATTATTGAATATGTTAATATACTATTCAAAACATTTTGTACAACACTTATCATGGCTTGTGAAAATGCTGGACTAAGTACAGATAAATTTTGTACATTTATTTTTATACCAATATATATTTTTATAACTATATAAAATAAACCTGATGCAGTAAATGCTACTCCAAAATTTGCTATTGCTTGTGCTATTTGTTTTACATTAAATATTAAAATTAATAATATAGAAGCAACAGTCACAAGAATTAATACTAAATTAACATTTTCTGCAAAATTATTTCCTTTATTTATTACCTTATATATATCGTTTTCATAATTTGTATGTAATATATTTATTATATACTCTTCTTCTATCATATCAATAAATTTTTCTATTGATTCATTTTCTGATGTTGTTAATTTCCTATGGTTTAAATATTCGTCTATATTATTTCTTAAATTTGTTCTTAATGTTTCAGTATTTAATTCAGTATTTGTTCCATCATACATATTACTTACAATTGTATTTGTATCTTCTTTAATTTTTTCTAAAGATACAATATCTACTATTACACTTTCATCTAAACCAGATGGACCAATGTAATTTTCAAAACCATCTTGAATTAATTTTTGTATTTCTTCATAATAATTTGTTTCTTCTAATTTATTTAATACATATTGTTTTTTTAAAATTGTAGATGAAGCAATATTTATTATTAATAAACCTATTATACAAAATGTTAATAGAATAACTATTATATATTTTATTAAATTTAATAATATTTTCATTGTTATCCCTCCTTTTAGATATCTAAATTTGCATATACAACATATCTATAAATAGTATGTCCTAATGCTGTAAAAGGATAACATGTGTATATCATTAATTTTTCTTCTTCACGTTGTATAGGTATTTTATCAAATTCTGTTTCTTTAATAACTTGCATATCATATATAGTATAATTAAATTCTCCATAATCTGTTGTAACTTTTATTTTATCTCCTATTTCAAGTTCTGAAAAGTCATGAAATTGGTCTTTGGTGTTGTGTCCCATATATACTATTGAGCCACCTTCACCTGGGAAATAACTACTAGTTGAGTGTCCTACACCATTTTTTAAAACATCTAATGAATCTCCAACATATACTGGTAAAGTTTTATTTATTTTTGGAATTTCTATAGTTGCATATTTTGTGCCATAAGCTGGATATTTATCTAATAATTTTTTTTCTGTATCTATTTTTATAGGTTCTGTAATACCTTTACTTTCTTTTTTTATTGCTACTAAATTAATTAATTGTACTGTATTTTCTATCTCTTGCCCTAAAGATAAATAAATACCTCCAATTGTAATTATAGTAATTAAGAAAGCAACTATTATATCTATAATAGTTGCTTTAAAAATCTTTGTCATTAATATTAGGCTTCAACTTTAGCAGATTTTGTTTTAGCAACAACAACTGTAGCTAGGGCAAATACTGCTAATGTAGAAACAAATAAAACAACACCATTATTTCCTGTATATGCTAATGTACCTTTATCTGAAACTTTAGCTTCATCGATTTTTTCTCCATCTTTGTATAAAGCTATTTTTCCGCTTTCTAGTTTTAAATCTAAACCAGCTTTAACGGCAACATTTTGTGCATAACCGAAAATTTCATTTTTTAGTTCAGGAGATAAATCTTTTACGTTTGTTGTCTCTTCTGAATCCATTAATTCTACTGCATAATTAACTTGAGCTAATACATAAGCTTCATCTTCTTCTGCTACATCTTTTAAATATTTGTCTAATTTAGCTTTTTCAGTAGCTGTAGCTCCATATGGTGTTAATTTAGCATAAACTTTATCAGCTAATGTAGATTCTGTTGCTGCTTTAACTCCTGTTCCAATTAATGCTACTAACATTACAAATAAAATTGCGATTGATAATGCTTTTTTCATGTTTCATTCCTTCCTTTCTTAATTTTTTATATTATGATTATAATATATATTTTTTTATATTGCAATAGTTTTTTTAAAATTTTTTTAATTTTTTTAAATTTTTTTATTATTCAAGATTTTTAATAACCAAAATCATATATTAATAACATATCCTTAAATCATATCCGCATCATTAATAATAACATTTTCAGCTAGTATTCTTATTAGCGGAATTTCTTTTAATAATTCTTTTCTATCTTTAAATGGATGATATATTCCTCTTTCCTTTTTAGTTAAATTATCTGCTTTATAATGTACTAAAGCATTTCTTGTAAAATATATTCTTTTAGCAATATTTTTATATAAATTATCTGTATCATTAAAATTGATTGGTATTCCTCCTGAAAACTTTACTTTTTCAGTATTATAATAATCTAATAATGAAGTATCTATTTTTTTAATTTCATCTTTTAATGTATCAATTTGTATGTACTTTTTCATTACTAATTCTAATGCTTCTAATTCACTACCATCAAAACTTTCTCTATCATGTTTTATCTTTTGTTTTATTATATCTATCAATTTTAATATTTCACTATCTTTTTTTATTGAAAATCCTGGATATGCTATTCTTTCTTTTACTGTTTTTATTAATTCTTCTTTATGTACTGCTTCATAATAATGTTCTAATATATGATAGTAGCATAAATATTTTATAAATGGTTCTTCTGTTATACTTGCCATATTATATTGTTCTACTAACTCTTTTTTATAAATTTTTTTAGGTGTAGGTATATTTTCTATTGATTCGTTTCTAAATCTATTATTCCTTCTTCTTTCATTTATATTTTCTATATCATAAATTTGTCTAATTCCAATATCTGTATTATAATTAAAATTAAAAATAAATGCATCAGTAAATTCAGAAAATTCTTTTTCACTATATGAATCCATAGAATATATTTGTAATGTAATAAAATTTCTATATATTGTTTCTAATAATTCAAAAATATTTTTTTCTTCTATTTGTTCTTTTATTTCAAAATTTCTGTCAAATAAAGGCCTTCTTAACATCATTATTGGATTACTTGGTTTTATTTTAAGTTCTATTATTTTTAACCAAAATTGTTTTGATGGTGTATTTATTTTATATGTTAAATGGTTTTCAGTATCTTTATATTCTCTTCCTTTTATTCTTTCATATCTAATCATAAATGGAAAATAATCACTTTTAAATGATATTGGTACTTCATTATATTTTTCATTTGAAATTTTTAATTCGTTTCCTTCTTTTATATTTTTATAATCTATATCAAATTGCTTTTTATTATATGTAAATTTTATTATTTTATCTTGTTCAAAATAATATTCAATTAATATATCCGTATTATTCATTTTCCATCTCATATAATTTTCATTTACATGTCTTTCTAATTCAAGAACTTCTTTTAAATTATTACAAAATTCATTCCACCTCATATTTTTCCTCTTTTTATTTTTTATATTTATTATGTTATATTAACATATTAATAAATATTTGTCAATTCTTAAATATATTTTGTTATTTTTGTAATAATCAGTCTAATACATTTATTGTTCCTTATGTATAAAAATATGCAATTAATTGCATATTTTTATGTTTATTTACAATTGTTTTTTAGAATATAAAAAATGTTATACTGATAATTCAATATAACATTTTATATATTTATTTTTCGCTATATTTTAATAACAAATCATCAAAATTTTTAGAAGTTTTGCTATTAAAACTTTCTTTAAACCTATCATATTCAATATTCCATGATAAATAATTTAAATCTTCTTTATGATTTGGTAAATTATATTTTTCTTTTAGATATTTTGAAAACCATAATGTATATTTTGTTGCTCCATATACATTTATATGTGCATAATTATATAAATCTGTTTCAAAGTTAATATTATTAAGTTCTTCAATTGTATTACAATTAATAACTTTTAAATTATTTTCTTCTATAATTCTAATTGCATCATTTATTTCCATATTATTTTGTTCTATGAAATACCTTTTAGGAACAACAAAAATTACATTTATATTATTATTTTTAATATAATTAATTAAATCTAATAATATTTTTTTATTTGCATCTTGCAATTCCAAAATATTTTCATTCCAAGTATATGCTTCTTGTTCTTCAGTTTTTATAGTCATATCTGAAAATAGATAACCTTTATATAAATTAATATTTACATTATTTTTATTAAATTCTCTCCATTTATTATGGTACATTAAAAAACTAAAATAATAATTTATATAATCTTCTTTATTTATATCTTTTTTATATTTTAATATATCATTAATTGCATCTATTCTATTTTTAGAAAATTTCATTACATCTGTAGTTGTCCTAATTTCTCCATCACCAAAATCTTCCATGTTAGTTGCAACCTGTGCTAAATCAATTACATATACATATGGTTTTTGGTATTTTTCTGATTCTTTGATAAGATATTTTGCAAATATAAAAGATTGTGCATCAGCAGATACTAATCCAGTTGTATAACCATATAGATTATATGCTAATACTGAATTAAAATGAGCATAAGTATTACTAGCACCTATATAAATTACATCTAAAGAATTTTTAGGTTCACTGTATATACATGAAATTGAATTTGGTGCTAACCACATTTTTTCAAAAATACTATAAAATATTATACAAAAAATTATTAGAAAAATTGTTATTTTTATTATTTTTTTCATTTTTTCTCCTATCTTAGTTTTATACAAATGTATTGTATAATATTTATATTTTTAATAAATCCATTAATTTTACATTATCTTTCCATTTGTTATTGCCATATTTTGCCCTGTTATACAATTTGCATCTTCTGATAATAAAAATTTGAACATAGGTACTACATCATCAACAGAAAGATTTTTTCCTGTTTGACTATTTGCTGCATTTTGTTGAATAATTAACTCTGGAATATCTTTTAAAAATTTTGTTTCCATCATAGTTGGTGATACACCATTTATTTGAATACTTTTTTCTGCATATTCATTTGATAATGCTTTTACTAAGCCTAATAAAGCATATTTAGTAGATACATAACTTGACACATATTTTGGTGGAATATTTATTGTACATGATAATAATATCACTACTACTTTTCCATATTTATTCTTTGCCATTTCTTGTAAAAAATTATTTAATATAATAACTAAGGAACGTAATGCTATATTAATATCTGTATTAAATTTATTCCATGTAATTTTACCAAACTTTATATTTTCGTATTTTCCTGCTTGTAAATGTACTATATGTGTTGGAAAATTCATTTGCTATCTCACTAATTATTTTACATCCAATATCAGAAGATGCTACTATCATTTTTTCTGTAAGATTTACTTGAAACGATTTAAATTTTCTCCTTTTAATTTTTTATATATTCAAATAATACATCGTCAAATTCTTTATCTGTAATCTTTTTGAAATTATCTTTAAATCTTTTATATTCGCTATCCCACGAAGAATATTTTTCATCATTTCTATGATCTGGTAAATTATAATTTTCTTTTAAATATTTTGAAAACCATAATGTATATTTTGTTGCTCCATATACATTTATATGCGCGAAATTATATAAATCTGTATTAAAATTAATATTATTAAGTTTTTCAGTGGTATTACAATTAATAACTTTCAAATTATTTTCTTCTATAATTCGTATAGCATCATTTAATTTCTTATTATCATCCTCTTCAAAATATCTTTTTGGAACAACAAAAATTGAATTTATATTATTATTTTTAATGTAATCAATTAAATCTAATAATATGTTTCTATTTTCACTTGATAATTGTATTAATTCATCACTCCATATATATTCTTCTTGTGGTTCAAATATAGAATTAAATTTTCCATAATTAAAACCTTTATATAACATTGTATTACCTCTAATATTAACATTAATACTTGCTAAATCTTTCCATTTATTATGATACAATAGAAAACTGTTGTAATAGTTAATATAATCTTTTTTATTAATATCTTCTCTATAACTTAATATATCATTAATTGCATCAGTTCTATTTTGAGATATTTTCATAGAATCTATAACATTTCTAATCCCACCTTCATCAAAATTATCTATTTCTTCAGTTGCTAAAGCTAAATCAATTACATATATACTTGGTTTTTGGTATTTTTCAGATTCTTTTAAAAGATATTTTACATATATAAATGGTTGACAGTCGGTAGATAAAAATCCTGTGGTATATCCATATAAATTATATGCTAGCACTGAATTAAATGCTGTATACGCATTACTACTTCCTATATATACTACATCTAATGAATTTTTAGGTTCATCATAGAAATATGAAATTGTTGTTGGTTTTAGCCAGAGTAAATTATGTACTATATAAAAAAATATAACAAATACAATTAAAAATACTAATATTTTTATAAATTTTTTCATCTTTTATCATTCCCTTTCTAAAAACCTCTATATATAAATGCTGTTGCATCATAACCAGCACCATAACAACCAAAAATTATTATTGTAAAAATTAATATATATAATATTCCCCATCTGAATATAATATTTTGTTCTAAAAGTTTCTCTCGTACATCTCTTTTTCGAGCCAATAATTGCATAACAAATAAAATTATTAAAGAAACAATTAAAACAGCAAAATCATATATATCTAATCCCATATTAGAAATCATTGATAATAATGCTTCTTTATTAAATAATGTACTTAAATTAATTGTAAATATATTTTTTATAATATCAAATGCATCAGATAAACTTGAAGATCTAAAGAATATCATTGCAAATGAGAATAATAAGAATGTTCTTATTACTTGATATAATTTATAACTAAATACATCTTTTCTAATTCCTAATTTTTTATTAATTTTATCAGAAATTGGTCCTAATGTATCTTCTAAAAACATATATACAAATTGTAATATTCCAGAACCTATAATAAATGTATAAGCTCCACCATGCCATGCACCAATTATAATCCACATAATTAGCATTGAAAAATATAGTGGTATTTTTTTACCAACCTTTTTACCAAATTTATTTTTACTTTTTTCATTTAACTTCTGCATAAGATCAGATTTTAATAGTGGATAAAAAATATAATCTTTAAGCCATGCTCCTAATGTTATATGCCAATTTCTCCAAAATTCTGTAATTGTTTTCGAAAAAAATGGTAAATTAAAATTTTCTGGTAATTTTATTCCTATTATTTCTGATATTCCCATTATTATATCTATTGAACCTGAAAAGTTAGTATATAATTGTAGTGTAAATGCTATCATAGCAGCAAATGTAAACGCAAAATTAAATAGTTCTAAATTGCCATAAACACTATCTACAAACATACCTAATCTTTCCGAAATAACTAATATTTTAAATACGCCCCATAATATTCTAACTAATCCTCTAACCATTCGGTCATAGTTAAATTTATGTCCTTCATATAATTCATTGCCAACACTTCCATATCTAATAAATGGTCCTGATGTTAATATTGGAAAATATGACATAAATAGTGCACATTTAAAAATATTTTTTTGTGCTTCACATGTTCCTCTGTATATATCTACTAAATAACTTATCATTATTAATGAATAATAACTTATTCCTATTAATGAATTTCTATATACAAAGTCAAATTGATAATCAATTTTAAATAAATTAAATATATGATTAAATGTCGCTAAAAATAAATTAGTATATTTTAAGTAAAATAATTGTGCTAAAATAATTAATATTCCTGCTATTAAAAATACTTTTCCTTTTTTTGTATTACTATTTTTTTCTATTTGAATACCAATTATATAACTTGGAATTAATATTAATAACGCTTGTACAACTGTACCTATATGTAAATTATCATAAAATAAAAATATGATACTTGATATTAATAAAATTACCCATTGAAATTTCTTAGGTATTACAAAATATATAAGTATTGTTATAAAACAAAATAATAAAAAAACTAAAGATGTTAAACTCATATATTTTCCTCCTCATTCAATAATTCAATTAAGCCTAATTTACACATTAAGAAAGCAACTTTTTTATTGTTAAATAAAATTGCTTCTTTTGGCTCTCTTACTAAAAATGCACCGTCATTTGTTAAATTTTGAATTGTATTTTCTATATTATCTACTGTATAACAAGTATGATATAAATATTGTCTTTTCTTTAAAATGTTTTCTACAACTTTTCCACTAATTAGTTCAATTTTTATATCATCATCCATAGTTAACATACACAAATTTGCATCTTGATTTTTATCATAAACTATTTCACTAGTATCAACAATATTAAAATATTTTTTTAATTTTAATATCATTTCTTCAATATTATCTGTTGCTATCCCTATATGGTGGAATTTCATTTTTATCACCTAACCTATTCTTGAAATTATTATATCTACCATATCTCCAACATTTTTCATTGTTGTTACTTCACCCATATTAAATTTAATTCCAAATTCTTGCTCTACTGCAACAACTAAATTAATATGCTCTAAACTATCCCAATCTTCAATATCTTTTGCAGTTGTTGTTTCTGTTACGACTATACTATCGTCATCAAAAACGTCCCTAAATACATTGTTTAATCTTTCAAAAATTTCTTCTCTTTCCATTATTCATACACCTCTATTACATTATTTTTATTAGTATATCCATTTGATATATCTAATTTATATATTTTATTTCCTTCACTATCACAAGATATTTCTTCAAATCCTTGTGTTGTACTATAAAAGTCTTTTACCATCTTGTTTTTTAGTGTTGGATAATAATAACCATATATTGTTTTTATTCCTTTTTCCTTTGCTTTTTCTACTAACTTGTCCATCATTGCAAATTCCATATTTCTTTTTAATACTCTGCAACTCATTATCCATAAATCTATATGTAATTCGTCATTATTTTTTATATTTCCTATTACAACTGTTATAACACCATTGTCTCCAAATATATCTTCTAATTTTCCATATAATTTTATGTAATTTTCATCATTGTTAACCGCTTCTATATCTGCTAATGAGTATCTTTTTGTTGTTAAATTAAATTGATTACTTTTATTACTTAATTGTGATATTCTTTCTAAGTAAATTGGTTTAAAAGTAGAAATTTCTGCTTTCATATTTAATGATTTTAAATAATCATCATAATTATCAAATGTTGCCATCATTTGACTTCTTTTTGCATTATCTTTATATAATTCATTTTTCTTTAAGTCTTCATTTGAAAAGTTCGTCATTTCAAAGTAAGCATTTTTGTCTATTATTTTTATATAATTTTCTGGTACATCTATTTCAGGTGTTGAAAGTCCTTCTATATATTCTCTACATATTTTTCTTTCTGCTGGATTATCGTCAACAAAAACAAAACTATCTGCTCCTAAATTTAATTCTTCTGCTATATCTTTAATATTAAGATTTTTAGGATTCCAATTTGCTTTTATTATGATAAAATCGTCTGGTTTTAATGTTCCTGCTGGATGATTCAAACCTGCTATTGCATTTTCATATTCATTTTTAGAATTTACATTTAATATAATTCCTAAATCTTTATATTCCTTTAAATAATTTTGAAACTCTGTATAAACTTGTCCACTTGGTACTTCTGGTCCTATGGCTAAATTTTCTACACCGTCGTCTCCAACTATTCCTCCCCATAAAGTATTATCCAAGTCTAATACAAATGCTTTTTTATTTTTTCCATATATAGATTTTATTATGTTTGCTATATTAAATGATAAATATGGTATTGCTGGTACTTCCATAGCATATTTATACATATGCCAATAGAATTGATTTGCCCATTTATCTAATCCATAGCATGAAGATACATAGTTTATATCATTTATAAAAAAGTTTTTATGGTTTTGTGCATATTCATAAAATTTTTGATTTAATCTTGTTATAAAGTTTGTTCTTCCATGAATATCACTTGCATCTTTATTTCCTAATAAACGGTAATATGGATATTCGAAATTGTTTTGTATTATTGTTGCATTAAATTTTTCAAATAGTTTTTCCCATATTTTTGAAAATTTATTATATTCATAGTTTAGTTTTTCTTCTATATCTTTCTCGTTGTCATACATATTAGGATATTCTATAATATTTCTGTTTGTTGTATGTATATAGATAATATCTGGTTTAAAGTTATCTAATTCTTCATTTCCAAACATTGCATCTTCATAGAATTTATTATATTCTGATTCATAGAAATTTGATTTTATTCCATAGTTTAATAGAAATAATTCTAACATATTTTTTATTTCACTTGTTGTTGAGCCTCCTAATATTGCTATATTCTTTTCTATTAATCCTTGTTTTAATAAAAGTTCTTTTTTCATTTTCTTTTTGTTTTTCATTATGTAATTTACATCAAATGGGTATTCTAGTTCTTTCATATTATTTTCCTTTCCAATATTCTAAACCATTATACATAATATTTATTTTTTTGTCAATGACTTTAAATAATACTAATTATTTAAAACATTTTATAAATTTACCATTTTTATACTTAACTATTCGCATTATTTAATTTAGTTGTAATTATATTGCTTATACTTCTTTCTATTTTCTCTGCTAACTTACTAACATTTAATATTTTAAATAAATATTTTCTTATGTAATCAATAAAAGAGCATATTAGATAAATTAAAACTGATATTAACAATATTTTAATTATCATTAAATACCATGGTTCATTTGAATAATTTATAAATTTATTAGTAATAAAAAATTGCCTTATATAAATTTGATCACTAATTAAATATACACCAAATGTAAATGAAGACAATGTTAGAATTATCTTTGAAATATATTTAAAATGTAATCGTGAACATATTATTAACAATGAACTAGCAGCTATTACAAGAAAAGGCGAATTATATACAATAAATAATGTATTTCCAAAAACTTTTCCAAAAATTTTATATGTTAATATTGCTATAATATTTTTAATTAACCACATTAGTATTACACAAATAAAATAGTATAATAAATATATTATATTTTCCTTTCTAAAATCAGACGAATATAATTTAATATATGCACCTAAAATATACATAAATGATAGCCATAAAAAACTAAAACCTCTATTAACATTAAAACAATCTAATATTAACCCTATAACGCTAAAACATATTATATATGTAATTAATAGTTTTTTATATTGATATTTTGTTAATTCCTTTATTAATTTATTTATAAATGGTATAAATAAAAATAAGCAGAAATAAGAAGAAAAATACCAATATTGTCTACTTGTAATAGGTATAAATGCTTTTATCAAATTTTTAATATCAACATTGCCTAATTTTGTAAAATAAAATATTAAAGTAAATAATACATTATAAAAAAATACTTCAAGCCATAATTCTATTATATTTTTTCTCTTATATTTAGCATTAATATATACATATCCAGTTATTAAAGCATACATATTAACAGCACCATAACAAGCTATATTTAAAATCCAAGCTATTTCATTATTTAAATATTGTGTATGATCTAATATTCCACCATGATATAGTATATGATGTATAACAATCATTAACATTGATATTATTCTTAGAAATTCTATACCAATATTTTTATTTTCAATATCTAATAAATATCCGTGTGTGTGTGTGTGTGTGTGTGTGTGTGTGTGTAGAGTATCAACGGTTTCGAGACTTGTTTTCATTCTATTTTTCCTCTTTTCTTATTTTTTTATTTAATATTAATTCATAAAATTTTGGAAATAATTTTGCAATTACTAATTTTAATTTTGTTTTTGTTTTTATATTTTTATATTTAATTACACTATCAACATTTTTTTTAAATTCATTAAATAATTTAAATTGTACAAATTCAGAATTTTCTAACTCTGTTTTGCAAATTACATAGTAATTCATTAAAGATAAAGTATATCTTGCATTTGATAATTCATACAATTCTATTTCACCTTTTTGTTTAAAAAAATCTGCTCTTTCTTTAAAAGCATATAAAGCATGTAATCTTTTTATATTAAATTTTTTATTCATTATACTGTTTTCATCATAATAGTAATAATACAATTTTTCTCTTATTATAGCAACTTTTTTTGCATTATATAATATCTTATATGTTGTTGCTTCATCTTCATGTAATCTACCATCTGGATATCTTATGTTTTTTAAAATATCCCTTTTATATAGCTTATTCCATGCCACAGTTGTTATTAAATAATCCGTTGAGTATAGTTTATTTAACATTTGTTTTGTATCATATACTTCAATTATACTATCTTTTTTTTCAATAGTGTTTTCTTTTTTTATTTCACTATAAACTCTTTCATATTCACACAAAGTAATTTCACAATTTTTATCTTTACATGTTTTATACAGTTTTTCTATAAAATAAGATGAAATATAATCATCAGAATCTATAAAACTGATATATTTTCCTAATGCAATTTCTAATCCTGCATTTCTTGCAGAACTTAAACCTCCATTTTTTTTATGTATTACTTTAATTCTTTTATCCTTTAAAACATATTCATCACATATTTTACCACAATTATCTGGCGATCCATCATCTACCAAAATAATTTCTATATTACTATATGTTTGATTTATTATACTTTCTATACATCTTTTTATATATTTTTCCACATTATAAATTGGAACTATAATACTAATAAGTTCATTCATTAATTATATATCACTCCTTATAAATTTATATTTTTTTATTATATTTATAAACCTATAACATAATTATAAGGATATACATTATTACCATTTAAAAGTATATATACAACAAAATAATAAAATATAAACCAACTAACTATAAGAAATTTTAATATTTTTGAATTTTCTTTATTAGTGCATTTTATTAAAATTGGCATTAATACAATTTGAGAAATTGAAGTATATAAAGACAAACGATCTACAAATCTAACAAAATAACCTAAATACTGAAATGGAATTTGCAAAATCATTAATCTAATTAAAAATAAATTTCTATAATCATTTTTTAATAAATTTCTTTTATACATAAAAACCAATACTAATGGCGGAACAATATATAAAAGAAAATTTACATTTTTAACCCCAACATTACTATCAAAATAATTTGAATAAAAATTAAAATAATTACAAATAAATTGAATAAAATTCTTTAAAATAGGGAGTGCAATAATAAAAAATATTACACATACATTAAATACTAACTCTTGTTTTTTAATATTTTTTTCTGATTTAGGAACTAAAAAATAAAATAAAACTCCTATTAATGCAGTTTCATGAAATAAGAAAGCTAAAAAAACAAATAACATATATTTAAATAATTTTCTTTCCATTGCATACGATAGAGCATAAAATATAATAGAAACAGCAAGTAGCTGTCTTATTGCATTAAATGATGCACTATAAAAAAAAGTCATAAAAATTAATGTTGCTATTGGCATAGATATCTTATCTTTAAATTTTATAATTCCACCAATTGAAAAAGATACAAATACTAAGGATGATAGAATAAAAATTCCTTGTGGATTATTGAAAATAATTTTTGCTAAAACATTTAATAAAACATATCCAATTTCAATATTTGTTCCAAAAACATTCCCATTTTCATAAAGTTTTGCTAATATATTATAATAACTTTTATATGATTTAAAATCTATTCCAACATTATCTCTAAAACCACTAACCAATACTGGAACAATTATTATAAATAAAAAACATATTATTTTTCCAAAAATTGTATTTGCCTTTTTTTGATAAATCCAAGCAAAGAACACTGTAATTAAAATTGTTGACGAATAAATTAATATAGATTCTAACATTTTTACCTCTTTATCCTATTATTTTTCTCATTTTTTTACACAACTTCACTAATATTTTGTTTCTTTTTATTAATTTTTTTTTCATTATTAAACAAAACGTAACAAAAAATTTTTTAGATAATGAAATATTTTTATTAACCAACATTATTTTATAATATTTTTTTATTGTATCAAAACATGTAAATAACATTTTATTATCTTTATCGGCATCTGAACTTATAATTCCTATCATAATTTTAGTAGCTTTAATTACACTTCTACTTTCCTTATAATTTCTTATACTTGTATCTGTAATATGATTTAAATCTTCTAAATAGTCTATTAAATTCATAAACTCTACATCTTTAAATAAGCCATGAATTGTACTATTTTCTCTTAAATAATAGTAATAATAAATCACATTTTCAAAAACTATTAACTTTGCCACTTTATTAACATTATTATTAAATCTTCCATCTTCATTAATATTATTTTTTTCAAATCTAATCTGACCTATTATATCTTTTTTATATAATTTATTACAAACACTAGCACCATATCCATCTTTTGCTGTCATATAATCTGATTCATTTGGTTTTATTAATTTAATTTTAGAGCTTTTATGTTGTTTAATTTCATTATTATTTTTTATTAGTTTTAATGAACAAACAGATACATCTGAATTATATAATTCAATATTTTTTACTAAAGTTGAAATCATATTGCAATTTATATAATCATCACTATCAATAAAAGAAATATAATCGCCAGTTGCTATCTCTAAGCCTGTATTTCTTGCATAGGATTGCCCTTCGTTTTTTTTATTAATAACAATAATTCTATTATCTAAATTTTTATATTTATTGCATATATCTATACTAGAATCTGTTGATCCATCATTTATCAATATAATTTCTAAATTTTTATAATTTTGATTAATTATTGATGTAATACATCTATCTAAATACTTTTCTGTATTATATATAGGAACTATAACTGAAACTTTTTTAGGGAAAATAATATTTAAAATTTTATTATAAGTAACTTCTCTATCAAATTTTTCCTCTGCTAATTTTCTATTATTTTTCCCCATTGTTACTCTTAAACTTTCATTATTATATAATATTTCAATTTTATTTGCAACATCTTTTGCATTATTATTTTCACAATTAAAACCTATATTATATTTTTCTACTAAATTCCTATATTCTTTGCATTCTTGTGTACTAATTACAGGTAATCCTGCCATTGCATAGTCTCCAACTTTATTTATAATGCTTTGTGCAGCTCCTTTTGAAATTGGATTAATAGCAATATTACAACTACATAATTTTTTTACCATTTTATCATAATCTAATCTTCCTGTAAATTCACAATTCACATTTTTTTCTTTTGCATATTCCTCAAATTTATTTTTTAATGGTCCACTGCCCATTATTATAAATTTTATGTTATTTAACCCTTTATCATTTAAAATTTTGATTGAATCTATTATACACTTTATGTCATAACTATGTCCTAATGTTCCAACATAAGCTAACTTAAAATAACTATCTTTATTCTTGTTTTCTTCTTTAAATTCATCAAAATGTTTTAGTTCCGTTCCGAGAAATACACTTAATATATTTCTATAATTTTTCTTAACTTGTAATGCTCTTTCTAAATATGTATTTGAAACTGCAATTAAATCATCTGCATTTTTATATATATAATCTGCTCTCTTTTTCATTGGATAAAAAAATATATTACTAATAAATGGTATACTAAATACCATTTTAAATGCTTCTGGCCATAAATCTTGAATATCTATTATAAATCTAATATTATTTTTTTTAGCATATTTTGTTGCAATATTTGCAACGCTTAAAGATGGTACCGCACAATAAATTATATCTGGATTATAATCTAAATTTAATAAATATTTTTTTATATTTTTGGCTAGTATATGATGACTATATATTCTTTTTAAATCTACATTTTTTTTGTATCCAGGCTCATAAATTTGGGTTATTTTATAATTTACATTATCTTTATACTCACTAATAATATCTTTTTGTTGTTTTATTTCATGTGAAAATGTTGTTGTAACTAATTCAACTTGATTTTCTTTATTTTTGCTTAATAGATTTGCTATATATTTAAACCTATCTGTTTCAAAATTTTTATTATAACTGCTTAATGCATATTGTGATATAATTAATATATTCATTTATATTATTACTCCTTTTTGTTATATATTAATTTGACTTAATTTTGTTTCTTAATTGTGTACTACTAGTCGTTTTAGTATAAGGAAAATATTTTATTATAGTATTTTTATCTTTAAAATATTCTTCATATCTTTTAAATCTCTCTGTTCCAACATAATCACTACCAACAAACAATATATTATAATGATACTTTTCCCATGCATCACTATCTTCTAATTCTGATTTTACTACTTTATCAACATATTTAACACTTTTTAATATTTCCATTCTTTCTTCAAATGGAATATAAGTTTCTTTTCCTTTCCAGCTTCCACTTTCATGCACACCAACTATTAAATAATCACAATATTGTTTTGCTCTTTTTAACAAATTTAAATGTCCTATATGAAATAAATCAAATGTGCCACTCAAATATCCTATTTTCACTTGTGGATTATTTGCAACTCTATTAGATTTCATTTTATAATCATAACTATTTTTTCCAAATTCCATAGCATTTTGTTGATATCTTTCTATTACACCTTTATATATTTTTTCGTAATCTGGTATATATAATTGCTCTTTATTAAACATTTTTTCTATAATTGTATTAGGAATTTCATTCAATAAATTTAAATTATTTTTTTCTCCATTAAAACTAGTACCACTTAAAGAACCAGGCGCAACTTCCAAAATTACATTTTTACTATTTTTTTCTATTAATTCTATATTTATATTTTCAATAAAACTATGTAATGCTGATTTCGTAGCACCATAAACTGAAAAAAGTGGTGATGCAATATGTCCTGCAATACTAGTTATTATACTACAATAAAAATCTTTATTAGATAGCATTTTATCATAAAAATATTTAATAATATTTATAATAGATATTTGATTTACTTTTATCAAATTATTTATTTCAGCAGTAGTTAAATTATCAAATGAGCTTACTCTTCCAAACCCACATGTAATGATTAATGTATTTATATCATTACATTCTTCTAAAAAATCATATTCACAATTTACTAAATTACAACGTATATATTTAATTTTTTGTTTAAAATTATCATATAAATTATCAGGTATATCCTCATCCTTTGGTTCGTTATTACCTACTATATATATTTGTTCATACTTATTTTCCAATAGATTTAACACTAATGCTAGACCTAATCCACTATTACCTCCAACCACCAATGCTTTTTTCATAAATTTCCTCCTAATCAATTATTTTATCTATATATTTTCTTGCATTTCCATCATTTTGTACATATTTTTTAGAAAATTTTTCAGTTTTTTCTTTTTGTTCTTCAAAATTACAATTAATTATTTGTTCTATTAACTCATCTTCTGTTTTACATATTCCATTTGGTAATTCTTTTGATATATCAATATATAATCCTCGTTTTTCTTCATATTCTTCTAAATCATAAGCATAACTATATATAGGTCTTTTTAATATTGAATAATCTATAATTATACTTGAATAATCCGATATTAATATATCTGATATTTTCATTAATTCATTTAAATTATTATAATCTGATAAATTATAAATAAAATCATCACTTTTAATTCCCAATACATTATTAATTTCATAATGTGCTCTAAATATAACTATATATTCATCGGATAATTTGCTTTTCCATTTTTCTATATCTATCGGCGGAGCAATAATACATCCATTTATATCTCTATTATACTCTCTAAATGTTGGTGCATATAAAATTGCTTTTTTATCTAATGGTATTTTTAATTTATTTTTTATTTGAATAATTTCTTCATTTTTAACATTAAATAACTCATCATTTCTTGGTAATCCTACTAATGCAAATTTTTCTATTGGAATATCAAATGCATGTGATATTATTTTAACTTCGTAGTCACTTTGAGCATACATTATGTCACTACTAGATGTTTTAAAATCAAAATTATTTGTAGGCATATCTTTTCCTAATTTTTTTATTGGTGTTCCATGCCATGTATTTATGTATATAGTTTTTTTATTTTTAAATTTTAATCCTCTTTCTAATGATGAATTTGTTATCCAGTACTTTGATTTTAATGCAATTATAAAATATTTTAAAGTATCTGACTTTATTTTTTCTGCTCCATCTACTTCAAATTCATTTGGATTTTGAAAAGCCCAATATATTTTGTATTTTTTATACTTTTCTTGAGTCTTCATATATTCAAATATAACTCTTGGACTATCATCATATTTTTTTCCACCAAAAGAATTTATTAAAATTATATTATCTTTAACTTTTATAAATATTTTCATTAATAGTAAAAAAAAATTAAAAGTATATGAATAAATTTTATAAATTGAATTATTGTTTTTGACTAGATTTATTATTTTATTTTTCATTTTTTATCTATTCTCCCATCTTTGCATTAACAAATATTACTTTCACATTATATTACTTTTTTTATTTTTAACATTTTCATTATTCATTAAAATTTTTAATTGTTACCTTATATTTTCCATTTTTCTGTGTTGATATTTTTTTCACAATTTCTATTGTTATCTTAGCATCACAACCTAAAAGACTTTTTAATTTATTTATTAATTCATTTTCATTAAAATTATCATTTCTTTTTACTATTAATATTTTATATTTTAATTTATCTTCCCAAATTACTTGATACTGTTCAATTCCATTAATAGATTCAATATAATTATTTACAGAAGCTGAACTAACTATGTTATTTGATGTATCTTCAATGATATCACCAATTCTTCCTTCTAAAGAATCTAATGATAAAATTATATCTTTATCACTACTTTTTACTAAATCTCCAGTATCATACCTAATAAATGGCATAGCATAATTATACAAATCAGTTATAACTAATCTACCAATTTCTCCCGGTTCAACAGGCATATTACTATCTATTTTTAATATTTCAAAATAATAATCAGCAGTATTTAAACTAAATTTATCAGAATTTGGCATAGTCATTCCTATAATACCTTGCTCTTCATTAGAATATCTATTACATACATTACAATTAAACATTTTTTCAATTTTTTCTTTTACATTTGGTTTTAAAGTATCTGAATCTGTTATGACTGTCTTTATATAATACATTGTATAATTATCATTTTTTTTATATAAATAATTAACAAATATTTCAATTGCAGAAGCATATCCTACTATAACTTTTATTTTTTTCTTTTTTAATATATTCCTTATTTTTTCACATTCTTTTTCATCCATTCCGAATAACATTAATCGAAATATAATTTTGCATTATCATCTTAATTTTTGAATTTGAATAATTAGATGTCCATGCTCTTAGAAACATATATTTATCGCCTAAATTAAAACCTGCTTTTTTATGAAAATATATTAAACTGGCAACCACTCTATTTCTTTTTGTTATATCTTGAACTGCTTTAAAAGGTACTCCAGTTGAACCGCTAGTTTCTACATGATGTAAATTTTTTTTGTTTAAAAACTCTTGTGATTTTAGTTTATCATTTTTTTCCATAAAATCATGCTTTGATACAATAGGGAAATTTTCTAATTTACATTCTTTTATTTTAGAATAATATGGAACATTATTTTTAGCATAAGACAATATATTATTCAATTGTTCTAAATTGTTTATTCTATTTTTCATTATTTGTTTTATGTTATTATAATTTTTTCTAATCTTACCCCCCCTACAGAAATCTTGCATCCAAAATCCTATTCTTCTAATTAATGAACCAAACATTTTTTTATTCCTCTTTTCTTTTCGTTATTTTTATTTCATTATATTTCATCATATATATATTTTCTTCATAATTTCCAATATTTTCATTATTTATTTCATTTTTATCTATGTTATTTAGTATATATTTAGGTATGTTAACACCACATTCATAAGCATGTGGATAACCTCCACCAAATCTTGGGTTTACTTCTGAAATATAATATTCTCCATTTACTTCAAAAACATCAATATCTATTACACCTTTAAACTTTGCTTTATTTACTAAATTTTTAATTAAATTAAAAATTTCCTCATTTTTTATAGAAACAGATTTATCTGTTTCGCCAGCTCTCATTTTTATTTTTTTCTTTATAAAAATACTAACTATTTTTTGTGAAATCATATCTATATAAACATCTGCACCATACTCTTGACCATCCATAAATTCTTGAATCATTAAATTATTATATTGGTTAAATAAAGTTTCTATTTGCTCTTTTGTTGTTACTTTACTAATATTTATACTTGCACTACCTTTCACTGGTTTTACAAATACAGGAAAACTTATTTTTTTATTTTCTAAATCTTTATAAAATTCATCTTTATCAATATAACTTTTTGCAGTTTTTATATTATTTGCTTTTAAAAATTTATACATTAAATATTTATCAAAACATAATTCAACTTTATCATATTCTGAAATAATTGGTTTTACATTAATTTCTTTAAATTTTTCTATATTCTTTGCAATTAAACTTAATTCTGGGTCAATTAAAGATATAACTGTATCTATCATTTCTTTTTTGCAAATATCTAATATAATATTTAAATATTCTTTATCATCTATTCTTGGAACTATGTAATATTTATCTGCTTCATAAATTGCTGGTGCCAATTCTGAACAATCTGTTGCTATGACTTTTCCTTTATTTTTTAATTCTTTTTTAAAATATTGAACAATTTTATTTCTTGTTCCAACACTTAACATTAATATATTCATATAATAATTCTCCTAAATTTAATTTATTTTACTAAATATTTATTCGATTCTCTATATTTATCAAAATCTGTAACATCAGTTGAACCCTCTAATTCTATATTCTGTTTTTTAAAAACTTGTTTTATTGTTTTCAATACAATTAAAATATCTAATTTAAAAGTTATTTTATTTATATATTGAATATCATATTTAAATTTTTCATCCCATAAAATAGCATTTCTTCCATTTATTTGTGCTAATCCTGTAAGGCCTGGTTTTACATCATGTCTATGTCTTTCTTGTTCAGTATAATATGGTAAATATCTAACTCTTAATGGTCTTGGTCCAACAATAGACATATCTCCCTTCAAGATATTAAACAATTCTGGCAATTCATCCAAACTTGTACTCCTTAACATTTTTCCAAATTTCGTAAGTCTTTTTTCATCTGGTAATAAATTTCCATCTTCATCTTTTTCGTTCGTCATCGTTCTAAATTTATATAGTGTAAATATTTTTTCATCTTTTCCCGGTCTTTCTTGTTTAAATATAACTGGACTTCCTAATTTTATTTTTACTAAAATTGCTAATATTAATAATAATGGAGATAATATAATCAAACCTAATAAGCTACATATGAAATCTAAACATCTTTTTATATATTTAGCATACATATTAAAAACTCTCCTTGTATAATATATTTAGGGTTTTAAAAGGTTACCCTTAAACCTTTATATAACAATTATTTCATGATATAATT
>CANRES010000021.1 GCA_947629625.1 uncultured Clostridia bacterium | reverse complement strand
TTATATTTCAAGTATTACAAAATTTATTATTCGAGGTATAACGACAAGAGTCAGAGTCCGATGCCTTACCGCTTGGCTATACCCCAATGTATTAAAATTGTTAGAGAAAATTTTATTTCTCTAACAATTTTAGTTGGCAACTTTTTAATATTTTTTTAAATGCACATATTGTTCAATGCCTTATAATATTTATTTCATTGCTTCTTCTACTGCAACTGCAACTGCAACTGTTGCACCAACCATAGGATTATTACCCATACCAATTAATCCCATCATTTCAACGTGTGCTGGTACAGATGAAGAACCTGCAAATTGTGCATCTGAATGCATTCTTCCCATTGTATCTGTCATTCCATAAGAAGCAGGTCCTGCTGCCATATTATCTGGATGTAATGTTCTACCTGTTCCTCCTCCTGATGCAACAGAGAAATATTTCTTTCCTAATTCTATACATTCCTTCTTATATGTACCTGCTACTGGATGTTGGAATCTTGTTGGGTTTGTTGAATTTCCTGTTATAGATACATCAACGCCTTCTAAATGCATTATTGCAACACCTTCACGAACATCATTTGCTCCATAGCATCTTACTTTTGCTCTTTCTCCATCAGAATATTTTATTTCTTCAACTACTTTTACTTTTCCTGTGAAGAAGTCAAAATCTGTTTTTACATAAGTAAATCCATTTATTCTTGATATGATTTGTGCAGCATCTTTTCCTAAACCATTTAATATAACTCTTAATGGCTCTTTTCTTACTTTATTAGCAGATTTTGCAATTCCTATTGCTCCTTCTGCTGCCGCAAAACTTTCATGTCCTGCTAAAAATGCAAAACATTTTGTGTCTTTACTAAGTAGCATTGATGCTAAATTTCCATGTCCTAGTCCAACTTTTCTATCATCTGCAACAGAACCTGGTATACAAAA
Source organism: uncultured Clostridia bacterium (assembly GCA_947629625.1). Lineage (GTDB taxonomy): Bacteria > Bacillota > Clostridia > TANB77 > CAG-508 > CANRES01. Next base: position 21,785 of record CANRES010000021.1, on the reverse strand, counting down.
TGCTTGTAAACCTTCTCCTATTGCTTTTGCTGCATCTGCTGCTTTTTTACATCCTTTTTTTATTGCTATTGCTGCTCCTAATGTGTAAGCCCAACAAGCATTTTCAAAACATATTGGTTGTACCTCTTTTACCATATCATAAGGGTTAAATCCTTTTTCTTTGCATATATTTAATGCATCTTCAAAATCTTTTATTCCATATTTTTCCATTACTGGTTTTATTTGTTCAATTCTTCTTTCATAACTTTCAAATGTTACTGCCATATTTATTCCTCCTATTTATTAAAATTTTACTTAAAATTATTCTTTACGTGGGTCTATTTTCTTAACTGCTTCATCAAAACGTCCATATTTACCAGAAGCTTTTTCTATTGCTTCCATAGGTTCTATTCCTGCTTTGATATTATCCATCATTTTTCCTAAGTTTACATATTTATAACCTATTATTTGGTTATCTTTATCTAAACCTATTTCTACTATGTATCCTTCTGCTAATTCTAAGTATCTTGGTCCTTTTGAAAGTGTTGAATATATTGTACCAACTTGGCTTCTATGTCCCTTTCCTAAGTCCTCTAATCCTGCTCCTATTGTTAAACCACCTTCTGAAAATGCAGATTGTGTTCTACCATAAACTATTTGTAAAAATAATTCTCTCATAGCAGTATTTATTGCATCACATACTAAGTCTGTATTTAATGCTTCTAGTATTGTTTTTCCTACTAAAATTTCTCCTGCCATTGCTGCTGAATGTGTCATTCCTGAACATCCTATTGTTTCAACTAATGCTTCTTGAATGATTCCTTCTTTAACATTTAATGTTAATTTACATGCTCCTTGTTGAGGTGCACACCATCCTATACCATGTGTTAATCCTGATATATCTTTAATTTCTTTTGATTTTACCCATTTTCCTTCTTCTGGAATTGGTGCTGGCCCATGGTCAACTCCTTTTGCAACTGGGCACATTCTTTCTACTTCTTTTGAATAAATCATATTTTTTGCTCCTTTCAGTTTTACATTTTAATATATAGTTTCATTTATATCATAATTATATATTTTTTTATATCTATTTATGACTTAAATGTAACTTACTTAACAACTTAATATTTGACTCTTACTTTTTTTATCTGTGTCATTTGGTATTTCATTTGTAGAAATCCCATTATCATTTTGAATGGTTTTAGTTAAATTATTTTCTTCTTTTTCAAAATCAATAATGCTTTTTACATCTTTTTCATAATATATATTTTCACTATATGTATTTATTTCATCACCTAAAATATTTCTTTCTTTAAGACATCTTTCTATTATTTCTCGTTCTTTTTTATTAAAACTATTTATAGGTCTACCTAAATATATATATTGCCATGTTAAATGTCTATCTTCATTAGAAAATAATGAATTAATAAGATTATCGTATCTAAATTCGACTTTAAAATTTATTTTTTCAACAGAAATTGTAAGATTAGTCCATGGCTTTTCTCCATTTTTAATCATTTCTATTCTTAATTCTTTAATTTTTTCATATAGTCCATCTGCTAATTTTAAATAATCTTCTTCTTCAATATTAAATTTTGATGGTACTTCATATACATTTACTGGTTTCTTTTTTAAAACACCTTTTGGAATGTAGTAAAAAAACATCTCTCCTGTTTGTAATTTTGCATGTTGAATAATAGAGGCATATAAATATATACTTTCCCATTTTTCTGGTAACATATAAAATAATTTTTTTTGAATTTCTTTATATATTATTTTCATTTTAGGTGTGACTAACAATTAAACTCTCTCCTGTCATTTCTTGTGGTTTTTCTAATCCCATAATATCTAACATTGTTGGCGCTAAATCTGCTAATTTTCCTGATTTTAATTCTACATCTTCCATTCCTACTAATATTAATGGAACTGGATTTGTTGTGTGTGCTGTATGTGGTTCTCCTGTTTTATAATCTATCATTTGCTCTGCATTTCCATGGTCTGCTGTAATTAATAAAACTCCTTGTTTTTCTTTTACTTCTTCTACTACTTTACCTACACATTCGTCTATTGTTTCTATTGCTTTAATTGCTGCTTCTAAACTTCCTGTATGTCCTACCATATCTGGATTTGCATAATTTAATATTATACAATTATATTTTTCTGATTTTATTGCTTCTAATACCTTTTCTGTTACCTCATAAGCACTCATTTCAGGTTTTAAATCATAAGTTTCTACTTTTGGTGATGGTACTAAAATTCTGTCTTCACCTTTATATTGTTTTTCTTCTCCACCATTAAAGAAAAATGTTACATGTGCATATTTTTCAGTTTCTGCTATTCTTAATTGTGTATATCCTAAGTTGCTAACATATTCTCCAAAAGTATTTTTTAATGTTGTTGGCTTAAATGCTATTTTAACATTAGGCATTGTTTCGTCATATTGTGTAAAACATATAAAATATAAATCAAGATTTTTTGTTTCAAATTCTTTAAAATCTTTATCTACTAATGTTCTTGTTATTTCTCTTGCTCTATCTGGTCTAAAATTATAGAAGATAACTGCATCTTTTTCACCTATAGTTGCTATTGGTGTATCTCCATTGCAAATTAAAGTTGGTTCAACAAATTCGTCAAAAACTTCTTTTTGATATGAACTTTCAATAGCACTTATTGCAGTATTTGCTTTTTGTCCTTCTCCTAATACTAACGCATCATAAGTCTTTTTAATTCTTTCCCATCTTTTATCTCTATCCATTGCATAAAATCTACCAGATATACTTGCAATTTTTCCTATTTCTTTTTCTTTCATTTTTTCTTCTAATTGCATTATATAGTTTTCTGCTGATGCTGGTGGTGTATCTCTACCATCTAAGAAGCAATGTACATATACATCTTCAAAACCTTTTCTTTTTGCAAGTTCTAATAATGCATATAGATGTCTTATATGACTATGAACTCCACCATCTGATAATAAGCCCATTATATGTAATTTTGTATTATTTTTTTTGCAATGATTTATTGCTTCAATAAATTCTGGTATGCTAAAAAAATCTCCATCCTCTATTGATTTTGTTATTCTTGTTAATTCTTGATATACTATTCTTCCGGCACCAATATTTGTGTGTCCAACCTCAGAATTTCCCATTTGTCCATCTGGTAATCCAACATTTAACCCACTTGTATATATATCTGTTGTAGGGTTATTTTTCATAAGTTTATCTAAGTTTGGAGTATTTGCTAATTTTACTGCATTTCCATTTTCATTTTTGTTTTCTCCAAATCCATCTAATATCATTAGCATTGTTAATTTCTTATCCATAAGTTTTTTTACCTCTTTTTTTATTAATTTTCATAGTTTATAATTTTTGCAAATTCTTCTGGTTTTAAACTTGCTCCTCCAACTAAGCCTCCATCTATATCTGATGCTGTAAATAATTCTTTTGCATTAGTTGATTTTACACTTCCACCATATTGTATTATAACTTCCTCTGATATGTTACTATCATATATTTCTTCAATTTCTTTTCTTATTGCTTTTATGCTTTCATTTGCATCTTCTACTGTTGCTGTTTTTCCTGTTCCTATTGCCCATATTGGTTCATAAGCAATTATTATGTCTTTCATTTTTTCTTTTTCTATACCTTCTAATGCTAAACGAGTTTGTGTAGTAATTATTTTTTTAGTTTCTCCATTTTCTCTTTGTTCTAATGTTTCTCCAACACATATTATTGGTTTTAGACCATAATTTAATGCTGATTTTACTTTTTTATTAACTGTTTCGTCTGTTTCATTAAAATATTGCCTTCTTTCAGAATGCCCAATTATTACATATTCTACACCAATACTTTTTAGCATTTTTGGTGATATTTCACCTGTATATGCTCCATTTTCTTCCCAATGTACATTTTGTGCACCAACCTTTATGTTTGTTTCTTGAACATTTAATAATACATAGAATAAATCTGTATATGGTGCACAAAGTATTACTTCATTTTTAGTATCTTTTATTAATGGTACAATTTCTTGTATAAAATTTATTGCTTCATTTGGCAACATATTCATTTTCCAGTTGCCTGCTATTACTTTTTTACGCATAAACATTTTCCTTTCATTTTATTAATTATAATGCCAAATTTTTAACAAATTTAATATTTTATTTATCTTGTAAACATTCAATTCCCGGTAATTTTTTTCCTTCTAGGAATTCTAATGATGCTCCTCCACCTGTTGATACGTGTGTTAATTTATCTGCAACTCCTGCTTTTTCAACTGCTGCTGCACAATCTCCACCACCAACTATTGTTACTGCATCAATTTCTGCTAATTTTTTTGCTATTTCATTTGTTCCAACTGCAAATTGGTCAAATTCAAATAAACCTATTGGTCCATTCCATATAACTGTTTTTGCTTTTTCTAATTCTTTTTTATAAATTTCTATTGTTTCTGTTCCAATATCAAAGCCTTCCCATCCATCTGGTATTTCTGTATATTTTACAATTTTACTTTCAGTATCTTTTGAAAATTCTTTTCCTACTTTTGTATCTATTGGTAACATTAATTTTACACCTTTTTGTTTTGCTTTTTCCATTAAACTTGTTGCTAAATCTAATTTATCTAATTCACAAATTGAATCTCCTACATTATATCCCATAGATTTAAAGAATGTATATGCCATTCCTCCACCTATCATTAATGTATCTACTTTTTCTAATAACGCATCTATTACTCCAATTTTATCTGATACTTTTTTTCCTCCTAAAATTGCAACAAATGGTCTTTCAGGATTTTCTAATGCTTTTCCCATAAAGTTTAATTCTTTTTCAATTAAAAAACCTGATACTGCTGGTAAATAATCTGCAACTCCTGCAGTTGAAGCATGTGCTCTATGTGCTGTTCCAAACGCATCATTTACATATATTTCTGCAAGTGATGCTAATTCTTTTGCAAATTCTTTATCGTTTTCTTCTTCTCTTTTATCAAATCTAACATTTTCTAGTAAAACTATTTCTCCTTCTTTCATATTTTCTGTTAGATTTTTTGCACTTTCTCCTATTATATCTTCTGCAAGTTTAACTTCTTTTCCTAATAATCTTGATAATTCTTTTGCAACTGGTAATAATGAGAATTCTTTTTTCACTTCTCCTTTTGGTCTTCCTAAATGCGAACATAGTATTACTTTTGCATTATTTTCTATTAGGTATTTTATTGTATCTAATGCTGCTACTATTCTTCTATTGTCTGTAATTTCTAAGTTTTCGTCTTGTGGTACATTGAAGTCACATCTTACTAATACTTTTTTACCTTTAACATCAATGTCTCTTACTGTTTTTTTATTCATTTTCTTATCCCCCTATATATTTATATAACAAGTTATTCAGTAATAGAAAAATTTTCTATTACTGAATAGATTACATTTTTAATTATTTGCATTTATTTTGTTGCTATATAGCATGCTAAATCTACTAATTTGTTTGAATATCCCCATTCATTATCATACCATGCAACTAATTTAACAAATGTATCTGTTAATTGAATTCCCGCAGTAGCATCAAATATTGATGTATGTTCATCATGTATAAAGTCTGATGATACAACTGCTTCGTCTGTATATTCAATTATACCTTTAAATTCATTTTCAGATGCTTTTTTAACTGCTGCACATATTTCTTCATAAGTTGTTGGTTTTTCTAAGTTACATGTTAAGTCTACTACTGAAACATCTATTGTAGGTACTCTAAATGCCATACCTGTAAGTTTTCCATTTAATTCTGGTATTACTTTTCCAACTGCTTTTGCAGCTCCTGTTGAAGATGGAATTATGTTTGCTGCTGCTGCACGTCCTCCTCTCCAATCTTTCTTTGATGCTCCATCTACTGTTTTTTGTGTTGCTGTTGTAGAGTGAACTGTTGTCATAAGTCCTTCTTTTATTCCAAAATTATCGTTTATAACTTTTGCAAGTGGTGCTAAACAGTTTGTTGTGCATGATGCATTTGATATTATATTCATACTTGGATCATATTTATCGTTGTTTACTCCCATTACAAACATTGGTGCATCTTTTGATGGTGCACTTATTATAACTTTTTTTGCTCCTGCTTCTAAATGTGCATTTGCTTTTTCTATTGTTGTAAATACTCCTGAACATTCTAATACATATTCTACTCCATCTGTACCCCAAGGTATATTTTTTGGATCCATTTCATTATATACTTTTATTTCTTTTCCATTTACTTTTAATATGTTATTTTCTCCTGTCACTTCTCCATTGAATCTTCCATGTACTGTATCAAATTTTACCATGTATGCCATGTAATCTGCTGTTATAAAAGGATCGTTTATTGCTACTACTTCAACCTCCTTTTTGTTTAATGCTGCTTGGAATGCTAACATTCCTATTCTTCCAAAACCATTAATTCCTATTTTTATTGACATTACAAATTCCTCCATTCTTGATACTTTTTAGTATCTTTAATTATTATTGCCATTTCTAGCAGATATAATTCTATATCAAAATTAATTAATTTTCAAGTGTTTTTTATAATTTTTATTTCTTTTCTTCATGATATTCTTTATCTGTATTAACATTCCATATATTTTCTTTATTTTTTATTTCATTACGAATATTTTTTGCTGCCTCTATTGCTGTTACCATTGAATGATCCATATTATTATATCTATGTTGTCCATTTCTTCCAATACAATATAAATTATCTATTTTATTAATATATTCTATTAATTTATCAATATCTTTATATGTATCGAAATAAGCAGGATATGCTTTCTTTATTTTTTCTCTATGAGCATCTTCTACTTGTTCTTTTTTGATAATATTCATTGAAACTAATTCATTAATTGCAAAATCAATAAATTCTTCATCTGTCATGTTCCAATACATATCACCTTCTTTACAAGTATATTCTAATCCAATCCACACTTTATTTTCTACATCTTGTACTAAATATGGTGACCAATTGTTAAATATTTGAATTCGACACATTTTTACATCAGGTTCTTGAACATAAATCCAACAATCCGGTACAATATTTCCTAATGTTTTTATATTTGTTTTGTTTTCCAAATTTAATTTGTCTACTAATAAACCAACTGTTATAAAATCTCTAAATGGTAAACCTTGTGCAATTTCTTTTATTTGATTTGGCACTTCAATTCCTGTAAATCCTTCTACTAAATCGTTCATTGGCATAGTAGATACAAAAATATCTCCTTTAATTTTTTCTATTTTTCCATCTATTTCACAATCGACAGAAACTATTTTACCATTTTCAAAATTTATTTTCTTAACACAATACCCTTTTTTTAATTCTGCTCCATTTTCTATTACCTTTTTTGCTAATGTTTCCCATAAATGACCTGGTCCATATTTTGGATACCAAAATTGTTCTATTAATGAAGTTTCAGTATTTTCTGCTTTTTTGTTTCCAAATGTTTTATGAAACATATCTTTTATTACAGCCCTAATAGATATTCCTTTTACTCTTTGTGCTCCCCAATCTGCCGAAATTTCACTTGGATGTCTTCCCCAAAGTTTTTCTGTGTATTTTTCAAAAAACATACTATATAAAACTTTTCCAAATCTATTAATATAAAAATTTTCTAATGAATTTTCTTCTTTTTTAAAAAATATTGATTTTAAATAACTAAACCCTGCTTTAACTGTACGTAAAAATCCCATATTTTTAAAAGTTTCTAATTTCATACTTATTGGATAATCAAAAAATTTCTTTAAATAATAAATTCTTGAAACTCTTTGTCTTATTAACATTACATTATCTTCTGTTTCAGGATTTGGCCCACCTTTTACTAACGGTTTTTCTCTCCCTAATTTTTCATCATCAAATGAATTTTTACCTTGTAATGGCATTAATTCTTCCCAAAATTTCATAACTCTTTCGTCTTTTGAAAAGAAACGATGTTCTCCAATATCCATACGATTATTATTATATTTTACTGTTTTTGAAATTCCTCCTATTTCATTTGTTTCTTCTAAAATTGTAACATCATATTCTTCGTTTCCTTTGTTTTTTAACATTTCATAAGCCATAGTTAATCCAGCAGGTCCTGCTCCAATTATTACTACTTTTTTCTTTTTCATATTATAATCCCTTTTTTATTATAAATATTTTTTTAAAATTGCATCTGCAATTCTTTTACTTGCATTTCCATCACCATAAGGATTTGAAGCTTTGCTCATCTTTTGATATTCTTCTTCATTTTCAAGTAATTCTTTTGTTAATTTATAAATTGTTTCTTCATCAGTTCCTGTTAGTTTTAAAGTTCCCGCTTCTATCCCTTCTGGTCTTTCTGTGGTATCCCTTAATACTAATACAGGTTTTCCAAGCGATGGTGCTTCTTCTTGTATTCCACCACTATCTGTTAATATTAAATAAGATTTATTTATAAAATTATGAAAGTCTAATACTTCTAATGGCTCTATTAATTTTATTTTATCGTCATTTCCTAATATTTCATTTGCAATATCTCTAACTTTTGGATTTAAGTGTACAGGATATACTGCTCTTACATCTGGAAATTCATCTATAATTCTTTTAATTGCTTTAAACATATTTCTCATAGGTTCTCCTAAATTTTCTCTCCTATGTGCTGTAATTAAAATTAATCTATTATTACCTACCCAGTCAAATATTTCATGTTTATAATTTGAATTTACAGTTGTTTTTAAAGCATCTATTGCAGTATTACCTGTAACAAATATATTTTCTTCTTTTTTTCCTTCTAAAAGTAATGATTTTTTACTATTTTCAGTAGGTGCAAAATGCATATCTGCTAATACTCCTACCATTTGTCTATTCATTTCTTCTGGAAATGGAGAATATTTATTCCATGTTCTTAAACCTGCTTCAACATGTCCTATATCTGTATGACAATAATATGCTGCTAAGGCTCCTGCAAATGTTGAAGTTGTATCTCCATGTACTAATACTATATTTGGTTTATATTCTTGTATAATTTTTTCTAGACCTTGCAATGCCTTAGATGTTATATCACTTAATGTTTGATTTTGTTGCATTATATTTAAGTCATAATCTGGTGTTATATCAAATGCTTTTAATACTTGGTCTAACATTTCTCTATGTTGTGCTGTTACACATACACAACATTCTATTTCACTTCTTGATTTTAATTCTTTTACTAATGGTGCCATTTTTATTGCTTCTGGTCTTGTTCCAAATATTGTCATTACTTTTATCATTTATTTTCCTCCATTTTTTAAATTCCATAAATTTTAAATAAATATTTAATATGACTTTCATAAAATCTTTTTAATCTTTTTGGTTCTTTTAGAATTCTATATAACCATTCTAATTTTAATTTTATAAATATTTTAGGTGCTCTTTTCTTTAAACCAGAAATCACATCAAAACTTCCACCTATACCAACAAATATTCCTTTTTCAAATTTACTTAAATGTTTATATATTAATGTTTCTTGTTTTGGTATTCCTAATGCAACTAATACAATATCTGGTTTTAGTTTTTGCATTTCTTCAAAAACTAAATCTTTATTTTCAACATATCCATCTACTGCTCCTACTATTTCACAATTTGAGTATTTTTCTTTTATAATATTTTTCATTGCTTCAATAACTTCTTTTTTTGCTCCAAACAAGAATATTTTTTTCTTATATTTATCTCCTAATTCTAAAAGTTTAACTGCAATTTCAACTCCCGGTATTGTTTCATTTATATTATAATTTAGTTTTTTCGCTCCTTTTACTATTCCTATACCATCTGCTACAACAGTAGTTTCTTTATCTAAAAATGCTTTTTTTAATTCTTCATTTTTTTCTGATTGCATAATAGTTTCAGGGTTTGCTGTTATTATAAAATTCTTTTTATTATTTGTTAAATCTTGTTCTATTTCTTTATAGAAACTGTTTTTATCTTTTGTATATATTTTTTTAAAGTATTCGTCTAAATTTTTATCATTATATTTTTTTAAACTATCTCTTAATAATAAAATAATTATAACTAAAAATATTGAAAAGTTTGTATATATAAATGTATATCCTGCATATAAACTTATACAGAAAAATATTGAAAAGCCTTCAAATAAATACAAAGTATCTAATTCAGTATGAATATGGTTTTTTAATATTATAAAAGCAGATTTTATCCATATTAAAATTGGTTTTAATAAAATTACTAAAAATCCTATAATACCAAAATTAAATATTATCATTAATATATCTCTTTCAATTGATAATGAAGTTGGCTGATTTAAATAACCTAATCCAAATAATTTATATTGTATACTTGATAATTTATACTTATTAAAATTATATACTAATTGTCTTGTTCTTGTATCTGCTGGGTGTACTTTACCAGTTGCATATTGTTTTTCTAATAATTTTGAAGATTCTAAGTCCCAATTATAATAATTCTTTACTCTTTTTAGTCTTGCTTCTTCCCATTTTGATTTATTTGAATTTTGTTCAGATAAATTAATTTCTTGTTGCATTTTTAATAAATCTTCTCTATTTGTTTCACTTCCATTTGCACTAGCAGACATATCTACTGATAATACATTATTATTTATATCTATATTTTTCTTTACAGGTAAATAATTATAACTTAATAAAGATGCTATTAATACTACCAAACAAATTAAACTTGAAATTAAATTATTCTTTTCCTTATCTTTTATAAAATATATTAAATCTATAACAAAATGTGATGCTAAAACTATTAATGCAATAAAATATGTTACTTTTGTTCCAATTAATAATAAAATTATAACTGGTATAACAATGCTTATTTTACTTAATACATTAATTACTTTGTTTTTAGTCTTTATATTTAATAAATAATATATTAAAAATGGTAGTGTGATTGATAATGCGTGTCCAAATATTTGACCTGAATCTAACCAACCTTTAAAACCTGCTTTTGAAGCATCTGAATATTCATAAGTTTTTCCTGATGTTCCTGTAAGTATTGCAATTATTATCGTTATACAATAAATAAAAAACGTAATTATTAGTGTTTTCTTTAATTTTTTTATAAATTCGTTTTTATTTGTATTATTTTGATACATATAATCTAGAATCATAAATAAAACTAACATATATGCAATATTTATCATAAATCTAATTTCATGTAATATAACAGAATTTGCAACTAATATATCTTTCAATATTAAACTATGTACAATCATTAATATACCATATATCACATAAATTGCCATATATTTTTTTCTTTGATTTTTGTTTGTTAAAAAAATATATATACCTATTCCAAATACAAATAATGGTTTTAATACAGTTGATATTCCTATTGGTATATAGTTTCTTATATATAAAAATGATAATATATCAAATAATGGTTGTAATAAGATATATATTAATACTATTTTTGTTATAAATTCTACATTAAATTTTTCTTGTATCTTTTTTATCATATCTTTCATCTACCCTTCAATTAATTTTATAAGTTTTTCTATAATTTCATTATTGCCACTTTCAAAAATCTTTAAATTATTTTCTATTGCTTTTATATCAATTTTTTCATCTAATACATCTTTCATTTTATTTAATAAATCTTCTGTTGAAATTTTAGTTACAATACCATATTTTCCATTTTCAAATAACTCAGATACTCCACATACATTTGTTGATATAACTGCTTTTTTTAATAATAATGCCTCTTTTATTGCTACACTATACCCTTCAAAATCACTAGAAACTACAACACAATTTGCTTGTTTTATATATGGATATGGATTAATTTTTAATCCTAATAATTCAATTACATCTTCTACATTATATTTTTTTATTAGATCTTTTATTTTTTCTTCTTCTGGTCCATTTCCTATTATTTGTATTTTAAATTTGTAATTTTCTTCTTTTAATTTTTTTGCAATTTCTACTAATCTATCTTGTCTTTTTTGTGGTCTCATTTTTCCTACATTTACAAATGTAAATATTTCATTTTCAGGTACTTCTTCTTTTGATTTTTCTATTATATCTTTTTCATTTATTAAATTATATAATACTTCTACTTTTTCTTTATCAAAACCATATTTTTCACAAAATGCTTCTTTTGCTACTTCTGATACTGTAACAATTTTATCTAGTTTTGAATATGAATCTTTTATTTCTTTTTCTGATATACCAATGTCAAATTTTTTTACATCATTATGTACCCATGCTAATTTTCTAATAGGTTTCTTTATATCTGCAACCCATGTAGCACTTCTTCCTTCTAAGAAACCTATCGCTACATCATAATCCTTTTTATTTACTATTTTATTTATTTTTATTTTTCTGACAAATGGTATAAATCTAAATAGTATATAACTAAATAAATTTTTTCTTAGTTCAGTTACTTTAATGTTTTTAGGTAAATCTTTTAAAAACTCACCTTTTTTTTGTATTAATACTAAATCTATTTCATATTTTTCATTTAGTGTTTTTATATAATCAACTAATACTTTTTCTGCTCCACCAACTTCAAGAGTGTATGCAAAAAATATTATTTTCTTCATTATTTTCTCTCCTTTTGTAAATATTTTATATATGCTGGTATATACATCAAAAATGCTTTTATTTTTGACGGATGATTTTTTATAATATCTTTAAATTTTGTTTTTGAATATATTCCAAATAAATCATAAGCTGCTACATTATATAATTTTGGCTCTATCTCATATAGTTCTTTTAAATATAACATATTTCCATTTGGATTTTTTTTGACTAAATTAAAATAATTAGAAGAATATCCATTATCCATATACTCAACGCAAGTAGTTACAATATTATAAAATTCTATATTATATTTTTTTGATATTCTATTAAAAACAAGTGCTTCTGGAACAAACTTCTCTTTATTTATTATAGGAAACGGAAAATTTTTTAATACACTTGTTTTAAATATTAACTGCTTATCTCCTTGTACTTTATATTTATAATAAATATTCGTATATGTGTCTGTCATTTTATCTTCTGGAAACTTCGTCCCAACTATTTTTTCTGTTTTATGTTCTTTTACTAAAAATCCTAAACCTGCAATTGTATTATCATTTTTAATATTATTAAACAATTCAGCAATCTTTTCTAAAATATTATTTACTAAATAATCATCTGAATCTACACACAAAAAACATTCTCCATTAGCTTTATTTACAGCATAATTAAATGCTTTTGATTTACCACCATTTTCTACTTTATAATAATTAATTTGTATTTTATTTTCTTCTTTAAATTTTTTTATTAATTCTTCTGTATTATCTGTTGAACCATCATTAACTACAAGCCACTCAAAATCATCATAATTTTGATTTAATAATGAATTATATAGTCTATTTAATTCTTTTTCTCTATTGTATGTTGGTGTAAAAATAGTTATCATAAAAAACTCCTTTTTATAGTTTATCAAAAAATTCATACCATTTGTTCATTATATTTGTACTTAAATATTTTTTTGACATTTCTTTTGATTTAATTCCTAGTTCTTTTAATTTATCTCTATTTTTTAATAATTCTATAATTTTATTTGATATTTCATTAATATCTCTATTTTGTATTAAATAGCCATTTTCGTCATTTTCTATAATTGCTCTTGGTCCAACTGGAACATCAAAAGCAATTATAGGTAAACCACAAGATGATGCTTCTAATAATACCATTGGAAAACATTCTGAAACTGATGTCATAACATAAATATCAGATTTTAACATTTTTTCTTGCACTACATTTGCATCTACCATTCCAGTTATTTCTACACTATCTTTTAAGTTTAATTTTGTTATTTTTTCTTGCAGTTTATTAAATTCATCTCCACCACCAACTATTGTTAATGTTGAATTTTGGATTTCTTTATGTACTAAGTTAAATACATCAATTAATGTAGAGAAATCTTTTTCTGGGTGTAATCTTCCTACTGCTATTAAGTTATTTCCTTCTAACTTAGAAGATTTTTCAGGTATATTTTCTAATATGTTTGGAATTTCTATTAGTTTTATTTTTTTATTATCTTCTAACCATTTACTATAATTTTTTGTTGAACCCGGTCCTAATAATGCTAAATAATCTATATCCTTGAAAGATTTTTTTACTTTTTTTATGTATTTTTCACTTTCATTGTTTACGTGTTCTTGAGTTATTTTTATTATGTTATTACTACAATACTTTGAAAGTAATTTAGCAAATTCAATTCTTGTAGAAAATACTATATCTGTATCTATATTTTTTACTTTTTTAATCATAAGATGTTTTTTTAAATATAATATTTTAATTGATTTAATTCCTTCTTTTATTATTCTTATTATATTTTTACTTTTTATTGCAGTTTTTAATTCATTTCTATTTGGAGCATCATCAATTAAATATGTTATTTTTACTTTTTCATTTACTTTATATGCAGGGCTTTTTTTCATACTATAAACAGATATTATTTCTACATTATACCTTTTTATTAATTCATTTGCAAATGTTATTGTTTGTTTTTCTATTCCACCATGTTGCATATGTAGTAATAGTATTGTAATTTTTTTCATACTTTCACCTTTATTTATCTAATTTTTCAAATAATTCTACAAAATTTTTATAAAAATTTTCTACTGATAATTTTTCACTTAAAATCTTTCCTTTTTCACTCATTTCATTTCTTTTATCTGGGTTTCCTATTAGGTAATCAATATTTTTTGCTAAATTGTTAACTATTTTTTCATCTCTTTCAACTAAAAAAGCATTATCCTCTACTAATTCTGGTATTCCACCAGATATTGTTGAAACAATAGGTAATCCACTTGCCATTTGTTCTACTATAACTAACGGAGAGGCATCTTCCCATAAAGATGGAACTACTGCTATATCAGCCATTTTATATATTTTATACATATCTTCATTATGAATAAATCCTGTAAATATTATATTTTCCTTAATATCTTTTGAAATTTCTAATAATTCCTCTTCATATTTTGTTTTATTTTTATTTCCAAAATTTGAACTTCCAACAATTAGTAATTTTACTTTACTTCTGTTTTTTAGTTGTTTTATTGCTAAAATTAACTCTTTAACACCTTTTTCCTGCATTAATCTTCCACAATAAATTATAACTATATCATCTTTTTTTATTCCATAACTATTTCTTAAATTATCTCTTTCTTCGTTTGTTAATTCTCTTGAAAATTTTTTTACATTTATTCCATTTCTCAATACATAAACTCTATTTTTTTCAATAATTTTATTTCCAATAAATTGATTTACCATAAAATTGTTTAATACTAAAAATTTTCCATATAATTCATCATATTCCTTCGTACCTATTGCATTTCCTCCATGCAAATGTATTATTCTTTTTTCTTTATTATAATGTTCTAACAGATTTTTATAACTGAATGGGTCTCCACCTTCAATTAATATGTAGTCAAATTCTTCATTTTGTATTTTTTTGTATAACCTTTTGCTGTGTATAGTATTTTTTATATTAATTTTTGTTATTTTTAATAGAAAATCATTTATAACTCGTATTCCAAATCTAATTATTTTTTTATTAGGATACATTCTAAAAAATACAAATTTTGTATTTTTGTATTTTTTACTTTCTTCGTATGCTTTTTTTTCATATCTTGCAACACAAGTAATTTCTATTTTATTTTCTTTTTCATTTTCGTCAATTATACTATTCACTAAGGTTTCAACTGCTCCACCTTTTGTTGCTGGTACAGGAAATTCTTCTGGTAGTATAATACATATTTTTTTCATATTTTCACCTTTATTAATCTAATTTTTCAAATAATTCTACAAAATTTTTATAAAAGTTCTCTACTGATAATTTTTTACTTATAATTTTTCCTTTTTCACTCATTTCATTTCTTTTATCTGGGTTTTCTATTAGGTAATCAATATTTTTTGCTAAATTATTAACTATTTTTTCATCTCTTTCGACCAAAAGAGCATTACCTTGAACTAATTCTGGTATTCCACCAGATTTTGTTGCAATTATTGGTAAACCAGATACCATTTCTTCAACTATAACTAGTGGCGATGCATCTTCACACAAAGATGGAAGAACTGCAATATCTGCCATCTTATAAATTTTATACATATCATTATTATGAATAAAACCTGTAAATATTATATTTTCCCTAATATCTTTAGAAATTTCAAATAAATCTTTTTCAAATTTTGTTTTATTTTTAGCTCCAAAATTTGAACTACCAACAATTAATAATTTAACATTTTCCTTATTTTTTAATTTTTTTATTGCTAAAATTAATTCTTTGACTCCTTTGTTTTTTACCAATCTTCCACAATAAATTATAACTATATCATCATTTTTTATTCCATAACTATTTCTTAAATTATCTCTTTCTTCCTTTGTTAATTCTTTTGAAAATTCTTGAATATTAATTCCATTTCTTAATATATGTACTCTACTTCTTTCAATAACTTTATTTTCAGTCAACTGTTCTAGCATAAAATTATTTAACACTATATAATTTTCATATAATTCTTTATATTCATTTTTACCTTTAAAGTTTCCTCCATGAAAATGTACTATTCTTTTTTCCTTATCATAATGTTCTAATAATTTTTTATAACTACAAATAGAACCTCCTTCCACTAATATATAATCAAATTCTTCATTTTTTATTATTTTATATAATCTATTACTATGTATAATTCCTTTTAAATTAATCTTTGTTAATTTTAACAAAATATAATTCATTATTTTTATTACATATTTTAATATTTTTTTATTAGGATACATTTTAAAATATATAAATTTTGTATTTTTGTATTTTTTACTTTCTTCGTATGCTTTTTTTTCATATCTTGCAACACAAATAATTTCTATTTTCTTTTCTTTTTCATTTTCATCAATTATATTGTTTACTAATGTTTCTACTGCTCCACCTTTTGTTGCTGGTACTGGATAATCTTCTGGTAATATTATACAAATTTTTTTCATTTTTTGCTTCCTTTCATAGTTTAATCAAAATATTTTTTTTGATGCTGTAAGTATATAAAATACATTTTCTTTTTTCTTAAATAATTAATTATTTTATTCTTAATATTAGTTTTTTTATTCTTTTTTTCTTTTACTGTTAAATGGCTAGCTCCATTTTCTTTTAATGGCATAAACCAATCACTTTTATGCATTTCATAAATTTCTGGATTTTCTCTATATGACATTAATAATAATATTTGATCATCATCTATAAAACCTAGTCTTATCATACTTTCCATTTGTGTTTTTACAGAAGACCAAAATTTTTCACATAAATGGTCTGGTGCAACTATTAAATCTCCCATAATATCAACTTTCATATTTTTAATTAATTGAAATACTGGTTCATTAGTAAGATTTGTATCTAATGCAAATAAATGTACTTTTTCGTAAGATAATTCAGTTTCCCATAAAAAATCAAATTCTTCTGAGTTTATATAACAATCACTTCCATGATTAAATCCAAAATCTATCCACGCTAACATACCATCTGCTATTTTTCTTTTTACTGCATCTGCTAGGCACCAATACTTTAAAAGCATTACATAATCATATTTACAATTATTTTCAACAGCTATATTTTGATATCTGTAATCTTTCAAATATTCTCCATTTGCAATTTTTTCCATATTTTTATATATTGTTGGCTCTATTGTAGTTTCATCATTTATTTCTATTATAACTGTTCTATCTAATAAACCAAATTCTTTTCTTATTTTTCTAACTTTTTCTGCCATTTCTTTATATGTATAAACAATTATTTTATTTTTTATTCTAGCCCAAAATTTAAAATATTCTAAATATTTCTCATTTGTTCTTGGATATAAAGAAAAATTTTTCCTTCCTATATCGAAAAATGCTGTAACTATTGTAACTTCTTTCATTTTTTTAATTTCCTTTCCTCTTTATTAAATTATATATTTTATTTTTAATTTTTTTCTTTTCTTCTTTATTAAATAATAAATAATTAACAATAATGCCTATTATTAATGATATAAATGCTGTTATTATTACTAAATACCAGTTATATGTTATATTGTATGAATCTATATATATTTTAATTATGTATAATATTGCTATAATTATTATAGATGTTCCAACATGTTTTAATATTATTGGATAAAATGTATTCCATTTTACACCTATACATTTTTTAGCTACATATATTGGTACAAATGTTACATTTATAAGTGTTCCTGTAATTATACTTGTTGCAGCAACTGCATATATTCCTAAATTTGTAAATTTTATTAATACAAATACTATTGCAACATTTATAAATCCTATAACTACTCTTATAATAGCATCTGCCTTTACTTTGCCAGTAACTGCATATACACCATACATTGGTGTAATTACTCCTGAAATTATTTCTCCCTGTACTGTTAGAATTGTTAAAATCTGAATTAATTCTATGTTTTGATTTGGAACCCATACTGTATAAAATATACTACCAAATACAATTAAATAACTTAAAGGTATATTAGCAAATAATCCAGTTACTCTCATAGCCATTTTTAATTCATTAACAAGTTCATTAATTTGCTTTTTAGCATAATATATTGTTAAATTTGGCTGAAAAATTGAACTAATTGTAGATAACAAACTGGAAATTACTCCACTTAATGTTTTAGCTACTGAAAGTTGTCCCATTGCTTCCGAATCTATCCATATATTACATATTAACAAATCTAATCCATCAGATAATATTTGTCCTAATTTTGTTACTGTATTCCATATTCCATATTTCACAATAGTTAATATTTTTTTTAATTCAAATTCTTTAATACTTACTTTTATTTCTGGTAAAAGCTTTTTTGTATATCTTATATTGCATAATATTAAAAATATACTTACTATACATGATGCAATACCTACATAAGATATTTTTGGTGAAAATATTGTAAATAAAATTAACAATATTACTGCTTTGATTATATATGATTCTATATTTCTTCTTGAAGATAAGTCTAATCTATTCCTTACAAATGTTGCTACAGAATAAGATGTATTTATAATACTTAATGCAAAATTGAAAAATACTAACCCAAATAATATTTTTGTATCTAACATTATTTCGTTTGGTATACTAATTATTTTGTCAAGAAATACTACCATAATTGCAATAGGAATTAACATAAAAATTGATATAATAAAATTACCAAATAATACTGAATTAAAATATTTATTAGCTTCCTTTATATTATCCCTATGTATTTCTATAGTTATAAATCTCCCTGCCATTGAGTTCAATGCTATTGTAATTAATGAAGCATAATTTACAAAATTATTTGCGAGCGTTACAAATCCATAAGCATCAACACCAACATTTTCAATTATATAGGGAGATAAAACAAAATTTATTCCTAAATTTACAATAAATGCAAGAAATGTTGCAATCATATTTATTGCAAATCTTTTTTTATTTTCTATTTTTTCATCCATTTTACCCTCCATTATAAATAATTTTTAAAAATTTTATATATAAATTTGGAAATTTAAGTCCAAATTGTAATATTAATTTTCTTTTTATACTTATTTCTTTTCGTTTTTTTAAAAATTTTACACTTTCTTTAAATTTACTATACAATTCATTTTGTATTTGTTCTGAATTTTCTATTGTTTTACATTTAAAATAAAATAGTAAAAGGCTTCTTGAATATCTATAATATACTTCTAAATATATGTCTTCTTCATTTCTATCTTTAAAAAATTTTAATTGTTCTTCTAGTTCATATATATAGTCTAGTTTTTTTAATGTAAATTTTTCATTTGTTATACTATTTTGTCTTATGTAGTAGTAATATAATTTTTCATTAGTAACAGATACTTTTTTTGCTTCATAAAAAAGTTTGTATGTTGTTGCCTCATCTTCATGTAATTTTCCTTTTGGATATTTTATATTTTCAAATAAACTTTTTTTATATAATTTGTTCCATGCCACAGTATATTCTACATATTTTTCTTTAAATATATTTTTTATAGCTTCAATACCTGTCATATTTTCTATTGTTTTTTCTACCTTTATTTCATTAGTAGTTTGGCTATCTGTTATTCTCTCAAATGAACATTGTGCAATTTCTGCTTTATTTGTTATACACATATTATATAAAGTAGATATGTAATCTTTTCTTATATAATCATCAGAATCTATAAAGGCTATATATTCACCCATCGCTTTTTCCATTCCAAAATTTCTTGCATCACTTAACCCACCATTTTCTTTATGTATAACTTTTATTCTACTATCTTTTTTTATATAATCATCACATATTTTTCCTGAATTATCTGTTGAACCATCATTCACTAATATAATTTCTATATTTTCATACTCTTGTGATAATATAGAATCAATACATCTATTTAAGTATTTTTCCACATTATATATAGGAACTACAACACTTATTAAATCATTATTATTTGTTTTCATTTTCTTCCTCGTTAATATAATTCTTTTTTATTTTAAATATATCATTATATCCAATTGCAATTATTGCTACTATCATAAGTAAAAATGATATTGCTTTCCATATTCCACTTTCAAATAAAATTATTGCAAACATTCCTAATGTTGCACTAAGTCCATATAATATTAGAACTGCTTGTTTTTGTGTATAGCCTCTATCCATTAATTTATGATGTAAATGGCCTCTATCTGGTGCTAGTATTGCTTTTAATGATTTTCCTTTTATTACTCTTCTTACTATTGCAAATAGCGTATCAAATATTGGTAGGGCTAAAATTATTAATGGTGCTATAATTACAACTGCTGTATATGTTTTTGCAACTCCTAATATAGATATTACTGCTAAACTAAATCCTAAAAAGTTTGAGCCAGTATCTCCTATAAATGTTTTTGCAGGATTAAAGTTGAATGGTAAAAATCCCACAATTGCTCCTGCTAATGCTGTAATTAATATTACAGCAATTAATGGCGAATCATTTAATACAAATATTATTAATAAAGATAAACATGATATCAATGTAATACCTGATGACAAGCCATCTAATCCATCTATTAAATTTATTGCATTTGTTATTCCAACTATCCAGCCTATTGTAAGTATTACTGAAAACGCATCATTCAAGCCAATTGTAGTTAGCCATGGTATATTTATTACATCTATTTCAATTCCACTCATTACTACAACTACTGCTGCTAATATTTGTGCAAATAATTTTACAACTGCTTTTACTCCTCTAACATCATCTATAAAACAAACTATTGCAAGTATTATTATTCCTATAAAAAAGCCAATTAGTTTTATGTAATAATTATCTTCATCAAATATGTTTATTGTATGTTCTATACTCATTACTGATATTAAATATATAATTGATATAATAAAACCACATATTACTGCTATTCCTCCGTAGTCTTGGCATTATTGTTTTATTTATTCTTCTTTCATCTTTTGGGTCATCTTCTGCACCTAATTTCTTTGCTAATCTTATTGTGTATGGTGTTATTACAAATGCTGTTATAAAGGCTAGTAAAAATGCTATTACTATATCTCCCCACATTTCGTTTTCCTCTCTTTATTTTTTAATTTTTATTATATGTTATTTTATAATAAAAGTATAATTTCGTAAAGGGGTTTTAGTGTTTTTTTCAAAAAAAAAGAAAATAAAAGAGAGGCTGCTGAAAAAGTAGCACAAAAAAATAGTGAATTGGAAAATAATTTTTCTAATTCGCTATTTTTTTATCAAATTTATAAAAGAACACAAAAGTATAGGATATTTCTATCCATTATTTTTAGCTTTTTCTTCTTTTAATTTAATTATTCGTTTTATATTGGCTAAAAAGAGCGC
>CANRES010000020.1 GCA_947629625.1 uncultured Clostridia bacterium | reverse complement strand
GAGGTATAACCTTAATTGCGTTAGTAATAACAATAATAGTATTGTTGATACTAGCAGGAGTAACAATAAGTATAGTGTTACACACAGGGATAATTGACAATTCACAAAAAGCAGTAGATCAATATGCTTATGAGCAACAAAGAGAAGAAGAAGCATTAAAAAGTTTAAGCGGATATATGCATAGTTATAGTAATGTAGTGCCAATATATACTGCTGAACAATTAAAGAAAATAGGAACAGAAACAGGAAAAGTAAACATAGAACAAGAAAATACAGAATTTGAATTTTCAATGAGTGCAAATTATGTATTAATGGCAGACATAGATTTAAATCCTAATAAATGGTCAAAAGATGACAAGGGAGATATAACATTTGAGGATGGTACGGAACAATGGACACCAATAGGAACAGAGGAGGCACCATTTAAAGGAACATTTAATGGAAATGGACATACAATAAGTGGAATATATATAAATCAACCGGAAAAAGATTATCAAGGTTTATTTGGAGTAATAGAAGACTCAACAATAGAAAATTTAACTGTATCAGGTAGTATTACAGGAAATGGTCGTTTAGGAGGAATAACAGGTCTAACAAGAGGAAAAACAAAAATAAATAATTGTCATAACTTGTGTAATATATCAGGGGTAGCGGTAATAGGAGGAATAACAGGACAAATAGAAAATGGTAATGTAATTATAAGTAATTGTTCAAATAAAGGAAATTTAAATTTGAATTCTAGTGATGGATGGAATTTAGGGGGAATAGTAGGAACAACAAATGGAGGAGATTATCCTAATAAAGAAATAACAATAACCCATTGCCATAATGAAGGAATTTTAACAGCAAGTGGAACATCAACAGGAGGAATAGTAGGAGAATTTACTGGTACAAAAGAAGTAATATTAAAAGTAGAAAATTGTTATAATACTAAATATATAAGTGGAAACGTCAGAGTAGGAGGAATAGCTGGAAGTCAAACACAAAGTATTAATTCTACAATAATGAATTGTTATAATACAGGAAATATTGAAGGAAATAATAATGTAGGAGGAATTGTAGGACATTGTTATAAAGGTGAAATTAAAAATTCATATAATGCAGGAGAAATAAAACTGTTAGTAGAAAAAGCGGATAAAATTAATATAGGAGGAATAGTTGGATATTTTGAATCTAGTAAATTAAGTAATTGTTATAACAGAGGAACAGTAAAAGATTTAAAAGATAAATTATTAGATGGAATAGTTGGAAGTTATTCTTACTTTAGTGGTACATTACAAAATAATTACTATTTAGACACAAGTGCATCAAAAGGAAAAAATGGAGAAGATGTAACTGGACAAGCAGAATCTAAAACAGAAGAAGAAATGAAAAATACAACAGATAAATCATTTGTAGATATATTAAACAACGGAGAAAACAACTGGAAACAAGACACAGGCAACAAAAATGCTGGTTATCCAATATTAAGTTGGCAATAAAAATGGTTAAAAAACTTACTTCATTTTTAAACAAAAAATTCCATAAATAACAGAAAAATATAGTTGAAAAAATCTGAAAAATATGATAATATATAATTAACCTACATGGTACGTAATAGTTGAAATTTTAGAACCTACAAATTTAAAAACGGGAGCCTAACTCTGAATATGGCGTGTATGCTTGCATTTATGTAAGAAACCCAGAAGTATTTAGGTAAGCACCCACCTGTCTTGAGGCAGGTCCATAAAATTTCATCAGCATACGGCCAATGTGGGTTTTATTTTATTGTATACAGAAAAATCGAAGATTTTTCTGTATACAAAAAGGTTAATTTACATTGGGCTGTGCATATTTGCGAAGCAAAATGCACATGTGTGCGTCGAAAGCTTTGCTTTCGCTAACGCACAATTTTCTTATTTTTGTTTAAGTGTTTATAATACTTGACAAAAATAATTTTTCATTTATAATATAAGATATAATAATAAAAGGAGCAAAAAAATTGAAAGTTTCAGAATTTAATTATGACTTACCACAAGAACTAATAGCACAAGTACCAATAAAAGAAAGAGATATGTCTAGACTAATGGTACTAGATAAAAAAAATGAAACAATAGAGCATAAGGTATTTAAAGATATATTAGATTATTTAAATAAAGAAGACTGTTTAGTTATTAATAATACAAAAGTAATACCTGCAAGACTTTATGGAAAAAAAGAAACAGGAGCAAATGTTGAATTATTACTATTAAAAAGAATTGAAGGAGATTATTGGGAAGTAATGGTAAGACCGGGTAGAAAATTACTAAAAGGTGCTAAAATAATCTTTGGAGATGGAATACTTGAAGCAGAAATTATAGAAGTATTAGATAATGGAAATAGAAAAGTTTTATTCAAGTATGAAGGAATATTTAATGAAATATTAGATAAAATAGGCTTAATGCCTTTACCACCATATATAAAAGAAAGTTTAAAAGAAAAAAATAGATACCAAACAGTATATGCAAAATATCTAGGCTCTGCTGCGGCACCAACAGCAGGTTTACATTTTACTGATGAACTATTACAAAAAATAAAAGAAAAAGGTGTAGAAATTGCAAATGTAACTTTACACGTTGGAATAGGAACATTTAGACCAGTAAAAGTAGAAAATATTGAAGAACATAGTATGCACTCAGAACATTTTTATATAAAAAAAGAAGATGTAGAAAAAATTAATAAAACAAAAACTAATGGAGGAAGAATAATAGCAGTAGGAACAACATCTTGTAGAGTATTAGAAAGTATTGCAGATGAAAATGGACAAGTTAAAGAATTTGAAGGAGATACAAACATATTTATATATCCGGGTTATAAATTCAAATGTATAGATGCGTTAATAACAAACTTCCATTTACCAGAATCAACATTAATAATGTTAGTATCTGCATTTTCAAATAAAGAATTTATAATGAAGGCATACAATGAAGCAATAAAAGAAAAATACAGATTTTTTAGTTTTGGAGATGCAATGTTTATACATTAAGGTTTATAGGTAAAACCTTAAAAACCTAAATAAATAATATAAGGAAAGAAAAATGAAGCAACCTATAACTTATGAACTTCTACATATTTGTAAGCAAACAGGAGCAAGAAGAGGAATAATACATACACCACATGGAGATATAGACACACCAGTATTTATGCCAGTTGGAACACAAGCAACAGTAAAGTCTATGACACCAGAAGAACTAAAAGAAGAAGTAGGAGCCAAAATAATATTAGCAAATACATATCATTTATATTTAAGACCTGGCGAAAAAATTGTAAAAGAAGCAGGTGGCTTACACAAGTTTATGAACTGGGATAGAGCAATATTAACAGATAGCGGAGGATTTCAAGTTTTCAGTTTAGGCCCTTTAAGAAAAATAACAGAAGAAGGAGTTGAATTCAAATCTCATTTAGATGGAAGTAAGCATTTTTTATCACCTGAAAAAGTAATGGAAATAGAAAATGATTTAGGACCGGACATTATGATGGCATTTGACGAATGTGTTGAATATCCTTCAACTTATGAATACACAAAACAGTCTATGGAAAGGACAACAAGATGGGCTAAAAGATGTAAAGAAGCACATAAAAGACCAGAAGAACAAGGATTATTTGGAATAGTACAAGGTGGAATGTATAAAGATTTAAGAGAACAGTCTGCAAAAGACTTAGTAGAACTTGATTTTCCGGGATATGCAGTAGGTGGTTTAAGTGTAGGAGAACCAAAAGAGTTAATGTGTGAATTATTAGAATTTACTACACAATTTTTACCAAAAGATAAACCAAGATATTTAATGGGTGTTGGAACACCAGATTATTTAATAGAAGCGGCAATTAGAGGAATAGATATGTGCGATTGTGTATTACCAACAAGAATTGCAAGAAATGGTACTGCAATGACATGGAATGGAAAAGTAGTAGTAAGAAATGCAGTATATGAAAGAGATTTTACAACATTAGATGCAGAATGTGACTGTTATACTTGTAAAAACTACACAAAAGCATATATACATCATTTAATAAAAACAAAAGAAATATTAGGAGTAAGATTATTATCAATACATAATTTAAGATTCTTGACTAAATTAATGGAAAGAGTTAGAATAGAAATAGAAAATGATAATTTATTGAATTTTAGAAATGAATTTTATAATAAATATGGATATTAGGAGGAAAGAATTATGCAAATGATAAGCAGTTATGGAACATCAAATCAAAATAATCAAAATGCAAAAAATAAGAAAATGTTAAGACTAATAATAATATGTATAGTTATAGTCTTAATTATATCAGCAATCTTAATAGGTGCAATATATTATTTAAATTTACTTGAACAAAGAAAATTAAAAATATATATTGACGGAGTAAAAACAAATGTTAGTGAGGATGCTTTTCTTATTGAAGATAATGGAAAAATATATGTTTCAATTAAAGATGTAGCAAAACTTTTAGGTTATGATGTGCATAATGGAGAATATAAAGTAAATTCAGAAGAAACAACAAAATGTTATGTAGAAAGTGCAAACGAAACAGCATCATTTTTCCTAAATTCAAATAAAATTAGTAAAGTAGCACCAAATACCCAAGACGATTATACTAATTTTATAATTTCAGAACCAGTAAAAAGTGTTAACAATAAATTATATGTTATTTCAGACGGAATAAAAATAGGTTGCAATGTTAGATTTAAATATGATACAAACTCAAATACTATACAAATACAAACTTTACCTAAATTAGTAACTCAATATGATGCTTCAATTGTAAAATTACGGATATAAAGGGTTAAGTAAGAATTTCGACTGTCAAAAAGCAATTTTATATGATATGTATGTTGTACAAAATGCAAATGATAAATATGGAGTTATAAATGATAAAAATGTTGAAATAATTGGTTGCAAATATGAAAACATGAAATTTGACGAGAGTACACAAGAATTTTTTGTAACAAATGCATTATCAAAAGTAGGAATAATATTAGCAAATGGTACAAATAAAGTAGATATACAATATGACGAATTAAGTGTTTTAAATAATAATTTATATCTAGCAAAAAACGATAACAAATATGGAATATTAGATAAAGATGGAAAAGTAAAAGTAGATGTTAATTATGAGGAAATAAAAACATTAGATAGTGATATAGGATTATATATTGTAAGATATAATAACAAATATGGTATAATAACAGAAAATGGACAACAAGTTATATATTGTGAATATGATTCAATAGGAGTAGATGCAAAATCTTATACTGTTGATAAAATAGAAAATCAATATTTGTTATTTGATAATTTAATACCTGTAAAAAGGAATAATAAATGGGGCTTATTTGATACAAAAGGTAAAGAAATTCTTCCATGTGATTATGATGGATTTGGTTGTGTAGTAACAGGAATTGTAGATAAAGTTGCAAATAATGCATTAATAATACCTGAATGTGAATGTATAGTTGTAAATAAAAATAAAAAATATGGAATTGTAAATAAAAATGGAGAATTATTAATAAATTATGTATTAAATGCAGTATATTCAACAACAAATTCGGGAGTAAATAAATATTTTATGACATTTGACCATAATGATGAAACAATAGAATATGAAGTGCCTTGGTATTTAGAACAAATGGGCTTATATACACCTAAAAAGACAGAAGAAAATAATTCAAATCAAAATGAAAATCAACAAGAAAATGTAAATGAAGAAGAAAATAAAATAAATGGAAATACAGTTGAAGAAGAAATAACTGAAAATACAGTAGATAGTAATGAAGTACAAATATAAACAAAAAACTGGTTGTAAGAGTATACAACCAGTTTTTTTACGAATTTTTATTTTATATTTACACCAACAATACCACCAATTATACCAGCCACAACGCCAGATAAAATCATAATAATAGAATTAGTATTTAATGCAAAACCAGTATTAATTATACTAGAAACTAGATAAATTAATAACATATAAACCAAGCCAACAAATAATCCATTAATTAGGCCATTCTTTTTTATTTTCATAGTACTAATTGAACTACCAATTAAAATACTAATTGCGCTAATTACAATTATAACAGGAGTAATTACACTTTCAGAAATATTAGTATATGTAAGAAAAATAGAAAAAATAAAAATTAAAACTAATGTAAAAAGTATAGAAATAAAACTTCCTTTAAGTATTCTAAGAATATTATTAGTTTTTAAAGAATCTGACATATAAATTCCTCCAAAAAAAATTATTATAATAAAATATATTATAATAATTTTTTTTTAGAACTATTTTAATCTTATTAATATTGCAATTCCTAATAAAATAATTAAAATACCAATAACAATTAATACAATATTTAAAATACTATCAAATCCTAATTCTGCTTCGGGCATAGAATTTAAGGTAATTCCAACATCATCAGAGAAAGTAGAAGTATTTTGAATAGAAGTGGTATTATAATTATTAGGGGTATTTGTGAGATTCATATTAATATCTAATGCTTGTACATAATTAAAACTAAATAGAAAAACAATAATAGTTATAATAAGTATTTTTAAAGTTTTTAGCATAATAAATTACCTCCACAAAATTTAATGCAATAAAACTTCGGAAATAAACCGAAGTTTTATTGTAATATATTTTAGTTTTCGTCGTTCTTAACTTCAACAACTTGTTTACCATTATAGTATCCACAATTTGAACATGCTCTATGTGGTTGTACTGGCTCATGGCAATGTGCACATGTTGATATAGCTGGATTTTCTATTTTCCAAGTTGATCTTTTTAAATGTGTTCTCGCTTTTGACCATCTTCTTTTAGGTTGTGCCATAATTAATTCCCTCCTTGTACATTGAAAGATATCTATATCTTTTTTCATTTTTATTAATTTAGACTATATTAGTATACTAAGAAATTTAAAATTTGTCAAGAGATAAGAGCTAAATGCTTGAAAAAATTTAAAAATATGGTATAATAATTTAGAAAATAAGCCAAAAATTATATTAATGTTTTTTATTAAATTAGTGCATTGAAAGGAATGAAATTTAAAAATGTCAAAACCAGTAGTAGCAATAGTAGGAAGACCTAATGTTGGTAAATCTACTTTTTTTAATTATATAGTAGGAAAAAGAATATCTATTGTAGAAGATACACCGGGTGTTACAAGAGATAGAGTGTATTCAGAAGCAAATTGGAGAGGAAGAGACTTTACATTAATAGATACAGGAGGAATTGAGCCAGAAACAGAAGATATTATAGTATCTCAAATGAGAGAACAAGCCAATATTGCAATAGATATTGCAGATGTAATAATATTTTTAACAGATATAAAACAAGGTGTAACAGCAGGAGATAGTGAAATAGCATTAATGTTAAAAAAATCAAAAAAACCAGTAATAGTTGTATGCAATAAAGCAGATAATATAGGAAATAAACCAAATGAAATATATGAATTTTATAATTTAGGACTTGGAGAACCTTATGCAGTATCAGCAGCAAATGCACTAGGTATTGGAGATGTTTTAGATGCAATATATGAACATTTTCCAGAAGAAGATGAAAATAATATTGATGATGAAATAATAAAAGTAGCAATAATAGGAAAACCAAATGTAGGAAAATCTTCATTAGTAAATAAAATATTAGGCGAAGAAAGAGTAATAGTAAGTGATATTGCAGGAACAACAAGAGATGCAATAGATTCATATTTTGAAAATGAATTTGGAAAATATATTTTTATAGATACAGCAGGTATTAGAAGAAAAAGTAAAGTAACAGAAAAAATTGAAAAATATAGTGTTATGCGTACATTGTTATCAATAGAAAGAGCAGATGTGTGTTTAATGATGATAGATGCAACAGAAGGTGTAACAGACCAAGATGCAAAAATTGCGGGAGAAGCACACGAAGCTGGAAAAGGAATAATAATTGTTATAAATAAATGGGACGAAATCGAAAAAGATAATAATACATTTGAAGAATTTAGAAAAGATATATATAATAAATTATCATATTTAACTTATGCTCCAATAATATTTATATCAGCAAAAACAGGACAAAGAGTAAATAAGTTATATGAAATAATAAACGAAGTAGCAAATCAAAATGCAATGAGAGTATCAACATCAGTATTAAATGATGTAATAAATGAAGCAATAGCAATAAATCAACCACCAACAGATAAAGGAAGAAGATTAAAAATTTTATATGCTACACAAGCATCAACAAAACCACCAACATTTGTAATATTTGTAAATAATAAAGAATTATTTCACTTTTCATATCAAAGATATTTAATAAATCAGATAAGAAAAGAATTTGGATTACAGGGAACACCAGTAAGAATTATCACAAGAGAAAAAGGGGAAAAGGAGGAATAAAATATGGCTCCATATATTATAATCGCAATAATTGCTTATGCAATAGGAAGTATAAATTTTTCAGTTATAATTAGTAGAAAATTTGCAGGTTTCGATGTTAGAGATAAAGGAAGTAAAAATGCAGGAACAACAAATATGTTAAGAGAAGTTGGTAAAGGTGCTGCAATAATTACTTTAATTTGTGATATATTAAAAGGAATTATATCAATTTTAATTGCAATTTTAATAGGAAAAATAGTAAAAGAAGTAGATAAATCATTATTAGTACAAATTGCAGGAATAAGTGTTGTAATAGGACATACATTTCCAATATTTTTCGAATTTAGAGGAGGAAAGGGAATAGCAACATCCTTAGGAGTATTAATTATAACAAACTGGCAAATAGGTTTAATATGTTTAATATTTGCATTATTATTAATGACATTAACAAGAATGGTATCAGTTGGCTCTGTTATGGCCGCAATATTATTTCCAATATTAACTTTGTTTATAGGAAAGGAATTTTATATAGTAGAAGGAAATTATTTAGTATATAGTATTATACTAGCAGTAATTGTATTATTTAACCATAGAGAAAATATTAAAAGATTATTAGATGGAACTGAAAACAAAATAAGTTTTAAAAAGAATAATTAAAATTTTTTGTTATAAATCTAGAAAGGAATAAATAATGAAGAATATTGGAATAATTGGAAGTGGCAGTTGGGGAGTTGCATTAGGAATACATTTAGCGAAAATGGGAAACAATATTAAAATATGGTCTTTTGATAAAACTGAGGCAGATTTAATTAATGAAAAAAAAGAATGTAAATTTTTACCTAATATTAAATTACCAGAAAATATAGTGTGTAAATTAGATTATGAAGAAGTAATAAAAGATACAGATATAATCTTACACGTTACACCATCAAAATTTACAAGAAATACTGTAAGAGAGTATAAAAAATATATTACGAATCAACCAATAATAATATGTTCAAAAGGACTTGAAGCAGAAACTTTTTATACATTAGATAAAATTTTTGAAGAAGAATTACCAAATACAAAAATAGGTGTATTATCAGGTCCAAGCCATGCAGAAGAAGTTTCACTAGGAATACCAACAGCAATTGTAATTGCATCAAAGCATAATGATGTTATTGAAGAAATTCAAAAAACATTTATGAATGAAAAATTAAGAGTGTATTCTTCTAATGATGTAATTGGAGTTGAACTAGGTGGAGCATTAAAAAATATTATTGCTTTTTGTGCAGGTATGGCAGTTGGTTTAAATTTAGGAGATAATACATTTGCGGCTTTGGCAACAAGAGGTTTAAAAGAAATAGCAAAATTAGGTGTAGAATTAGGTGGAGAGTTTAACACTTTTTACGGTTTAACAGGTTTAGGTGATTTAATTGTAACTGTTATGAGTGAGCATAGTAGAAATAGAATGGCGGGAAAATTAATTGCACAAGGAAAATCTATTGAAGAAGCAAAAAATATAGTTGGAATGGTTATTGAAGGGTTAGATAATATAGAAATTGCATATAAATTATCAAAAATGTATAATATAGAAATGCCTATTGTAGAAGCGGTTTATGATGTTTTATATAATGGATTATCACCAGAAGAAGCAGTTACAATGTTAATGACAAGAGATAAAAAAGCCGAATAAACTTAAAAGTATAATTTATAAAAAAAGTGAAAAAATAAAAATAAAAATATTTTAGAAAGGAAGAAAATTTAATGGAATTTATAGATAAATTAAAAGAAGTAGGATGTGAAACATATAAATATACTGCTGAAAAAACAAATAGAATTGCAAAAGAAACAAAATTAAAAATGAAAATGAATCAAAAAAAATCTGATATAGACGATATATATGAAGAAATTGGAAAAGCAACTTATCAAGAGCATATAAGAGAAGAAAAGACAGGTATAAAAGAGCAAATTGAAGAGTTTTGTACAAAAATTGATGTTTTATCTAGTGAAATTGAAGATATTAGAACAGAAATTTTAAATTTAAAAGATAAGAAAAAATGTAGTGTATGTGCAAAAGAAATGGATATTGAAGATAAGTTTTGCCCTTCATGTGGCAAAGAACAACCAACTGTAAAAATTGAAAATGCAGAGGTTGTAACAGAAGAAAATAGAGAAACTGAGAAAATTAAAACACCAGAATTTGTTGAAGATACAGACGAACAAGAAGATTTTGCAAAAGAAAAAAATGAAAAGACAGAAGAAATTGAAGTAAGTAAAGAAAATAAAGTAAATGAAAAAAATGAAAATGAAAGCAACGAAACAAACGAAGATAATATAAATGAGTAGAAATAATAAAAACGCACAGCCTATTCTATTTTGGCTGTGTGTTTAAGTTTTATATTGTATAGAAAAAGATTAAATTATTAATAAGGAAATCTCTCATATAAATATTTAATTATTTCATTAGAATTATTTTCTGTTACATTAATAAATAAACCATCATCTAAAGAAACCCACATATTAATTTTGTAATTATCCTTGTTATCAATTAAAGCACCAATAATATCAACAATTTCAATAGAATTAGAATATTTATTTTCCCATTTTAAATCATTATCTAATTTAAAATCTTTATTATAAAAATTAGTTAAAAATCTAGATATTTCACCGGGTTTATCACTATATAAATTTACAATTGATTCCATAATATCTCCTCTTTTAAAGTATTAATAATAGTATATGCCAAATTTTAAGAATAAAACGGAAATTTTTGGAGAAGATAAATTTAGGTGATAAAATGAAAAATATTAAAGGATTATTCATGTCTGGTGCTATAATCATAATAATAACAGTTGTTACTATATTTTCAATAAAACAAGGAAAAGCACAAGCAACAAGTACAGAAAATTTACAAGAAAAAGTAAATGCAGAAATTAATTATCTAGATACAAAATTATTAAGTATGTTAAATGGTTTAAATAATATAATGCTAAGAAATTATGTAGTAACATCAAAAGAAGTAGGACAAAATTCAGCAGATATAGATGATGAAAGTTCAGGTGCATCAAAAAATAATGAAGAAACAGAATCAGAGGCAGGTTCAGGTACAACAGATAATGAAGAAAGAACAAGTCTACATGAATTACAGTCGGCAGGAGTATTAACAACTAATAAAGATGCAAATTGGGATACATTAAAAACAGAAATAGAAATATTGTATTCTTCTTGGAGTACAATAATATTAGATTTATATAAATTAAATGTTAATTCAGAAGATATTTTAGAATTTAGTACATTATTAGATAGTGCAACAATATTTATAAAAAATGAAGATAAGCCACAAGCGCTTGCAACACTTGCAAATTTATATGCTTGTTTACCAAAATATGTACAAGGATATTCAAATGATAATAAACAAATTAATATACAAAAAACAAAATCTAGTATAGTTAATGCCTATTCAGTAGTGGAAAATGAAAATTGGAACGAAATAAGTGGTCAAATTAATGATGCAGAAAAAAGTTTTTTAAATGTGTTAAATAGTGTTTCAACAGAAGAAGATTATGAAGTTAATAAAACATATATATTAATAAAAGAATTACAAAATTCAATTACCGAAAAAGATAAAGATATATTTTATATAAAATATAAAAATGTAATAGAAAAATTAAATAATATGAAATAAAAATATTGACATTTTAACATAAATCTATTAAAATAAAATATAGTAAATTGAATAGTCGCGTATAGCAAAACCGCAAGGTTGCGTACGAGGAAAGTCCGGGCTCCATAGAGCAATGGTGCTGGATAACGTCCAGTAAGGGAAACCTTAAGGAAAGTGCAACAGAAAATAACCGCTTTAAATTTTTAAAGTAAGGGTGAAAAGGCGAGGTAAGAGCTCACCGCTATTATGGTGACATAGTAGGCTGTGTAAACCCCACTTGGAGCAACACCTAAAATAGAAGATTAAGACTGCTCGTCGCCTTCTAGAATTGGTGGCTTGAGACATATAGTAATATATGTACTAGATAAATGACTATTCACGACAGAACCCGGCTTATAGATTTACTATAAAAAATAAATTGATAAATCTTAAATATAAGGTTTATTAATTTTTTTTTCTTATTTTTAAAAGGTTTTTTATTATGCAAAAAATAAGAAGTGAAAATACTTGTAAATTGTTGAAAAATATGATAAAATATAAAATATAATGGGGAATAGAAGGAATAAAATATGAAAAAAATAATATTAATGGGGGTTCCACATCATAACAATTTAGGTGATAGTGCAATAGCAATAGCAGAAAGAAAATTTTTAAAAGATAATTATAAAAATTGTGAATTTTTTGAAATATCAGAAGAAACATTAGAAAAATGTATTTATAAAGTAAAAAAACATATAAATAACGAAGATATTATATATTTACATGGTGGTGGAAATTTAGGAGATGAATATTTATATATTGAAGAAGCAAGAAGAAAAGTTATAGAATTATTTCCAAATAATACAATTATTTTTTTTCCACAAACTATGTATTTTAGTAATACTACTAAAGGGAAAGAGGAATTAGAAAAAACTAAAAAAATATATTCAAATCATAAAAATTTAACTATTGTTGCAAGAGAAAACATATCTTATGAAAATATGAAAAAAGAATTTACAAATAACATAGTTATAAAAACCCCAGATATAGTTACATATTTGAATAAAACAAAAGATGTAGGAGAAAGAGAAGGTTTATTATTTGTATTAAGAAACGATATAGAAGTAAATTTAAATAAAAAACAAATAAGAGAAATGGAAGAAATATCTAAAAAATATTTTAATAAAATTGAGTACACTGATACAGCAATAGGAGATGCTATATTTGAACATTATAGAGAAGCAAAGATAGAAAAATTATTAGACAAATATAGAAAAGCAAAATTAGTAATAACAGATAGATTACATGGTATGATTTTTGGAGCAATTACTAGTACTCCATGCATAGCGTTAGACAATTATAATCATAAAGTAAAAGCAAGTAGTGAATATTTAAATAAATTTAATTTTATAAAATATATTTCTAATATTAATGAAATAGAAGAACAAATCAAATATTTGTTAAATACAAAATTAGAAGAATACAATAACGAATTTGCTATTAATGAATTTGAAAAATTATTAAAAGTGGGAGAAGAATAATGAAAAAAAGTGAGTTTAGATTTACAGTAGCAATTATAACATATAATATTGAAGAATATATAGAAAGAGCAATTAAAAGTGTAATAAATCAAGAATTTAAAGATTTTGAAATATTAATAGTAGATGATTGTTCAAATGATAATACAATAAATGAGGTAAAAAAATATGAAAGTGATAAAATAAAAATTTTAAAGACAGAAAAAAATACTGGAACTGCTGGGGGACCTAGAAATATTGCAATAGATAATGCAAAAGGAGAATATATAATATTTTTAGATGGTGATGATACATTATATGATAATTTAACATTAAGCAAAATAAATGAAGTAATTGGAAAAGACACACCTGATTTCATTTATTTAGGTTATGAAAATGTTGGCCAAGGAAATGGTGAAAGAATTTCAAATGCTGAAAATTCAACAAAAATTGCTAGATTAACATGTGATTTAACTTTTTCTGTTTCAAGTAGATGTTGGAATAGAGAATTTTTAATAAATAATAATATGAAATTTAAAGAAGGAATGTATTATGAAGATGAAATTTATTCATTAAAAGCAACAATTCTTTCAAAAACTACTAAATGTGCAGATATAAAAGTATTCAAATATTATAGAAACAGAAAAGGAAGTGTTATGTCTGCTCCATCAGTAAAAAAATGTTCAGACTGGTATAGAATGTTAGCAGAAGTCATGGATTTATATGCAATAACACCAGATGAATATAAAACATACTTATTAAGTTTTATTGTAAATGAAAATGAATCTATTCCAAAGAGGATACGTGGAATTTTAGAAGCATTGGAAAATGGAGAAAAAATAAAACTTTTACCTAAACGTAACTATAAATATAGGAGTTTTTTTGATGAAGAAAACAAAGATAATAATTGTTAGACATACAGAAACTATTGGAAATATTGAAAAAAGATTAACAGGAAGAACAGATTATGAAATAACTGAAAAAGGACAAATATTAATAAATAAATTAACAAAAGAATTAGAAAATATTAAATTTGATGCAATGTATGCAAGTACATTGGAAAGAACGATAAAAACTATAAAACCATTATCTATAAAAAATAATATTGAAATACAATGTTTAGAAGATTTATGTGAAATGAATTTTGGAATTTATGATGGTTGGAAATGGGAAGATGTAAATAAAATACAACCTGAAATAAAAGAAAATCAAAATAAAATAAATGAAATAAATGGAATACCAAAACAAGAATCAACAGAAGAAGTAGCAAACAGAATGTATAATTGTATTTTAAAAATTGCCAAAGAAAATATTGGAAAAACAATATTAATATGTTCACATGGAGTTGCAATAGAAGCATTTTTAAGAAAAATTATTAATTTACCATTTAAATATGAAAGAGAAAAATTTTGTCAACACAATGTAGCAATAAATGAACTATATTTTGAAAATGATAAATTTCATATAGATAAATTAGCAGATATAAGTTATTTGAATAAAGAGGAGAATAAATAAAATGAATAATGAAGAAAAAATTATTTCTATTATTATTCCAGTTTATAAAGTAGAACTATATTTAAAAAAATGTATAGAAAGTGTTATTAACCAAACATATCCATATTTACAAATTATTTTAGTAGATGATGGTTCACCAGATAATTGTGGAAAAATTTGTGATGAATATGCATCAAAAGATAATAGAATAGAAGTTATACATACAAAAAATGGTGGATTATCTAGTGCTAGAAATATTGGAATTAGTAAAGCTAAAGGTAAATATATAGGATTTGTTGATAGTGATGATTATATTAGCAATGATATGTACGAATATATGTATAATTTAATAGAAAAAAATAAGGCAGATGTTTGTATCTGCAATTTTTATAATATAATTAATGACGAAAACATTATAAAAAATGAAGATAATGGCATAGAAGAATTAAATAAAATGCAAATCCTAAAAGAAATATTGTTAGATAAAAAAATACAAAGTTATGCATGGAATAAATTATATAAAAGAGAATTATTTAATAAAATTTCATACCCTGTTGGAAAAAAATATGAAGATATTGGTACAACTTTTTATGTTTTAGAAAAGTGTAATAAAATAATAGTAAGTGGCAAACCAAAATATTATTATTTAAATAGACCGGATAGTATTGTAAATAATAATACTGAACAAACTATTTTAGATTATACAGATTTAATTATGGAAAGATATGATTATATAGATAAAAAATATAGGGAATTAAAATGTTATAATGATTATTATCTAACTAAAATTTTAATAACTGCATATATAGATATGAATAATTTATCTAATGTAAGTCAAGAGTTAAAACAAAGAGTAAAAAATTTATTTAAAAAAGTACAAAAAATTGTAAAAGAAAATGATGAAAAAGTTATGTCTTTATTAGATAATGAACAAAAAAATCAATTAAATAATATAATTAATGAATATATATAAAACTATTCAACTAATAATTTCATATCATCAGGTAACTCAATTTCAAAACACATTTTTTCTTTTGAAATTGGATGAATAAACTCTAATTTATAACTATGCAAAGCCTGTCTAGAAATTAAATTAGAAGAAAAACCATATAAAGTATCACCAACAATAGAATGACCAATATAAGCGCTATGAACGCGAATTTGATGTGTTCTACCAGTTTCTAACATAAATCTAACCAAACATAAGTTATTATCTAAATTTTTAATAACTTCATAATGAGTAATAGAAACATCACCATCATCACGAACACATCTTTTTATGATGCTATTATTTTCACGAGCAATAGGAGCATTAATTGTTCCTTTATTTTTTTCTAAAATACCATTTAAAATAGCCAAATATTCTTTTTTAAATAATTTATTTTTCATTTGATTTACTAAACATTCTTGAATATACTCATTCTTAGCAAAAATAACTAAACCAGAAGTATCTTTATCTAATCTATTAATAGGTCTAATTTTCTTTTTTAAATTAATAGAATCAAAATAATATTTAACACCATTAGATAAACTTGTATCAAAGTGCATACAAGAAGGGTGTATAGCAATACCAGCAGGTTTATTTAATATAAGCATAAAATCATCTTCATAAACAATCTGTAAATCCATTTTAGTTGGAACAATATTTGAATTATCTTCTTCAAAATCAATTAATACAGAAATAGTATCATTTAATTTTACCTTATCATTTACAAAAGCAATATTATCATTGACAAATATTTTTTTGTTATTTTTTAAACGTAAAAGTAATCTATCTGAAATACCAAATTCAATTTTTAAAACTTGTTTTACATTCTCATATTTTGAATTTATTATTTTATAATCTAATCTCAATTTTTTCCCCCATAAAGTTATTGTTAAAAGATTATACTAAATTTATATAAAAAGTTCAAGTTGATAATAATTGATTTAAAGCAAAATTTATGATAAAATTATTTCTATAAATTTAAGAAAAGTAGGAAATGAAATGAGAATTAGAAAAAGAAAATGGACTGATAAAGAATTAAATGAATGTAAATTTTATATTAAAAATGGAGAAGAATTTAAAGGAAAATGGAAGGAAAAATTTAATAATAGCAACCCAATACATTTAGAATTAGGTTGCGGAAAAGGAAAATTTATTTCTCAATTATCTGTAAAAAATCCAAATATAAACTATATAGCAGTAGATATTATAGATACGATGTTAGGATTAGCCAAAAGAAATGTAGAATTAGAATTTGAAAAACAAAATAAAGAAGTAAATAACATTTATTTGGTTAGACATGATGTAGAAAGAATTATGCTAATATTTGAAGAAGAAAAAGATAAGATAGAAAGAATATATATAAATTTTTGTAACCCATGGCCAAAATCAAAACATAAGAAAAGAAGATTAACATATCCAACTCAATTAGAAAATTATAAAAAAATATTAGTAAAAAATGGAGAAATATATTTTAAAACAGATGATGATGATTTATTTAATGAAAGTATAGAATATTTTAAAAATACAGGGTTTGAAATAGTAAAGAAAACTTACGACTTACATAATGAAAATATTTTTGAAAACAATATAATGACAGAACATGAAGAAATGTTTTCAAATGAGGGAATAAAAATAAAAGCATTAATTGCAAAATATAACTAAAAAATATGAAAAAATCTTAAAAACCACTTGACAAAAGCAAAAAAATGGTGTAAAGTAGAATAGCATTACACTAAAAGAGGTAATAGTATGGAAAAAAATGTTAAAGTTAGTATGCTTTGGCAAATATACGGAAAACTTTTAACGGAAAAACAGTATACGTTATTAGATGATTATTATAACAACGATTATTCTCTATCAGAAATTGCTGAAAATCTTGGAATTACAAGGCAAGCAGTTAGAGATAATTTAAAGAAGGGGGAAGTAAAACTTTTCGAATTCGAAGAAAAGCTTGGTATTATGAAAACAACAATGAAACAAGAAAAGAAAATAGCAGAAATATTGTCTGAATTAACACAAATTCAAACTAAATACTCTGACGAACAAATAGCAGAAATATTAGAAAATATCAAAAAAGAATTAAACTGCTTAGTTTAAAGATGGAGGTAAAAAATGGCGTTTGAAGGTTTATCATCAAGATTACAAGAAATAACTAGAAAACTAAGAGGAAAAGCAAGAATTACAGATAGCGATTTAAAAGAAATGCTAAGAGAAGTAAAACTTGCACTTTTAGAAGCAGATGTAAATTATAAAATAGTAAAAGAATTTATTTCTACGATAGAAACTAAGGCATTAGGGCAAGATGTATTAGCCTCACTAACACCTGGACAACAAGTTATAAAAATAGTAAAAGACGAATTAATAGAACTACTAGGAGGAACAGAAAGCAGAATAAACTTTACACCAAATCCACCAACAATAATAATGTTAGTAGGTTTACAAGGTTCAGGTAAAACAACAACATCAGGAAAACTAGCAAATTTATTAAGAAAACAAGGAAAAAATCCATTATTAGTAGCATGTGATGTTTATAGACCAGCAGCCATTAAACAATTACAAGTAGTTGGAAAACAACTAAATATACCAGTATATGCAAACGAAACATCAAAAGACGTTGTACACATTGCAAAACAAGCAATGAATGTAGCAATTTCAAAAATGAATGATGTTGTAATACTAGATACCGCAGGTCGTTTACATATAGACCAGGAATTAATGGCAGAATTAAAAAATGTAAAAGCAAATGTAAAACCACATGAAATTTTATTAGTAGTAGATGCAATGACAGGTCAAGATGCAGTTAATGTAGCAACAAGTTTCAATGAAGAACTTGGAATAGATGGAGTTATACTAACAAAACTAGATGGAGATACCCGTGGTGGTGCTGCATTATCAGTAAAAAAAGTAACATCAAGACCAATAAAATTTGCTGCAACAGGTGAAAAATTAAGTGATATAGAAGTGTTCCATCCAGAAAGAATGGCATCAAGAATACTAGGCATGGGAGATATACTTTCAATAATAGAAAAAGCAGAAGAAACCTTTGACGAGCAAGAGGCAATAAAATTAGAAGAAAAACTAAAAAAACAAGACTTTGACTTAGATGATTATTTAACACAATTAAGACAAATGAAAAAAATGGGTTCATTTTCTTCAATATTAAAAATGATTCCGGGTATGAACAAATTTAAAGATTTAAAAGTAGACGATAAAGAATTTGTAAAAATAGAAGCAATGATTTGTTCAATGACTAAAAAAGAAAGAAGAAACCCAAAAATACTTAATGGAAATAGAAGAAGAAGAATAGCAAATGGTTCAGGTACAACAGTACAAGATATAAATAAATTTATGAATTCATTTGAAATGACACAAAAAATGATGAAACAAATGAAAAACAACAAAGGCGGAATGAAAAATGCATTAAAAGGTATAGACCTAAAAAATTTCAAAATGTAAAAAAATTAAATCATTTTAGGGAGGTGAGATTATGGTAAAAATCAGATTACAAAGAGCAGGAAAGAAAAAAGCTCCATTCTATCATATAGTAGTTGCAGATTCAAGATCACCAAGAGATGGAAAAATAATTGAACAAATAGGAACATACGACCCAATGACAAATCCCGCTACAATAAATGTAGATAAGGAAAAAGTAGAAAAATGGTTAGCAAATGGTGCGAAACCAACAGATACAATTAGTGCACTTTTAAAAAATGCATAATTAATATTTACTAGGAGGAACTAGACAATGAAAGAAACTCTACAAATATTAATAGAAAATTTAGTTGATGAGCCAAGTTTAGTTAAAATTACAGAAAATATAAAAGATAACCAAGTATCTTATGAAGTAAATGTTTCAGAAAAAGATATAGGAAAAGTTATTGGTAGAGAAGGAAAAATGGCAAAATCAATTAGAACTATAATGAAATCAATTGCAACAAAAAATAAACAAAAAGTTACAATTGAATTTACAGGAAATAGAGGAAATTAAGTGGAAAACTTTATAGAAATAGGTCAAATTGTAAATTCGTATGGAATAAAAGGGCAAATGAAAATAGTTCCTTTTACAGATGATATTACAAGGTTTAACGATTTAAAGACAATATTTATAGAAATAAATAAAGAACTAAAAGAATTTAAAATAGAAGAAGTTAAATATCATAAAAACAATGTATTAATAAAATTAGAAGGTATCAATGATATAAATGATACTGAAAAATATAAAAACTGTTATGTAAAAATAGATAGAAAAAATGCTGTAAAACTTCCAGAAGATACATATTTTATTATAGACTTATTAGGAATAGAGGTATTTACAGAAGAAGATAATTTATTTTTAGGAAAAATAGTTGATGTTTTTCCAACAGGAAGCAATGATGTATATGTTGTTAAAGATGAATTAGGAAAACAAATTTTATTACCTGCAATAGGTGAGGTTATAAAAAATGTAGATATACCTAATAAAAAAATGATAGTTAAACTTATAAAAGGTTTGGTATAAAAATGAAAATTGATGTGCTAACATTATTTCCAGAGATGTTTGAACCATTAAAAGCAAGCATTATTGGAAAAGCAATAGAAAAAAATATAATAGAAATTAATTTAATTAATATTAGAGATTTTTCAAAAGATAAGCACAAAAAAGTTGATGATACACCTTATGGTGGTGGAGCAGGAATGGTAATAAGACCAGATGTAGTATATGATGCATATAAATCTGTATATGATAAAAATGCAAAAGTAATATATTTATCACCACAAGGAAAAGTATTAGACCAAAAAAAAGTTGAAAATTTAAGTTTAGAAAACCATTTAATTTTACTTTGTGGACATTATGAAGGAATAGACCAAAGAGTGCTAGACGAAATAGTAGACGAAGAAATTTCAATAGGTGATTATGTATTGACTGGCGGAGAATTACCTGCAATGGTAGTTATAGATACAGTATCAAGATATATAGAAGGAGTTATAAATAAAGAATCAACAAATGAAGAATCTTTTTCAAACGGACTTCTAGAATATCCACAATACACAAGACCAGAAGAATTTCTAGGAAAAAAAGTACCAGATATATTAATTTCTGGACATCATG
The DNA here is from genome assembly GCA_947629625.1 of uncultured Clostridia bacterium. Classification (GTDB taxonomy): domain Bacteria; phylum Bacillota; class Clostridia; order TANB77; family CAG-508; genus CANRES01. Next base: position 1,720 of record CANRES010000020.1, on the reverse strand, counting down.
AAAATATAAATAAATGGAGACAAGAAAAGTCGTTACAAATAACAAAATTAAAAAGACCAGATTTATTAAAATGAAAGGAGAAAAAATCATGGACATTATAAAAAGTATAGAGCATGAACAATTAAAAAATAAAGTTCCAGTATTATCTGTTGGAAATACAGTAAAAGTTTATGCTAAAATTAAAGAAGGAAACAGAGAAAGAATTCAAGTTTTCGAAGGTATAATTATTAAAAAACAAGGTGGGGGATTAAATGAAACATTTACAGTAAGAAAAATATCTTATGGTGTAGGTGTTGAAAAAACATTCTTAGTACATTCACCAAACGTTGAAAAAGTAGAAGTAGTAAGAGTAGGTAAAGCAAGAAGAGCAAAATTATATTATTTAAGAGATAGAGTAGGTAAAGCATCAAAGACAAGAGAAAAAGTAGGTGCTAGAATAGAAGATAAAGAAATAGTTATTAAAGAAGATTTAGTAGAGGAAGAAGCACCAGAAGTATCTGCACCAGAAGAAGCACCAGCTATCGAAACAACAGAAGTAACTACACAAGAAGTTGTAGATACAGTTAAAGAAGAAGTTGTTGAAGATGTAAAAGAAGCTCCTGTTGAAGAAGCTGCAACTGAAAAAGAAGAAGTAAAAGAAGAAGTTAAAGAAGAAGTTAAAGAAGAGCCAGTTCAAGAAGAAAAAACAGAAGAAACAAAATAAAATTCTTGTATTTAAAATATTTTTTAAACTAGATTTATGTTTAAAAAAGGAGTGAGTTAAGTATGAGTAGATTAAATGAAAGATTTGAAGCATTTTCAATGGCTTTAAATAGATTAAAAGAAGCAATTGATATGTATAAAAAAGAAAAAAATGCAATATTACTTGATGGAACAATTCAAAGGTTTGAATTTACAGTAGAATTAGCATGGAAAACTATTAAAGAATATTTAGAATATGAAAAATTAGGGGAATTCAATTCCCCTCGTTCAGTAGTAAAAGAGGCATACAGACTAAATTTAATTGAAAATGGCGAAAAATGGTTAGATATGCTTGACGATAGAAATTTGACTAGTCATACTTACGACGAAAATGCTGCTAAGGAAATATATAGAAATATAATAACAGATTATTATAATTTATTATTAAAATTAAAAGAAAAAATGATAAGTGTGATAGATAATGAAAAATGAATTTGGAATAGAAGAAGTAATATTTAATGAAATGATAAAAACTTTTGAAGAAATTGAAGAAATTGAAAAAGTTATATTATTTGGTTCAAGAGTTAAGAACACATATAAAATTTCTTCTGATATTGATTTAGCAGTAAAATTTAAAAATGCAGATAAAAAATTGACTTTAATAAGAAGGTTAGAAGATATTAGATGCATTTTAAAATTTGATGTATTGAATTTAGACACTATAAGTAATGAAAAACTTTTAGAAAATATAAAAAATGAAGGTAAAATTATATTTGAGAGATAAAATTTTTTATAAAACATATTGACTTATTAATTATTTTAATATAATATATCAATATACAAAATAATAAAAAACAAAAGAAGGGAGAAAGTAAAAATGATAGCAAGTCTTGAAACCGTTGGTACTCTACACACACACACACACACACACACACAATATGTTTAGAAGATAGTATTATTGTGTCATTTTTAGTCTCAAAATTAAATTTAATAAGAAAAATAAACAGAGTCAACTTTGTTTATATGTTAGTAATACCAT
>CANRES010000019.1 GCA_947629625.1 uncultured Clostridia bacterium | reverse complement strand
TTAATCACGTATTTTGTGATAACCACCTTAGTTGATTTTAAAATTTTAAAACCGGACATTTCTGAAAGTCTTTAACAGTATTATTTTATTTTTATTTTAAATATATTATGTATTATTAAAATTTTTAATTTTTAAGGTTATGTATTTAAAAAAATACTATAAAAAAAATGTATCTTTTTAAAATTTTTATCTGCTATAATAGTTGATTTTAAGCCTTTTTTCGTTTTTTATCCACATTTTTTTTAAAATTTTCCACATTTCTATTGACTTTATAATGAATTTTTTGATATTATAATACAAAATATATTTTAAATACAGGTCTTTCATATCCACATAATTTTCAACAATTATGTGGATAACTATGTGGACAAAATGTTGATGAAAGGATGAAATTACTATGCAGAGCGAATTAGAAGACTTATTAAATAAAGCAAAAATTCTTTTAAAAGATGAAATGACTGAAATTGCTTTTAATACTTGGATTAAACCACTAGAAATACAAGATATTTCAAATGATACTATAACATTTATTGCAAATTCAGAATTCCAAGAAGAAGCAATAAATAAAAGATATCATGATTTAATAGTAAATACATTTCAATTTTTAACAAATAAAACATATAACTTATCAGTTATTAATATAGAAAACACTCAACTTGTATCTCAAAAACCAAATTCAATGGTAAACTTAAATAATACATCAAATTCAAATGTAAATCCAACATATACATTTGAAACTTATGTAGTAGGGGATAATAATAGATTTGCATCAGCAGCAGCCCTTGCAGTAGCAGAAGCACCCGGAACATCATATAATCCATTATTTTTATATGGTGGACCAGGTCTTGGAAAAACACATTTAATGTATGCAATTGGAAATGAAATTATGGAATTAAATCCAAATGCAAGAGTATTATATGTAACATCAGAAAAATTTACTAATGATTTTATAAATTGTATAAAAGATAATACTAACGAACAATTTAGAAATAAATATAGAAATATAGATGTTTTATTAATAGACGATATTCAATTTATCGCTGGAAAAGAAAGAGTACAAGAAGAATTTTTCCATACATTTAATACAATTTTTGAAAATGGTGGACAAATTGTAATGACAAGTGATAAATTTCCAAAAGATATTGACCATTTAGAAGATAGATTAAAATCTAGATTTGAATGGGGATTAACCGCAGACATTTCTAATGCAGATTATGAAACTCGTTTAGCAATATTAAGAAAAAAAGTTCAATTAGATAATATAGTAATTGATGATATAATTCTTTCAAATATTGCCACAAAAGTAGATTCAAACATTAGAGAATTAGAAGGAACTTTAAAAAAGATTGTTGCAAAAGCCTCATTAACACATAGTCCGATTACAATAGAAATGGCAGAAAAATGTATAAATGAAGTAATATCTCAAAGGGAAAAAGTAATATCTTCTGATTATATAAAAGAAACTGTAGCAAAATATTTTAATATTGAATTAAAAGATATAAATAGTTCAAAACGTTCAAATGATATTGCTTATCCAAGACAAATTGCAATGTTCTTATGTAGAGATTTAGCAAATATGCCATACAAAAAAATAGGAGAGGACTTTGGAAAAAGAGACCATACAACAGTTATGCACGCTTGCGGAAAAATTGAACAAGAATTAAGAGATAATGAAAATAATACAAAATTAATTGTGGATAGTGTGAAAAAAATTATACTAAACCAAAATTAATTAATATTTAAACTTTTATTGATATTTTTTAAAATTTCTGTTTGATAAAATTTATGTTTGTATTATAAAACTTAAATTCTTCTTACGGAATAGGTACATTGGTTATTCACATACTAATGTTAATTATATGTATATAACATGTTTATAACTAAATTATTAACACAAAAAAATTTTTACTGTGGAAAAAAGTTTAAATTATTAACATAGTTATACACACTCTTAACATTTAGGGATGCAAATAAAAAAAGTAGTTTTCAACATTTTCCACTATGCCTAATACTAATACTACTAAATATATTAAATTTATTAAAAAGGAGAAAGCGCTATGAAAATTGTTTGTGAAAAAGAAAAAATGCTTAAAGCAATTAATTCCGTAGTAAAAGGTGTTGCATCTAAAACAACAATGCCAATATTAGAAGGAATTTTAATTCAAACAAATGATAATCAAATAAAATTAACTACTTATGATTTAGAAATAGGAATAGAATATATAATGGATTGTGAGGTTATTGAGCAAGGTAATATTGTAGTTAATGCAATAATGTTTAGTGAAATCATTAGAAAATTACCAGATGCAGAAATAAAAATTACATTAAATAATCAAAATTTATTAGAAATAGAATGTGAAGGTTCTTTATATAAATTAGCAACAATGAATCCTGATGAATTTCCTGAACTACCAAAAATTGATATAGAAAATTCAATAGATATAGAACAAAATATATTAAAAAGTATGATTAGAAAAACAATTTTTGCTGTAAGTTCAGAAGAAAATAGACCTATATTTACAGGATGTTTATTTGAAATAAAAGAAAATAAATTAAATGTAGTTGCAGTAGATGGTTATAGATTAGCATGGAAAACACAATATTTATCAACAAAATCTAATGATTTTTATGCCGTAATTCCTGGTAAAACTCTAAATGAAGTAAATAAAATAATTATGGATTCTTTGGATAATATAAAAATAGGAATATCAAAAAATCAAGCATTATTTGAAATGGAAAATTGTAAAATAGTTACTAGATTATTAGATGGTGAATTTTTAAATTATGAAAAAAGTATTCCAGAAAATTGGAAAACAAGAATAAGAGTAAATAAAAATGATATTCAAAATTGTTTTGAAAGAATTAGTTTAATTTCATCATCTTCAATAGAAAAAGAAAAAAAATATCCTGTTAAAGTTACAATAGATATTGGAAAAATTATAATTTCATGTACAAATCAAACAGGAGATGCAAAAGAAGAATTATTTGTTTCAACAGAAGGAAAGAATTTAGAAGTAGGATTTAATCCAAAATATTTTCTAGATGCGTTAAAGGTAATAGATGATGATGAAATATTTATTGATTTAGTATCAAATATTTCTCCATGTGTAATTAGACCAGTTGAAGAAAATGGAGATTATACATATATGATTTTACCTATTAGAATGAAGGAATAAAATATGTACATAACTAAATTAAAATTAAAAAATTTTCGTAATTATGAAGAACAAGAAATTGATTTTAATAAAAATATTAATATTTTATATGGAGATAATGCACAAGGAAAAACTAATATTTTAGAAGCAATATTTTTATGTGCAATGGGAAAATCTTTTAGAAATAAAAAAGATGTAGAATTAATTAAATTTGATGAAAATAATTCTTTAATTGAAATTGATTTTCAAAAAGTAGATAGAGATGGAAAAATTAAAATTGAAATTGGCGAAAAAAAAATAATAAGTATTAATGGAATAAAATTAAAAAAATTAAGTGAAATTTTAGGAAATATTAATGTAGTTATTTTTAGTCCAGATGATATTAATATATTAAAAAATGGTCCTTCAAGTAGAAGAAAATTTTTAGATATTATGATTAGTCAATTACGACCATTATATGTATATAATTTAAATTTATTTTTAAAAACATTAGAACAAAGAAATAATTATTTAAGGCAAATAAAAATTGAAAAAAAATCACAAGAATTATTAGATATTTGGGACGAAAAATTAGCAGATTATGCTCAAAATGTTTTTAATTATAGAAAAGAATTTATAGAAAAAATTATAAAAAAAATAAATAATATTCATAAAGAAATTACAAATAATATAGAAGAAATTAAAATAAAATATATTTCTGATTTTATAAATAAAGAACAATTTTTAGAAGTTTTAAAAAAATCAAGAGAAATAGATATTTTAAAAGGATATACTACAAAAGGAATTCATAGAGATGATTTTATTTTAAGTATTAATAATAAACAAGTAAATATTTATGGTTCACAAGGTCAACATAGAACAACAATTTTATCTTTAAAAATGGCTGAATTACAAATTGTTTATGACGAAATTGGTGAATATCCTGTTTTATTATTAGATGATTTTATGTCTGAATTAGATAAAAATAGAATAAATAATTTTATTAAAAAAATTAATGATATTCAAGTTATTATTACTTGTACGGATATTATTGAATTAGATAATTTAGAAAAAAATATTTTTAATGTAAAAAATGGACATGTTATAAAAATTTAATAATTATATTGACAATATATTAAAGTTTGTATAAAATAATACAAGTAGAAATAAAAATACAAAAGAAAGGAGAAATAAAAATGATAGCAAGTCTTGAAACCGTTGGTACTCTACACACACACACACACACACACACACAGTATGTTTAGAAGATAGAATAATTGCGTCATTTTTTAGTTTAAAATTAAATTTAATAAAAAAAATAAACAGAGTCAACTTTGTTTATATGTTAGTAATACCATTACGCATATAAATAAATTGGCTTTTTTTGTTTTAAATTTAATTACTAAACATGAAAAAAACAAAATAAAAATTTTAAATGAGGAGTTAAAAAAATATGAAAGAAAAAATTTTAAAAGAAAGAGGTATAACGTTAATTGCGTTAGTAATAACAATAATAGTATTGTTAATATTAGCAGGGGTAACATTAAGTATAGTGTTGCATACAGGAATAATTGACAATTCACAAAAAGCAGTAGACACATATCAAGCAAAAGCAGAAGATGAAGTAAAACAATTAGACGATTTAACATTAAAAATACAAACACAATTTGGAATATTAGATAATACAGAAGGAAAAGAAAATCAAACAATAACAGGAGATAAAAACTTTGCATATAATAACCCAGTAATACCAGTAGGGTTTAAAACATCAAATGAAGGGGCAAGTTGGAAATCAAGTGATGGAAAAACAGTAGATGGATGGAATAGTGGACTAGTAATAGAGGATAAAGACGGAAATCAATTTGTGTGGGTACCAGCATATATAGAAGATACAGTAGACACAAAAAATAATAAAGAATTTGAAGAAAATAATGTTCCTAAATATGAAAAAGAATTTGGAACAAAAAATCAAAAAAAAATAACAGATATTTCTCAAATTGGTGATGATACACTAAATAAAATAGAAGATGAAGAAATTCAAATAAAAAAATATGAAGGATTTTATATAGGAAGATATGAAGCAGGGGTTCCTGAAAATTTGGTAGAAAAATTTACTAATACAGATGATTTTAGTGAAGAAAAAAATTTAGAAATAAGAAATGTTAGTGGAATTCCTGTAAGTAAAAAAAATCAAATTCCTTGGACTGATATAACTTATGAAACTGCAAAGTTAAATGTAGAAAATATGTATTCTGATAACAATTATATTGAAAGTAATTTGTTAACAGGAAAAATGTGGGATACTACTTTAAGATGGTTAATAAAAAGTGGAGCATTAGAAAAAAATGAAGTATATGAAGATAGTACAAGTTGGGGAAATTATAGAAGTGCTAGAATAACAGGAATAACTTTTTATTCTGTTTTTCATGATAATTATGTACCAGGAATAAATTGGATTAAATCAAATTCAATAACGAAACCAAATAATGGAAAAGTTTCTGAGGAATATAGTTGGTTATTAAAGACTGGAAATACAGAGTATACAAAAAGAAATAATATATATGATTTAGCAGGAAATGTATGGGAATGGACAACTGAGGAATTTATAGATGAAGAAAATATTATTAAAGGAATAGATAGGGCAGGAAGTTTTAATGGATATGGCAATGGCAATGTAGCTTTATATCGTAATAATCCACCAATTGGTTATGGAGATGGCAATATAGGATTTAGGATAGCTTTATATATAAAATAGTTAAAAATAAGTACTGGAAAATAACCAGTACTTATTTTTATTTTTTTAGATTTTTGTATATGGAAATCAAGAAAAATTTTTGGATTACTCTTGATTTTTTTATTTTTTAAATATATAATTGTGATAATTGACAGGAGGTATATTAATGGAAAAATTTGAGCACGAGTATGGAGCAAATCAAATACAAGTATTAGAAGGTCTTGAAGCCGTAAGAAAAAGACCAGGTATGTATATAGGAAGTGTATCTGTTAGAGGATTACACCATTTAGTATATGAAATAGTAGACAATAGTGTTGATGAAGCATTAGCAGGATATTGCAAAAATATTCATGTTATTATAGAACCAGGAAATATAATAAGTGTAGAAGATGATGGAAGAGGAATTCCCGTAGAAATACATCCAAAAACAGGTTTATCAACAGTAGAAACAGTTTATACAGTATTACATGCAGGAGGTAAATTTGGTGGAGATAGTGGTTATAAAGTATCAGGAGGACTACATGGAGTTGGTTCATCAGTTGTAAATGCACTATCAGAATGGACAGAAGTTACTGTACAAAGAGATGGAGGAATTTATCAAATTAGTTTTGAAAGAGGAAAAACAGTAAAACCATTAACAAGAATAGGAGATTCAGATAAAACAGGAACAAAAGTTAGATTTTTTGCAGATGGAACAATTTTTGAAACATTAGATTATGAATATGAAGTTTTAGAAAAACGTTTTAGAGAAATGGCTTTTTTAACAAAAGGTTTAAGAATTACAATAGAAGATTTAAGAGGTGAAACTCCACAAAAAGCAGAGTTTTGTTATGAAGGTGGATTAAATTCTTTTGTAGAATTTTTAAATAAAAATAAAGAAAAATTACACAATGAACCAATATATATTGATAAAGCAGGAGAATTTCCAATTGAAATTGCAATACAATATACAACATCATATAATGAAAATATATATTCATTTGTAAACAATATTAATACAATAGAAGGTGGAACACATCTTGAAGGATTTAAAAGAGGATTAACAAAAGTATTTAATGATTATGCAAGAAGTCATAATATATTAAAAGAAAAAGACCAAAATTTACAAGGTGAAGACATTAGGGAAGGAATAACTGCAGTAATTTCTGTAAAAGTAAAAGAACCACAATTTGAAGGACAAACTAAAACAAAATTAGGAAACAGTGAAGTTACAGGTCTTGTTCAAAGTGCAGTAAATGACGCATTAGCAACATTTTTAGAAGAAAATCCAAGTGTAGCAAAAGCAATTTTAGAAAAATGTATAAGTGCATCAAGAGCAAGAGAAGCAGCAAGAAAAGCAAGGGAATTAGTTAGAAAAAAGAATGCCTTAGAAGGTTCAACTTTACCGGGAAAATTAGCAGATTGTAGTGGAAAAGACCCTGAACAATGTGAAGTATATATAGTTGAGGGAGATTCTGCTGGTGGTAGTGCAAAACAAGGTAGAGATAGAAGATTTCAAGCAATATTACCATTATGGGGAAAAATGTTAAATGTTGAAAAATCAAGAGCAGATAAAATTTATAATAATGATAAATTACAACCTGTTATATTAGCAGTAGGAGCAGGAATAGGAGCAGATTTTGATATTACAAAAATTAGATATGGTAAAGTTATAATAATGGCAGATGCTGATGTTGATGGTGCACATATTAGAACATTATTATTAACATTTTTCTATAGATATATGAGACCATTAATTGAAAATGGAAATGTATATTTAGCACAACCACCTTTATATAAATTATCAAAAAAAGGAATGGAAGATATATATTGCTATACAGATGAAGATTTAGAGAAATCTTATAAAGAATTAGAAAAAAAAGGTATAGCAAGAGACCAATTAAATTTACAAAGATATAAAGGTTTAGGAGAAATGAACCCTGAACAATTATGGGAAACAACAATGAATCCTGAAACTAGAATTCTTGTAAAAGTTAAATTAGAAGATGCAATTCAAGCAGACGAAATATTTACAGTTTTAATGGGAGATGAAATTGCTCCAAGAAGAGAATTTATAGAAAAAAATGCAAAATATGTAAAGAACTTAGATATATAATTATTAAATAAATAAGTAAAAGCGAGGACTTAGAACCCCTCGTTTTTACTTATCGATAAAGCAAATATTAATCTAACACTAAGACTAATATGTATAATTACTGACCTAATATATATTGCTATATAAATAAGCCATACACCACACATATTAATCAGTTGCTCGACTATAAAAACACCTTAAAAACCTATATTCATCCCAGAAGGACTAGTAACAAGCCTTTAAAGATATAAATATAATCTTAACTCAAATATATTACCTATAATGTAACCATATATAAATATAATCTAAAAAAGAAAGATGAGAAGTAATAAAAATATAGCTTGCATATAAATAATATATTCTTATCGCCGACATATTAAGACCTAAGAAAAGCCTTAATATATCTTTGCTCGAATAATAAAAAGCCATATAATTGAGACCTAATATTACTCTTCGTTCAACTAATATTCACCTTATGTTATTATTATGTTCAAAAATTTTTTTAATATTCAAAATTAATTTATTATTTTTTTCCAAATTTTATCCTAAAAAATATATAACTAATAAATTAAAATTAATATAATAGTAAAATGATAAAATAATTGCAAATTACTATAAAATAAAGGAAAAATCGATATTTTTTATCAAAAATAAAAATAATAAAAAAGTAGCAAATGTCGAATAATGTCGGTATTTGACGATGAAAAGTTCTTGACAAATCAATATTTTGGAGTTATTATGGAAATATCAAAAACATAAAGAAAGGTGATGTGATGAATCGTAACCAGATAGATTCTATTCAAAATTGGTTGCCTTACAGAAAAATTCTAAATAGAGGAATTATAAAACTGAAAGATTCAACTTATATAAAAATAATAAAAATAATTCCAATAAATTTTAATTTAAAATCGGATTTAGAAAAACAGGCAATATTAAATTCATATAAAATTTTTTTAAAAACCTGTAACTTTGATTTACAAATTTTAATACAAAGTAACAAGGAAGACTTATCAAAACATATTTTAAGAATTAAAGAGCAAAATAAAAAAGAAAATAATTTTAAAATTTCTGAAATTTCTAAAAATTATATCTCATTTATTCAAAAAATAAATCAAGAAAAAAAATCTTCATCAAAAAATTTTTATATAGTAATAAAAGAAAAATCACAACAAAATAATATAAATGGAAATGTAGAAGACATTATTATAGAGCAATTAAATGATAAATTTTTTAAAATAAAAGAATGCCTTTCAAGATGTGGAAACGTAGTATTTGAATTAGAAGAAAAAGAAGAAACAAAAAAAATATTATATTCGTTTTTAAATTCAAGAATCTATCTAAACAATTAAAAATAGTTAATTCAAAAAGCAATTCTATGTATATCCCAATACATTAGGCTTTTTATAAAAGATATAGTGAAAAATATTTTTCACTATATCTATCTAATAAATTCCAAAAGAGGTGTTAAATACGAAAAATAAAATAAATACAAAAAAAGAAAATATAGAATTTTATGAAGGAGCATTTACAGATATAGACTATATAAGCCCATCATATATAAACTTAAATAATCCAAAATATATTGAAATAGATAATACATATTATTCAACATTATTAATAGTAAATTATTATAAAGAACAGACAGATTTATTATTAAAAGCATTAATAGATACAAATATCAATATGAACATATCAATATTTTATGAAAAAAAAGATTCATATAAAATAATAAGAGATTTAACATATCATATAGGAAACATAGGAGTAGATTTACAAATAACAAATCAAAATAGACAAGATATAGACATAGCAGCATTTACATACAATGACGCGAAATATATTAGAAGAGAAATGCAAGTAAACAATGAAGAATTATATTTTTTATATATTTATCTAAACATATATTCAAATGATTTAAAAGAACTAGAATATTTATTAAATAAAGTAGAAGGAATAGCACAAAGTAAAGGAATGCAAACAAGGAGAGCATATTTTAGGCAAGAACAAGCATATTTATCTTGTATTCCAACAATGGACAACAATGCAGATGTAAAAGAAGTTACAAAAAGAAATGTATTAACAAGCGGTTTAATTGCAACATATCCATTTATATCATCATCAATATTTGATGAAAATGGAATATTCATAGGAACAAATATATACAATAATTCACTTGTATTTATAGATAGATATAATACAGAAAAATATAAAAATGCAAATATATGCATATTTGGAACAAGTGGAGCAGGAAAATCATATTACACAAAATTATTAATATTAAGAAATAGATTATTAGGAATAGAACAATATATAGTAGACCCAGACAGAGAATATACAAATTTATGTGAAGAATTAGGAGGAACATTATTACAAATTGGACCAACATCAAATACATTTTTAAATATTTTTGATATAAGAAAAGAAAGTGTTGAAGAAAATGATTCAGGATATTTAGCAACAAAAATTGGAGAATTAATAGGTTTTTTTAATTTAATATTTGGAGAATTAGATGAAGAAGAAAAAGCAATATTAGAAGAAAAAATAATTGAATGTTATAAAGAAAAAAATATTACATTTGATGATAATAGTTTATATAAAGAAATAATAGAAAATAATATTCCAAAAGTAATATTTAAAACAAGTGAAGACATGCCAATATTAGAAGATTTATATAATATATTAGATAAAGATATTAGAACAAAAAAATTAAAAATAAAATTAATTCCATTTATAAAAGGTTCATTAAAATTTTTTAATAATAAAACTAACATAAAAATTGACAATAAATTAATAGTAGCAGATGTTTATGAATTAGGTGAAGAAAATTTAAAATATGGAATGTATATTTTTACAATATTATTTTGGGATAAAATTAAATTAAATAGAAATGAAAAAAAGGCAATTTATCTAGACGAAATATGGAGATTAATTGGAGTAACATCAAATAAATATGTAGCAAGTTTTATATATAAAATATTTAAAACAATAAGAAAATATGGAGGAAGTGCAGTAGCAATAACACAAGATATATCAGATTTATTTAGTTTAGAAAATGGAACTTATGGAAAAAGTATTTTAAATAATTCAAGTATAAAAACATTTTTTTCACTTGAAGAAGAAAATATAAAAATATTATCAGAATATACAAATTTATCTGAAAAAGAAAAAATAGAAATAAAATCTTTGAAAAGAGGAGAAAGTTTAATGTTTGTTGGAGATGACCATATATTAACAAAAATAGAATCAGATGAATTTGAAAGAAAAATAATTTCAGGAAATAACAATGGAAATTAAGGGGAAAAAAATGAAAAAAATAATAACAGCAATAGGAGATAAAAAATTAAATGAAGAATTAAAAAAATATGAAAATATAGAAATATTAACATTAGATATTCCATATAAAGAAGGAATTTTGGAGGTTTTAGAAAATGAAAAAAATGTAGATATATTAATATTCAATGAAGAAATTGATGGACAAATAGAATTTGAAGATTTAATAGATACAATAAAATTAATTAATAAAAATATAGAAATAATTGTAATATTAAAAGAAAATAATTTAGAAAAAATAAAATATTTAAATAATAAAAAAATAAATAAAATATTTTTAAAAGAAAATTTTAATTTTAATAATATAATTAATTTAATTTTTGAAGAAAATAAAATACAAAAAAATAATATTAATAATATAAATAATTTAGAAAATAATTTTTATGAAAATAAAAAAAATAATTTAAATAATAATTTAAAAAAAATAGAAGAAAAAAATATTAATAATAATATAAAAAATATAGAAGAAAATTATTTAAATAATTTGTATGAAAAAAATAAATATAAAATAAACGAAAATAAAATTAAAAAAATTAAAAATAAAATAAGCGAAAATGAAATTAAAAAAAATAAATTAGAAATAAAAAATAAAAAAGAAAATAAAATAAAAAAAATAATTAATAAAATAAAAAATATTTTTAAAATAAAAAAAATTACAAAAAAAATAATTGCAATAACAGGAATAGGAGGTGTAGGAAAAAGTATATTTACAGTACAATTAGCAAATGCTTTTTGTAATGGAAAAAATAAAATATTAATAATAGATTTTGATTTATTAAATAGTTGCATACATACATTATTTGGAGTAAATAAATATCCAAAAAATATAAAAGAAAATTTAGATAATTATGAATTTATAAAAAATTTATGCGAAGAAAAAAATAATATAAAAAAATTAATAATAAAAATAAATAATAAAATAAATTTAATTTCAGGAATAGATTTAATATTAAAAAATAAAAATGAAATTTATGAAATATTACAAAATTTAAATAATGAATATAATATAATTTTAATTGATACAGAAACAAATAATAATGAATATAATAATTTAATTATGAAATTTAGTGATGAAATAATTTTTTTAATAGAAGCAAATTTAATACAAATAAAAAAATCAATTAATATATTAAATAATTATACAAATAATATTAATATAAAAAATAAAAAAATAAATATTATAAATAATAAAAAAACAAATGATGGTGTTGATGAAATTATTTTAAAAAATATTTTTTCAGAATATAATTTTTTAGGAAATATATTTTTTAATAAAAATTATAATAAATTAATAAATAAAAATATGAATAAAAAATATATTAATAAAAAAATAAAAAAAGAATATAAAAAAATATCACAAAAAATATTAAAATAAAAAATAAAATATTAAAAAAATAAAGGAGAAAAAATTATGGAAATAGAATTAGAAGAAAATAATATAAATCAAAATAATAATAAAATTGAAAATGAAATAGAAAATGATGTAAATATAAATTCGGTTACAGAAGAATCTCAAAATAAATTTTTAGAAAGTACATTAGGTAAAGTTATTAATACAGGAATTGATATAGGTTTAAGAGCAATATTACCAGATTTAGTAGAAACGCAAGTTATAGATATAAAAAATGTAATAATGAATCAAGGTTTTAAAGAAGGTATAAATTCTGCAATAAAATCTGCAATAGAAATAGGAAAAAGTGCATTAGGCATAGTTACAGGAAAATTTGATTCAATTTCACAAGCACATACAGCCGTAAAGAAAGGTGGAATTTTAGATGCGGTATCTACAACAGTTGATACAGTGTTAAAATCAGCAACTAAAAATAAAGCAATATCAAAAAATACATCAAATTTAATAAAAAGGGGGAAAAATGCAATTATAAATACAGTATCAAATAAAATAGAAGAAGAATTTATGACACAAGTAAAATCAACAGAAAAAGTAGGAAAATACATATCAAATTGGAATGAATGCTTTAATAAAAAAGATATTGAAGGAATGCAAAGAGAATATAAAAAAATAAAAACTCAATTAAAAGAATTATTACCACTTGAAAATACTATACAAGAAGCAAGAAAAATAGAGAATATACAAACACTAATTCAAAATAAAAATGGAAATATAAATTTAACCGAAGAAGAAATAGAATTAGCAAAAAAATTAGCATAAAAATAATTGACAAAAAAACTAAATAATAATATAATTATAAAGGAGAATAAGATGCCTGAAATATCAAGATTTTATGGAATAACGATAAAAATGTATTTTTCGCAAACGGAGCATAATCCACCTCATATACATATTTTTTATGGAAAATATTCTGCTGCAATGGATATTAAGACATTAGAAATAATAGATGGAAATATACCTGAAAAAGCATATAATATGGTAAAAGAGTGGGTAGAAATTAATAAAAATGAAATTATAAAAATGTGGAATAATCAAGTATTTAAAAAAATAACTCCATTGGAGTAATTGGGGGAAAAGATATGTTTCATAAAGTAAAAAAAGTTGAACCATTAAAAGATATGGAATTAAAAATAGAGTTTATATCTGGTGAAATTAAATATTATGATGTAAAAAAATTAATAGATAAATTTTATCAATTTAATAATTTACAAGATAAAAAATTATTTAAAAAAGTTAAAGTTGACAAAGGCGGATATGGTATTAGTTGGAATAAAGATATAGATATTAGTTGTAATGAATTATGGGATAATTCTTATGAAAAATTATAATTTTTAATTAATAAAAAATAAAATATTTTTAAAAATTTTCTTGCATAATTTAACGTATTTTAGTATAATAATACCATAAAATAAATAATGAAAGAGGTTAAAATAATGGACATTGAAGGCGAGAAAATTATTGAAAGAAATATTGAAGAAGAAATGAGAACAGCCTATATTGATTATGCAATGAGTGTTATAGTATCACGTGCATTACCAGATGTTAGAGACGGATTAAAACCAGTACATAGAAGAATACTATATGCAATGCATGAAGACGGAATAACATCAGACAAGCCATACAGAAAATGTGCAAACACAGTAGGTTCAGTTTTAGGAAGATACCATCCACATGGAGATGCAGCAGTATATGATGCAATGGTAAGAATGGCGCAAGATTTCTCATTAAGATATATGTTAATTGATGGACATGGAAACTTTGGTTCAATAGATGGAGACCCACCTGCTGCAATGAGGTACACAGAAGCAAGAATGTCAAAAATATCAAACTATATGTTAGCAGACATTGAAAAAAATACAGTAGATTTTATGCCAAACTATGACGATAGACTACAAGAACCAGTAGTATTACCTGCAAAAATTCCAGCATTATTAATAAATGGTTCATCAGGAATAGCAGTTGGAATGGCTACAAATATACCACCACATAACCTAACAGAAGTAATAAATGGAATAATAAAAATAATAGATGAAGACAATGTTACAGATGAAGAATTAATGCAAGTTATAAAAGGACCAGATTTCCCTACGGGAGCAACAATTTTAGGCAGAGAAGGAATAAAAGAAGCATACACAACAGGAAAAGGTAAAATAACAATGAGAGCAGAAGCAGAAATAGAAGAAATGAGCGGAAATAGACAAAGAATAGTAATAACATCATTACCTTACCAAGTTAATAAAGCAAAATTACATCAAACAATAGACCAACTTGCAAGAGAAAAAAGAATAGAAGGAATATCAGGAGTAAGAGACGAATCAGATAGAGAGAAAAAAGTACGTTTAGTAGTAGAACTAAAAAGGGATGCAAATGCACAAGTAGTATTAAATCAATTATATAAATTTACACAAATGCAAGATACATTTGGAGTAATAATGTTAGCATTAGTAAATGGAGAACCAAAAATATTAACATTAAGAGAATGTTTAAACTACTATTTAGAGCATAGAAAAATAGTAACATTACGTAGAACAAAATTTGATTTAGACAAAGCAGAAGCAAGAGCACATATATTAGAAGGTTTAAAAATAGCAATAGACAACATAGATGAAGTAATAAAAATAATACGTGAATCTTATGACGATGCAAAAGAAAGATTAATTGCAAGATTTGGATTTACTGATATACAAGCGCAAGCAATATTAGATATGAGATTAAAAACATTATCTGGTTTACAAAGAGAAAAAATAGACGAAGAATATGATGAATTAATGAAATTAATTGCATATTATAAAGAAGTTATAGGTAGTGAAAAATTAGTTTTCGATATAATAAAAGAAGAATTACTAGAAATAAAAGAAAAATTTGGAGATGAAAGAAAAACAAAAATCATTGCAGCCGCAGGAGAATTTGAAGTAGAAGATTTAATAAAAGAAGAACAAACTGTAATAGCACTAACATACTTTGGATATGTAAAAAGAATGCCAATAGATACATATAAGAGCCAAAGAAGAGGAGGAAAAGGAATTACAGGAATAGCAACAAGAGAAGAAGACTTTGTAAAACAAATATTTACAGCATCAACACATGATACAGTATTATTCTTCAGTAATAAAGGCAAACTATATAGATTAAGAGGATACGAAATACCAGAAGCAGGAAGAACTGCAAAAGGTACTGCAATAGTAAATTTATTAAGCTTAGATCCTGGAGAAAAAATTTCAGCAGTAATACCAATTCAAAATTTTGCAGAAGGAAAATATTTATTAATGGCAACAAAGAGTGGTTTAATAAAGAAAACACCATTAAAAGAATATGATTCTTCAAGAAAATCTGGATTACAAGCAATAAATTTAAAAGAAGAAGACGAATTAATATCAGTTAGATTAACAGATGGTGAAGATAATGTTGTATTAGTTACTGAATTAGGTTTATGTATTACATTTGATGAAAAAGATGTAAGACCAATAGGAAGAACAGGACAAGGTGTAATAGGAATTAGACTAAATGAATGCGATAAAGTAATAGGAATGGAATCAATAATAGCCGGAAATAAAAATGCAACGTTACTTGCAATAACTGAAAATGGATTTGGAAAAAGAACAGAATTAGAAGAATATAAAGTACAAGCAAGAGGTGGAAAAGGAGTTATAACATACAAAATTACACCAAAAACAGGAAAAATAATAGGAATTAGAATAGCAACAGACGAAGAAGATGTAATGTTAATAACAGATACTGGAGTAATAATAAGATTAAATGTTTCAGATATAAGTGTATTAGGTCGTTCAACACAAGGTGTAACACTTATGAGAACAAATGACGGTGGAAAAGTAGTAAGCATAGAAACATTATTACCAGAAGAAAAAGAAATGCAAGAAGAAAGTGAAAATTAAGTTTTAAAAAATATAACAAAAATAAAAAGGTGGTAAAAAATACCACCTTTAATTTTTTTTAAATCTTATATCATTACCAAAAAATCTACAAATATTATAATAACCAACAAATCTTGAAGCAATTCTTTCATTATAAGTATCAAACAAATTTTGAATATTTAAATTAGTAGAAATAATAGTTTTAGTAATATGATTATTTTGATTTAATAAACGTGAATTAATTATATTAAATAACTCTGTATATTTCATAGAATTCATACTTTCAGTTCCTAAATCATCAATAATTAATAAATCAACATTTAAAATATTTTCATAAATATTATTTGGAACATTATCCTTACCAAACCTGTAATCTATAATTGTATCAAGCATATTTGGAGCAGTTTGATATAAAACTGTTTTCCCTAATTTTAAAATTTCATTTGCAATACAATTAGATAAAAAAGTTTTTCCTAAACCAGTATCACCCGTAAATAATAAATTCTTTTCCTCAGGATTATCAAAATTTTCTATAAAATTATCAATAATTTTTTTAATATTTAATATATTTTGTCTAGGAGAAATCTTAGAAGAATATTTATCAATATCAACATCATTTGAATATAAATTAATATTAAAATTATCAAAATTATCTTTTTCTAAATTTCCTAAATTAGATTTATTATATTCAATATCAAAAATTTTTTGTTTAATACAAGAACACAATTCATAAGAATTATTATTTTTAATAAAACCAGTATCATTACATAAAGAACATTCATATTTAGGTAATAAATAATCAGCATTAATATTTAATTTATTTAAAATTTTATCTTTTTCAATTTTTAAATTATTAATATTTTCTAATAAATCATTAATAGAAATACTAGAATCATTTAAAATAGAATTAATCTTATTAAAACCAATTTTATGAAGTTCTTCATCAATTTCTTGTAATCTTTTATTAGAAGAATATAAATCTTCTTTTCTTTTTTCTGCATCTAAATTTGCACGAAGTCTTTTTTCTTCATATTCTTTTAATAAATTATTTAGTGTAGAATTAGACATTAAAATATATTTCCTTTCCTATTAATTATTAGCATATAAACTATCTAAATTATCATACTTTCTTTGATTATGATTATTATAATTAGTCTTTTTCTCTAACTCTTTAACATTTTTTTGTTTTTGCTTAAATTCTAATAAAAACTTATTAACATCATCAACAGTTTTAAGTCCACGTTCATTCCAACTACAAATCAATTTATCAATATAATCGAAAGTAGGATTAGCCTTAGAAGTAGTGCGTTTTAACGCAATTTCAATAACATTAAATTCATAATTAAAATCCACAACCCATTTTTCAATATATGCTTCTTCATATTGAGATAAAGTACGAGTAAGACCAAGTTTTTTAGAAACCTGCTTTTTAATTTTATTTATCTTTTCTTGTTTTTGGAAATAATAATCTAAATCACTAAAAGTTTTTATATTATTTTTAAACCAAGCATCAGCGACTACTTGGATATAATTTCTGTGTAAAGCAGACTTTTCAAAACAATATCTAAATAAAGCAATCATAACCTGCTCATCAAAACCATACTTCTTAAACCATAAATCAATATCTGAATACCAAGAAGGAGACATCATACCTTGGAAAAAAGAAGTATTAATATTTTCAATAGCACGTGCTCTACTTTGACTTTGCGCATTTTTTTCTATATCTTCACTTGAAAGAGAAACCTTTGGTTTATATAATTTATGTAATTCAATTTCTTGTAAATTATTAAAAATAAAACCAGTATTTTTTTTAGTTATAACACCTAAATCTTCCCAATACTTTACGGCATCTTGAATAACATTAAATGGTAGGGCTAATTTTTTAGACAAGTCATTTATTTTAATATCTTTATTATATTTAGAAAGAAAAAACATAAATAAATAAACTTTTATATAATCTCCATTAGACTGAGACAAATATTCTGTAAAAAAAACATCAGGTAAACTTGTATTTGAAAATAATAAAGGCATTTCATTTTGTTCAAGTTTCATTTCAATTCTCCTTCAAAACGACTTAATATATTAAAAATTATATCATTTTAAAGCAGAATTTACAACTATTTGTATAAATAAATTTTTTTATTTTTAATAAATTTTAAAACATATAAAAAGACATAAATAATATTTTCGTGATTAAAACCAACTATACTAAAAATGAATAGTGGTGAACACAAAATAATAAATAAAAAAATTTTTATACTTAAATTTTTCAAAAATAAATTTAATAAACAAAAAATAAAAATATACCAAACAATATTAACAATTGCAGTAGAATAATCAATAATTCCAAATAATTTATTATTAAATTTATAATTTTGCGGAAAAATAAACTTCATCTTAACCTCCTAAAATTATTTAATCATACTTTTAATACCATTAATACCAGTTTGAATTTCAGTTGAAATACCGCCCATAAATTCTTTAATATAAGAATTAGCCCTAATTAAAACAAAAATACAACCAATAAATAAAAACTTAGATAAAATATCATTACTTTTTAATTGAATTGAATAAATTATAATTAAAGTAATAGAAACAAAATCTTGTATAAAAAGTAAAGATAAAAAGCATTTAAACCAAGACTTGCAGAAATTAGCAGTTTGATTAGTACAAAGTGATAATATAGCAAAAGGAGAAATTAATATAAAAACCTTAACTAAAATATATCTTATAGAATAAGAAAAAAATAAATTAAAAAAACCAAAAGAAATAATACTTTTAATAATTCCATCAAAAGAGAAAAAATCAACAGTATTCGATTCAATATAAATAACGGAATTTAATTTATCAATTAAATTACAAAAATTCATTTCTATACCAAAAGTTTCATAACCTACTTCTCTAATAGCATAAGACAATTCATAATTAATATTAATAATTTGGTCGCAAATAAAATAAGAAAAATTCATACAAATTCCATAAAAAATAATTTTAAAAATAAAAGAATAAGGACTTTGTGCCTCGGTAATAGCCAAATTTGAAAGTAATAATCTAATACAATAATACACTACAAAACCTACTAGCAAAGCATTTGCAATTAATAAAATACCACTTGAAGAAGAAATACCAAATATTTTTTCAAAATAAGCAGAATTTAATATACTACTATCAATAAAAGTAATTTCGTCTAAAGTAGAATAAATATTATTATCTATGGAATTAAAAAAATTACCAAAAATAGTGTTAAGAGCTTCTATTATAGTATTTATAATTTGTGTTTTATTCATATATATTTGTATGAAATATTTAAATTAAATAAACATACCTTCCTCCCATCTATAAAAAATAAATTTAATAAAAATTAAGTAACTAAAGTTTCGATAGCAGATAAAATTAAATCAAGTAATAAAATAAAAGCATAGCAAACAATAGAAGTTCTAACTAATTTTTTACCTGTCCTAATTCTTTCATCATCACCAAAACTAAACTTTTGCATAAGGAAACCTGCACCAATAGAAATTGCGGCAGCAGGGGTAGCAATCGCTACAATATAAGATTGAATTTGATCAAAAGCATTAATTAATTTTGAAATAAGTTTAGGATAAGCACCAAAACTATAAGTAGAAAATGTAAATAAAAATATAAAAAATAAAATAAAAGTAAATAAAATATAATAAAATTTTTTCATAAAAAACCTCCATCTAAGCATTAAAAAATGCTCTAAAAATTTTTAAAAATAAAATATTATTGTAATTTTTTTATTAAATAAAAACCTCCATGAATTTTTTTAGTTTTGCAATATAAAGTGAAAATATGGTATTTTTAAAGGAAAATCTAAAAAAATTACAAATTAATCTTGTTTAAAATACGGTATTAAATTCAACTTCATAGGTGGGATAATCTTTGTACCCGTAGATAAAAATGCCAAGCAAGAAAAAGTTTCTAATTCCTGAGTAAAAAAATTAGTATCAAAAATAAAATCGAATTGAGTATAAGAATTAATACTTTCAGATAAACTAGAATTTTGAGAACTCAAAGAATTTGTAAAATAATTAAAATTAGTTTCTTTTGAATTTTCAGAATAACTTTGAGAATATTTAATCTTTTCTTCTTTACCAATTTGCTTTTGAGCATCTTCAATAGTAAAAGTATCATCTGTTCTAAACCACAATTTATTAATTAAATTTTGAACAATAACCTTTACAGTATATTGATTATTTAAAGCACTTAAAAGAGAAGTATAACTTTGAGTAGCAACAATATTTACACATTTAGCCTCTCTTGACTGTGCAAAAAAATTAGCATCTGTATCAGTTACATATTCGTGATATTCGTCACTTATAAAAGCAACACTCCTAAAATTGTTTTTATCTTTATTGGCTAATCTTGACATAACTTCTGTTTGAAAATCTAATTTTAAATATGCAGCAATAATTTTAGATAAATTTCTATATTCAGCAATATTCATATTTAAAACAACGATTTTTCCATTATCAATAACATCTTTAAAACCTGTAAAATTTTGTTTATCTTTTGGAGGAGAGAAAATATCTAAAACATCATAATCAGAAACAAAACAACCAGTAATTCTAGTAATTTCAGATTTTAAAATAGATAAAGTTCTATTATCCAATGAATTAAATTCTTTTTCAAAAAACTCAATAGCAGAAAGTAAATTGTGCACATCAGACTTAGAAAGTTTTCCAGATAAAAAATTTTCTCTTAAAATAGATATTTTATCAGAATAATAATTTGGAATAGTAATTAATTTGTGTAATTCAACAAAAGTAACATATCCATTATTATATAATCTACAAAGTTTAATACATTCTGTTAAAACTTGTTCTGCCTTATCTAACCAATAACTTTCACCATTATTTTGTGAAAATAAAGTTAATATAGTCTTTAATCTATTAGCAAGAATTGCAGGTTTCAAATTAGGTTTATCTAGTGGGTTATAATGAATATTACCATTTAATTCTATAACCAATAAATCATTTTCTCTACCAAATTTTTTTGCATATTCAGTTACTTTTTTATAATAATTTCCTTTAACATCTAGAATAAGCATACCAAGTTTTAAATCCGTATTATAACACTGATATTGCAAAAGTTGTTTAGTAAATGGGTAAATTGCACAACTTGTTTTACCAGTACCAATAGTTCCGGTTATTAAGATGTTTTGATATAAACTAGATTCAGGGATAATAATTGGAATATTATCAGTAGTATTTCCTATTAATAATGACAAATTTTTTGAATTTTTATTTTTAGAATATTCAGTAAATTTAATTTGTTTCTTTTTTTTCTTGAATAAAAAATTATAAATTGAATTCAAATAAATTAGTGCAGATAAAAAAGAAAATAATATGTAATAATATTTTAGTTTTAACCAAAATTCAGGATATTCTTTGCATATATCAAAAGGCGTAATTGCGTAAGGAAATATAACACTTTCTGCATAATAAATAGGAGAAAATAGATATACTTTTATTGCTAAAATAATTGCAAGACCAAATGAAATAAAGCAAATTCTCCTAAAAAGAGTATTTACAAACATATCGACCTCCTAGTAATTTTTAAATGAATCTTTTTTTATATTTAGTTTTGAACCTTGTAAATTGTGGAATACTGTCATGCTAAGATAAGAGTAAATTGAATAAAAAACTATAAAAAGATTAATAATAAAAGATATAAAGAAAAGATTTACTAATTTTTCTATAATATCACCACCTTTTAATTAGTGTGTGAATATAATACAACAAATTTTAAAATTTGTCTATACTTTTTTTAAAATTTATGATAAAATATTTATTACAATTAAAATTTTTTTGAGGAGGAGGGATAAAAATGAAAATAGAAAAAACAACAAAAATAGGAGAACTATTAGAAAATGCACCTGAAAAAGCAGAAATATTATTAGATGCTGGAATGCATTGTTTAGGTTGTCCTGCATCACAAGCAGAAACATTAGAAGAAGCATGTGATGTACATGGAATAGATGTTGATGAATTAGTTGAAAAATTAAATTCATAAAAATTGTAAAAAAGTATTGACAAATGTTGAAAAATACTGTATTATATATAGGTAACTTGTTTACAAATAAGTTTTGGGCTATTAGCTCAGGTGGTAGAGCACTTGACTTTTAATCAAGTTGTCCCGCGTTCGAGTCGCGGATAGCTCACCAAAGAACTAAATAAATATATTTAGTTCTTTTATATAAGGCCCGTTGGTCAAGCGGTTAAGACATCGCCCTTTCACGGCGGAGACATGGGTTCGATTCCCGTACGG
>CANRES010000018.1 GCA_947629625.1 uncultured Clostridia bacterium | reverse complement strand
TATATATTAAAATATTAAATTAAAAACCGGACATTTCTGAAAATTATATCCGGACATTTCTGAAAACTTTTAACAAAAATAAAATAATACTTGACAATTATATATATTTTAGTGTATAATTGATACACTTTGAATACTAATTAGGAGGTGCCAAATGAAAAGAACATTTCAACCAAAAAATAGACAAGAACAAAAAGAACATGGATTTATGAAAAGAATGAAAACTAGAGCAGGTAGAAATATATTAAAAGCAAGACGTGCAAAAGGAAGAAAAAAAATTAGTGCTTAAATTAATATTTAAGGACCGCGAAAAAAAGTGGTCCTTTTTGCGATAGTTTATTTAGAGTGTGAAATATGAAAAATACAGAAACATTAAAAAAAAATTATGATTTTAAAAATGTCTTTACTAACGGAAAATACTATTCTGGAAAATATATTGAAATTTTTTATATAAAAAATAATAAAAAAATTAATAATATAGGAATTGCAATAGGCTCTAAAATAACAAATGCAGTTGGAAGAAATAAAATAAAAAGATTAATTAGAGAAAATTATAGATTATTAGAAGAACAAATTAATTTAGGTTATAATATAATCTTTTTATGGAAAAAAAAGCAAGATACTTCTAATGCAAATTATACAAATATAAAAATAGATATGAATAATATATTTTTAAAAACGGGAATATTAAAATAAAATGAAAAAAATAATATTGTTTTTAATAAAAATATATAAATTAATATTTTCACCTATATTTGAATTTTTAGGAGTAAAATGCAAATACTATCCAACTTGTTCAGAATATACAAAACAGGCAGTTGAAAAATATGGTTGTATTAAAGGCATTTTTTTAGGTATAAAAAGAATATTAAGGTGTAATCCATTTTCAAAAGGTGGGTATGACCCTTTAAAATAAGGAGTATTTATGTTAGGTTTTTTTGCAAATATATTTGGTTGGGTATTGAAATTTTTTTATGATTTATTTCAAAACTACGGAATAGCCATAATTGTTTTTTCAGTATGTATAAAATTAATTTTATTTCCAATTTCAATAAAACAACAAAAAACAATGAAAAAATCAGTAAAAGTACAAGAAAAAGTAAAAGAATTGCAAAATAAATATAGTAATAATCCAGAAAAATTAAATCAAGAAATATTAGAATTATATAAAAATGAAAAAATGAATCCATTTAGTGGATGTTTTAGTGCAATAATTCAATTTGTATTATTAATATCAATATTCTATTTAGTAAGAAGTCCACTTACATATATGAAAAAAGTTGATTCTCAAATAATAGAAGATTATAAAACTCAAATTAGTGAAGAAAGTAAAAATTCAGCATATCCTGAAATAGCAATAATTCAACAATTTGGAAATCAAGATGAAAATGTAAATATAAATATGAATTTATTTGGTTTAGATTTAAGTGCTATACCATCAAATAATTTAACAAATTATAAAGCATTAATTATACCTGCATTATATGTCTTAACAACATTTATTTCACTTAAATTAACAAATAATATGCAAAATTCAAATAATAAGAAGGAAAATGGTGAAAATAAAGAAAAAGATGAAATGGATGCTGTAATACAAGCAAATAAATCAATGACTTTATTTATGCCTATTTTATCTATATCAATTGCAATAGTTGCACCATTAGGTCTAGCATTATACTGGCTAACAAATAATATTTTAATGATCATTGAAAGATTAATATTAAATAAATTTTTTAATAAAGATGAAGAGGAGGCTTAATTTATTATGGCTGATGCATTTATTTTTGAAGGAAAGACTACAAATGAGGCTATTGAAAAAGGTTTAAAAGAATTGAAAGTATCAAAAAATGATGTAGAAATTAAAGTTTTAGATGAAGAAAAAAGAAGTTTTTTCAGTATTTTAGAAAAAAGAGTTGTAAAAGTAGAATTAAAAATAAAAGAAAATAATAGAAATATTGAAGAAATTAAAAAAGAGCATATTAGTACAAGCCATGAAAGTCTAGAAAAAGCATTAGTTAATTTAAATAATTTTTTAGATAAATGGATTAAAACTTTTAATGACGAAACTCTTTCTTATGAAAGTAAAATAAATAATGAATATATCGAAGTTGAATTTAAAGGAGAAAAAATAAATTATTTAATTGGATATAGGGGAGAAGTTTTAAATTCATTGCAAGTAGTTTTATCTTCAATAGCAGGAAAAAATATTCAAGAAAAAATAAGAGTAACTGTTGATATTTCTGGTTATAAAGAAAAAAGAGAAAAAATTTTAATTTCACTTGCTCAAAAAGAAGCAAATAGAGTATTAAAAACTAAAAAATCAATTGCATTAGAGCCAATGACTGCTTATGAAAGAAAAATAATTCATACTGCTTTACAAAATCATCCAAAGGTTACAACAAAAAGTGTTGGTGAAGGAAATAATAGAAAAATAATTATATATTTAAAATAAATAGTTTAAAAAAACAGAAGTCAAAGTTCCGTATTTTTTAAAATAAGAAAAACTTATTTTATTAGGGCTTTGACTTTTATTATATAAATTAAGAGGTGAAAAATGAGTACAATAGTAGCAATTTCAACTGCATCAGGAATAGGTGGAATTGGAATAATTAGAATGAGTGGAGAAAATACATTTAATATTTTAGATAAAATTTTTATTCCAAAAAATAAACAAAATATTACGGAAATAAAGGGTTATACAATTAAATATGGAAAAATAGTTGATAATAATAAACAAATAGATGAGGTATTAGTATCATATTTTAAAGCACCAAAAAGCTATACAACTGAGGATATGTGTGAAATTAGTTCACACGGTGGGCAAGTAATAATGAAACAAATTTTAGAAGTATGTTTAAAAAATGGTGCAGAAATTGCAGAACCTGGAGAATTTACCAAACGTGCTTTTTTAAATGGTAGAATAGATTTATCACAAGCAGAATCTGTTATTGATATAATAAATGCAAAAACTTCAAAAGAAGCAGAGGCAAGTTTAAATCAATTAAATGGTTTTTTAAATAAAGATATTACAAAAATAAAAGAAAAAATTTATTCAATTATGGTAGATATTGAAGCATCAATTGATTATCCTGAATATGATATTGAAGAGGTTTCAAATAAAAAAGCATTAAATACTTTAATTGATGTAAAAAATGAATTAATAAAATTAGAAAATACTTTTTTAAATGGAAAAATAATAAAAGAAGGAATAAAAGTTGCTATAATAGGAAAACCAAATGCAGGAAAATCGTCTTTATTAAATTTATTATTAAAAGAGGAAAGGGCTATTGTAACAGATATTGAAGGTACAACAAGAGATACTATTGAAGAATTTATTTCAATTAATGGTATTCCAATAAAAATAATTGATACTGCTGGAATTAGAAATGCAAATGATATTGTAGAAAAAATAGGTATTGATAAATCAAAAGATATTGCAAATAAAGCAGATTTAATTATTTCAATTTTTGATTCTAGTAAAGAATTAACAGAAGAAGATTATGAAATTTTAGATATTATTAAAGATAAATTAAGTATTATTATTTTAAATAAAATAGATTTAAAAAATAAAATTGATGAAAATGAATTATTAAAAATTAATAAAGATATTATAAAAGTTTCAATATTAAATAATGAGGGAGTAGATAAAATTTATGAAAAAATTTCTGAATTATTTAATTTAGAAAAAATTAATTTAGATAATAGTGTTACTATAACTAATGAAAGACACAAAAATGAGATTATAAAAGCAAAACAAAATATAGAAAATGCAATAAATTCTTTAAATCAAAATATGCCAATGGATATTATAACAGTATATATTAAAGAAGCATTAGAAAATCTAGGAAATATTACAGGAAAAAATGTTTCAGAAGATATAATTAATAATATATTTTCTAAATTTTGTTTGGGAAAATAAAAAATAAATATATAAAAATGACAAAATAATTATACAAAATAACAAATAATACTAAACAACACATAAAAATAAAGTAAAATTTAAAATAGTTGTCAAAAAGAATATTAAAACACAATTTTTTGTTTCATAAGAAAATCAAAAAATACAGTAATAATTGGAGGAAAAAAATGAGTTATTATGCAGGAGATTATGATATAGCAGTAATTGGTGGTGGACATGCAGGGTGTGAGGCAGCACTTGCAGCAGCAAGATTAGGAATGAGAACATTAATGTTTTCTATAAGTTTAGAAGCAATAGCAAATATGCCTTGTAATCCACACATTGGAGGAAGTTCAAAAGGTCATCTTGTAAGAGAAATTGATGCTCTTGGTGGAGAAATGGGAAAAAATATAGATAAAACTTTTATACAAATTAAAATGTTAAATAAATCAAAAGGACCAGCAGTTTATTCATTAAGAGCACAGGCAGATAGAAAAATGTATCATATAGAGATGAAACATACATTAGAAGAACAAGATAATCTTTTTATTAAACAAGCAGAAATTACAAAAATAAATGTTGAAGATGGAAAAGTAAAAAGTGTTGAAACTAATATTGGTGCTATATATAATGTTAAAGCAGTAATTTTAGCAACTGGTACATATTTAAAAGGAAAAATTTTTATTGGAGAAGTTTCTTATGAAAGTGGACCAGATGGAGTATTTCCAGCAAATAAATTATCTCAATGTTTAAAAGATTTAGGAATAAATATAGTTAGATTTAAAACAGGAACACCTGCAAGAGTAAATAGAAAGAGCATAGATTTTTCTCAAATGGAGATACAAGATGGTGATGATGAAATAGAAATGTTTTCTTTTGAAGATGAAGTGAGAAATGTTAAACAATTACCTTGTTATCTAACTTATACAAACGAAAATACTCATAATATAATAAAACAAAATTTACATCGTTCACCATTATTTTCAGGTCAAATAGAGGGAACAGGACCTAGATATTGTCCATCAATAGAAGATAAAGTAGTAAGGTTTAGTGATAAACCTAGACATCAAATTTTTATTGAACCAGTTGGATTAAATACAAATGAAATGTACGTACAAGGGATGAGTTCATCTTTACCTGAAGATGTTCAAATACAAGTTTATAGGTCAATAAAAGGATTAGAAAATGTTGAATTTACAAGACCTGCTTATGCAATCGAGTATGATTGTATAGATCCATCTCAATTAAAACTTTCATTAGAAATAAAAAATATATCTGGAATGTTTTTTGCAGGACAAATAAATGGAACATCAGGTTATGAAGAGGCAGCAGCACAAGGAATAATTGCAGGAATAAATGCTACACAAAAAATAAAAGGAAAAGAGCCATTAATTTTAGATAGGTCAGAGGCTTATATTGGTGTTTTAATAGATGATATTGTTACAAAAGGAACAAATGAGCCATACAGAATGATGACTTCAAGAGCAGAATATAGGTTATTATTAAGACAAGATAATGCAGATTTAAGATTAACTGAAATTGGTCATAATATAGGTTTAATTTCAGATGAAAGATATAATAAATTTTTAAATAAAAATAATAATATATATAAAGAAATTGAAAGAATAAAAAATCTTACAATAAAACCTTCAAAAGAAATTAATGATTTATTAGTAAATAAAGGAACAACACCTATTACAACTGGTATAAAACTTGCTGAATTATTAAAAAGAACGGAAATTACGTATCAAGACTTAGAAATTGTTGATAAAGATAGACCAAAATTATCTTTATCAGAAATTGAAGAAATTCAAATTCAAGTTAAATATGAAGGATATATTAAAATGCAAGAGGCACAAGTTGAAAAATTTAAAAAATTAGAGCAAAAATTGATACCAGAAAACATTAAATATAGTGAAATAAAAGG
Organism: uncultured Clostridia bacterium; assembly: GCA_947629625.1. Classification (GTDB taxonomy): domain Bacteria; phylum Bacillota; class Clostridia; order TANB77; family CAG-508; genus CANRES01. The sequence goes on along the minus strand of CANRES010000018.1, from coordinate 17,555 downwards.
GTTATGCTTAGAAGCAAGGCAAAAATTAGATAAATTAAAACCAAATTCAGTAGGACAGGCATCAAGAATATCAGGAGTTTCACCAGCAGATATATCAGTATTATTAATATATTTAGAACAATTAAAAAGAAGTTAAAAGGGGATAGTATGGAAGATTTTAAGAATTATTTTGAAGAATTATTAAATAAAATTAATATAACGATTAATGATAAACAATATAATGATTTTTATTTATATATGCAAGAATTAATAGAGTGGAATAAAAATATTAATTTAACTGCAATTACAGAGGTAAATGAGGTTATTCAAAAGCATTTTATAGATTCATTAACCATTTTAAAATTTATAAATAATGATAATAAAATAATTGATGTTGGAACAGGTGCAGGATTTCCCGGAATTCCTTTAAAAATAGTTAATAGTACATTAGATGTAACTTTATTAGATTCATTAAATAAAAGGATATTGTTTTTAAATAATATTATTGAAAAGTTAGAATTAAAAAATATAAAAACAATTCATTCAAGAGTTGAAGATACTGCAAATGATAAACAATATAGAGAAAAATATGATATTGCAACATCTAGGGCAGTTGCACAATTAAATGTTTTATTAGAATATTTGTTACCATTAGTTAAAGTAGGTGGTAAATGTATTTGTATGAAGGGTGGAAATATTGAAGAAGAAATAAATTCAAGTAAAAAGGCATTAAGTATTTTAGGTGGAAAAATAGAGAAAATAGAAACTTTTGAACTTCCAAATAGTGATATAAAAAGAAATATTATAATAGTAGAAAAAATAAATAATACTCCTAAGAATTACCCTAGAAAAGCAGGTATTCCATCAAAAAAACCATTAGTTTAATCTTGTTAAATATGTAACTTTTTAAAAAATAATAAAAAAAATAAGAAATTTTTGAAAATTCATTGACATATTTGTAATAATTTTATATTATTAATATGTTAATGATTTTTTTTGGAGGGATGACATTGGGAAAAATAATATCAATAGCAAATCAAAAGGGTGGTGTTGGAAAGACTACAACCGCAATAACTTTAAGTGCTACTCTTGCAAAAAAAGGAAAGAAAGTATTACTTATTGATGCTGACCCACAAGGAAATGCTTCAAGTGGGATAGGAATTGAAAAAGAAGTCGAGGTATCTGTATATAATTTATTAGTAGAAGATATAGATATTAAAGATGTAATCGTAGATTCACAAATAAAGAATTTAAAAGTTTGTCCATCAAATATAAACCTTGCTGGAGCTGAAGTTGAGCTTGTTTCTATGATGTCAAGAGAGCAAAGATTAAAAGAAAAATTAGATACAATAAAAGATGAATTTGATTTTATTTTTATTGATTGTCCACCATCATTAGGTTTAATTACACTAAACGCATTTACTGCATCAAATAGTGTTTTAATACCTGTACAATGTGAATATTATGCATTAGAAGGGCTTGGTCAATTATTAAACACAGTAAACTTGGTAAAAAAACATCTAAATAAAGAATTAGAAATAGAAGGTGCGTTACTTACAATGTATGATATTAGAACAAATCTTTCTAACCAAGTTGTTAAAGAGGTTACAAGATATTTTGAAGATAAAGTATATAAAACAATTATACCAAGAAATGTTAAATTAAGTGAAGCACCAAGTTATGGAATGCCTATTAATTTATATGACCCAAGATCTAAGGGAGCAAAATATTATGAAAAACTAGCAAAAGAATTTTTAAAAAATAATGATGAAGCAAAAAAAGCAAAACACATGAAATAGAGAGGAGTTGTTAAAATGACTAAAAAAACAGGACTAGGAAAAGGATTAGATGCTTTATTTACAAGCAATATAATTGATGAAGAAATAAAAGAGGGAGAAAAAGTACTTAATTTAAAAATAATAGATGTTGAACCAAATAGAAATCAACCTAGAAAATACTTTGATGAAGAAGCGTTAGAAGAACTATCAGAATCTATAAAAAGATATGGGTTAATTCAACCAATAATAGTTACAAAAAAGGATAACTATTATGAAATAATTGCAGGAGAGAGAAGATGGAGGGCTTGCAAAAAAGCAGGGCTTACAGAAATACCAGCAATTGTAAGAGAAGATGATGAAAGAAAAAATAAGGAAATAGCATTAATAGAAAACATTCAAAGAGAGGACTTAAATGCAGTAGAAAAGGCAACAGGAATTAAATTATTAATGGAAGAATATAATATTACTCAACAACAAGTAGCAGAAATGTTAGGAAAAAGCAGAAGTAGCATTGCAAATACAGTTAGAATATTAAATTTAGACCCAAGAGTATTAGAATTAGCAAAAGAAGGCAAATTAACTGAAGGTCATTGTAGAGCATTACTTGCAATTACTGATAATGATAAACAATATAATATGGCTTTAAGAATGTTAGAAAGAGGAGCAAGTGTTAATGAAATAGAAAAAAGAGTTAAATCAAAGAAAAAACAAAAAGAAAAAAACGAAAAGTATGAAGCAATTTATAGAGATATTGAAGATTCTTTTCAAAGTTTTTTTGGAACAAAAGTAAGATTAGATGCAAAAAAAAGAAGTGGAAAAATAATTATTCAATATTCAACTAATGAAGATTTAGAAAGAATATTAGAATTAATAAAACAATAAATGTAATAATAGTAATCAAATAAAAGTAAAACGTCTTAAAATTAAATTTAAGGCGTTTTTATAATTTAGACATATAATTTCATGTTTAAAAAAATAAAATCAGTAAATAATAAAAATAAATAGGTGAACATAAAAAAATGAAAAACTAAAAATTTTCTATTGACATTTATATATAATATATGTTATTATATATAAGGTCGTTATATAAATTAATTATATAAAACCAAACGGAGAGGTGGTCGAGTTGGTTTATGGCACCAGTCTTGAAAATTGGCGTAGGTTTGTAGCCTACCGTGGGTTCGAATCCCACCCTCTCCGCCATTTTTTTAATAATTTGGAGCAGTACCCAAGTGGTTGAAGGGGGCAGTTTGCTAAACTGCTAGGGTTCGCAAGGGCCGCGGAGGTTCAAATCCTCTCTGTTCCGCCAGTAAGATCTTTATAAAAAAGGTCTTTTTTTTTATAATTAAATATTAAATTAAAATAAATATGTATGTGAGTGTATATGAGATAATAAAACGTAATTTTTTATTGAAATTTACAAAGATATAAAAAATATATAAGAAAATAATATAATAACAATATTATTTTAAATTAATTAAAAATAAATGTAATAGATAATAATAAATTAATTATTAATAATAAAATAAAATATAATATAATATAAATAAAAATTAAAAATAAAAAATAAATATAAAAATAAATAAATATTTAATTAATTAATGTAAAATAAATTAATTAATAATTATATAATAAATAAAAATATAAAATATAAAATAAATTAATTAAAAAATAAAATAAAATAAATATTTAATAAAATAATAAATAAAAAATAATAAAAAAATTAAAAATAAAATAAAAAAATAATTAATAAATAAAAAAAATAACAAAAAAAAGAAAAATTATATTACAAAAATTAAAAAAATAATAGAATAAAAATTGGAAGAAAAATTACATTATTTACCAGCCAAGAAAAATGTAAAATTATAATAAGTTCAAAAATGAAAAAAATTTTAAAGAGAAAATCTAGTTTCAAATTTTTAATTATGAATGAAATTTTTAAAGTAAAACAGATGGAACAAAAGTAAAAATATTGTCAATTTAGAAATATAAAAAAGCAATATAAAAAAATGCTGATTTTAAGGTATTTTTGCTTAATTTTATAAAAAAATACTAGTTAATTTCTAAATTAAATTGAAAGTGAAAAGTGGTTTTTAAATGTAAAAAATAGAAAAAATAATGCAAATAAGTGTCAAAATAAATAAAATAAAGAATTAAAGTGGGAGAAAAATGGTAAAAAATGAGTTATCCACATTAAATTTTATTATAATATACAAAAAGACAATTTATCGATATAAAAAATAGAAGAAAAAAGAAATTAAAAGTAAGGAAAAATTAACAGAAAATTACAATTTTATAAGAAAAAAATAAAAAAATATTGTTTACATAGTATGCTTTATTATTTAAACAAAAAGCAAGGACAAAATTTTAGAAAAAGAAAATTTCTTAAAATCGTAAAGAAAATATGTATTAAATTTTCAAAATTAAATTATGTAAAATAGATAGAAATATTACAAAAGAAAATAATGTTTAAATAAAAAAATAATTTAAAATAAATTATTTTAAAAATAAATAATTAATTAAATAAAAATAATAAAAAAAAAAAAATTAAATTAAAATAAAATAAAAATATTTAATAATAAAAATAAATATTAATAATAAAAAAATAAAATTATAAAAAAAATAATCAAAATAATTAATTAAAAAATAATTAATTAAAAAATAATTAATTAAAATAATAACTTATTTTTTTATAAAAATTAAAGTAAAAAATTCTTTACCAAAAAAATAAATATAAATAAAAAAAGAAAATTAATAAAAAAATTAAAAATAATATAATTAAAATAATTAATAAATAAAAATTAAACAAAAAAATAAAAATTTATATTACAAAATTAAAAAGAATAATAAAATAAAAATCAAAAAAAAAATGACAGTATTTACCAGCAACAAAAAATAAAAATGGAATCTAATTTTAAAATTGAAAAAAATTTTATAAAAAAAACAAGTTTCAAATTTTTAAGATTAAAAAATAATTTAAAGTAAAACATGAGAATTCAAAATATAAATAATTGTCAATTTAGAAATATAAAATAGTATATAAAAATAGTGCTGATTTTAAGCGAATTTTACTCATTTTTTTAGAAAAATTATAGTAAAACTAAAAATTCAATTTTAAGTAAAATGTGGTTTAAAAAATAAATAAAAAGTAAAAATGGAGGTAACTAAATATCAAAATTAGTAAAATAAAAAAGAAAAGTGGGAGAAAAATGGTAAAAAATGAGTTATCCACATTAAAAACTATTATATTATACAAAAAGGCAAATTATTAACAGGTAAAAGCAATGATAACAGGAATCAAATGAAAAGAAAAATTAACAAAAAATTACAAATTATTTTGGAAAAAATGAAAAAATTAAGTTTACATAGCATACTTTATTATTTAAACAAAAAACGAAGACAAAATTTTGTGAAGAGAAAATTTTTAAAAATTGTCAAGTTCAGATATATAAAATTCCTAAAATATAATTATGTAAAACAAAAAGAAATATTACAAAACAAAAATATTTTTAAATAAAAAAATAATTAAAATTAAATTATTATAAAAAAAATAAAATTTAAATAAAAATAATAAAAAAATTTTAAAAAGAATAATTATAAAATTATTTTAAAATATAAATTTATTATAGTAAATTTATAATATAAAAAATAAAGCCCAATACAAAAATAAATCTTTTTTAAAATTAGTATATTAAATGTAACTTTAAAATATTAGTATAATAAAAAAATATCAAAATAAAAATCAAGTAGTAAAAATATTTTATTAAATAAAAATTTTAAAATAATGTAAACAATTATTTAATAAATTTGCAAAAAATATAAGTTTTAAGGGAGGGGTGAAGACTTAATAAAATATAGAAAAAAGATCCATAATATAAAAAAAGATATAAATATATTCAGAAAAATTATTTACACTATCTACATATATATAAGAAAACAAAAAATAAATAATTAAAAATAATTTACTAAAAAATAAAAATAAATACAATAAAATAATATAAAAATAAATAAATAAATAAATAATTAATTATTTATAATTATTTATTATTATTAAAAAAATAAAATTATAAAAATTTATATTAAAAAATAAATATAATTAAATATTTTTTATAAATTTAAAAAATTAATAATTAAAATAAAAAATAAAAAATTATATTACAAAAGATAAAAAAATGTTAGAATAAAAATGAAAAGAAAAATGCCATAATTTACCAGCAATGAAAAATGAAAATTTAATCAAATTTCAAAATTGAAAAATTTTTGAAAAGAAAATCTGGTTTCAATTTTTTTATGTTGAAAGAAATTTTGAAGGTAAAACAGAAGAAACAAAATAAAAACGGATTGTCAATTTAGAAATACAAAATAGAAGATAAAAATAGTACTCATTTTAGGCTATTTTTGCACAATTTTATAAAAAAATAATAGCAAATTTAAAAAATATATTAAAAGTAAAAAGTGGTTTTTAAAATCAAAAAAAAACAAAAATAGATGCAGATTAATATCAAAATATGTAAAATATAAAAGAAAAGTGGAAGAAAAATAGCAAAAAGTGAGTTATCCACATAAAAATCTACTATATTATACAAAAAGGCAAATAATTAATAAAAAAAGGTGTGCATACCATAAATCAAATTGAAGGAAAAATTAATAAAAAATTACAAATTGTTTGAGAAAAAATGAAAAAAATAAGTTTACATAGTATACTTTATTATTTAAACAAAAAACGAAGGCCAAATTTTATGAAAAGAAAATTTTTAAAAATTGTCAAGTTCAGATATATAAAATTCTAAAAATAAAATTATGTAAAATAAAAAGAAATATTACAAAACAAAAATATTTATAAATAAAAAATTTTTATTTATAAAATATTAAAAAAATAAATAATATTTATAGTAAAAAATATTAATAAAAAATAAAATAAATGAAATTAATTAAAAAAAATAAATTAAAATTGTATAAAAATATTTAATAATTAAAAAATAATAAAAAAATTTAAAATAAATAATAATAAAATTTAATAAAAAACAAAATTATAAAATTTATACCAAATAAATTAATAAAAAATAAATATAAATAATTAATTATTTTTTATAAAAATTAAATTTAAATATTATTTATTAAGATAAAAAATAAAAAAGTATAAAAAAATTAATTAATATAAATAAAAATAATTTTTAAATACAAATAAATAAAAAAAATTATGAAAAATAAAAAATTATATTATAAAAAAATAAAAAAAAAAATAGAATAAAATTCAAAAAAAAATGCCATTATTTACCAGATAAGAAAAATGAAAATTGAATCAAATTTCAAAATTGAAAAAAATTTTATAAAGGAAAGTTAGTTTCAATTTTTTCTGGATGAAAGAAATTTTGAAATTAAAATAGAAGAAACAAAATAAAAACAGGTTGTCAATTTAGAAATAAAAAATAGAAGATAAAAATAGTACTCATTTTAGGCTATTTTTGCTTGATTTTATAAAAAAATAATAGCAAATTAAAAAAATATATTAAAAGTAAAAAGTGGTTTTTAAAATCAAAAAAAACAAAAATAGATGTAAATTAATATCAAAATATATAAAATATAAAAGAAAAGTGGGAGAAAAATGGTAAAAATGGAGTTATCCACATAAAAAATTATTATATTATACAAAAAGGCAAATTATTAGTAAGAAAAAGTAAGAAAAACAGAAATCAAATGCAAAGAAAAATTAATAAAAAGTTACAAAATGATTGTAAAAAAATGAAAAATAAAAGTTTACATAGTATGAATTATTATTTAAACAAAAGTTAAACAAAAAATGTTTCAAAGAGAAAATTTTTAAAAATTGCCAAATTCAAATGTATAAAATTTTAAAAATAAAATTATGTAAAATAAAAAGAAATATTACAAAATAAAATAATGTTAAAAAAAAATTTAAATAATTAAAAATAATTTACTAAAAAATAAAAATAAATACAATAAAATAATAAAAATAATATAAAAAATAATATAAAAATAATAAATAATTTAATTATTAAAAATAAATTATAAAAAATATTAATTAAATTAAAAATTATTAAAAAAAATTAATTAATAAAATAATTAATAAAAAAATATTTTATTAAATTAAAATGTTAAACAATAAATATCATAAATTAATAAATAAAAATAAAAAAAATTCTTTTAAAAATTAAATTTATATGGTAAAATATAAATATAATTTTTAAAAGAAAGAAGAGAAATTTATGTGTGGATTTTGTGGATTTATAGGAGAACAACAGGGAAAAGAAGTAATACTAAAAAAAATGATGGATAAAATTATATATAGAGGACCAGATAGTAGTGGAATGTATGCAGACACAGATATAGGGTTAGGATTTAGAAGACTAAGCATAATAGATTTATCAGATGGAGCACAACCTATATATAATGAAGATAAAACAAAAGTAATACTATTTAATGGAGAAATATATAATTATAAAGAAATAAAAGAAGATTTATTAGAAAAAGGACATAAATTTTATACAAAAACTGATACAGAAGTTTTAATACATGGATATGAAGAATATAAAGAAGAAATATTAAATAAATTAAGAGGAATGTTTACATTTGCAATATGGGACATTGTAGAAAAAGAATTATTTATAGCAAGAGATTTTTTTGGAATAAAACCAATGTACTATATACAAAATGGAAAAGAATTAATATTTGGTTCAGAAATAAAATCAATCTTAGAGCATCCAGATGTAAAAAAAGAATTAAATATAAATGCATTACAAAATTATTTAACATTTCAATATGGAGTACCAAACGAAACATTTTTTAAAGGAATAAATTGTTTACCACCAGCACATTATTTAAAATATAAAGATGGACAAGTTACTATAACAAGATATTGGGAGCCAGAATTTAATATAAATGAAAATCTAAATTTAGAAGAAACAATAGAAGAAATAGATAAAACATTCAAAAATTCAGTTGAAGCACACAAAATAAGTGATGTAGAAGTAGGATGTTTTTTATCAAGTGGAGTAGATTCAAGTTATGTAGCATCACAATTTAAAGGTCAAAAAAGTTTTACAGTAGGATTTGATTATGATAAATATAACGAAATAGAATATGCAAAAGAATTATCAAAAGAAATAGGATTAGACCATTATTATAAAAGTATAACAGATGATGAATATTGGGATATAATACCAAAAATTCAATATTATATGGATCAACCACATGCAGACCCATCTTGTGTAGCATTATATTTTGTAAGTAAAATTGCAAGTGAACATGTAAAAGTTGTATTATCAGGAGAAGGCGCAGATGAACTATTTGGAGGATATAGAATATATCACGAACCATTAAGTATATCAAAAGTAGAATTTATACCAAGATTTATATTTAAAGGATTAGCAGCGATAGTAAATTTAATTCCAATAGATTTTAAAGGAAAAAGTTTTATAAATAGAGCAAGTAAAACAGTAGAAGAAAGATTTATAGGAAATGCAAATTTATTTACAGATAAAGAAAAAAGAAAAATATTAAAAAATACAGAAGGAATGGTAAAACCAACAGAAATAACAAAACCATATTATAATAAAGTAAAAAATTTAGATGATGTAACAAAAATGCAATATATAGATATAAATTTATGGATGGTAGGAGACATATTATTAAAAGCAGATAGAATGAGTATGGCAAATTCATTAGAATTAAGAGTACCATTTTTAGATAAAGAAGTATTTAAACTAGCATCAACACTACCATTAAAATTTAAAGTTAATGACGAAAATACAAAATATGCAATGAGAAAAGCAGCATTAAAAAACCTACCAGAAGAAGTGGCAAAAAGAAAAAAATTAGGATTCCCAGTACCTACAAGAGTATGGTTAAGACAAGAAAAATATTATAATAAAGTAAAAGAAGAATTTGAATCTGAAAATGCAGAAAAATTCTTTAATAAAGAAGAAATAATAAAACTATTAGATTTACATTATAAAGGAAAAAAAGATAATAGCAGAAAAATATGGGCAATATATATCTTTTTAATATGGTATAAAGAATTTTTTAAAGAAGAAAAGTAGGAGATAAATATGAAATTTAAAATTGTTGATAAAAATAGATTTATATATGCAATATTAGCAATACTGATTTTAATAATTATAATACTAAGTATAATATTAATAAATTCAAATAAAAAAGAAGAAAATAAAGAACAGTATTCAGAAAATACAGAAAATAATACAATACAAAATGAAGAATTAAATAATTCACCAAAAGAAATAACAGATTGGAAATTAATATTAGTAAATATAGATAATGCAATACCAGATGATTATAATATGGAATTAGTTGATATAGACGAATATAGAAAATTTGATTCAAGAGCAATAGACGCATTAAAAGAAATGATAGAAGCAGAAAGAAAATCAGGAGCATCTGGAATATGGGTACAATCGGCATATAGAAGTATAGAATATCAAGAAGAAGTATTTAATAAACAAGTACAAGAATATATAAATGAAGGAAAAACAAAAGAAGAAGCAGAAAAATTAACATTAAAAATAATAAATAAACCAGGGACAAGCGAACACAATTTAGGATTAGCAGTAGATTTTAATTATGCAAATAATGAGTTTAAAGATTCAACAGCATTTACATGGTTAAAAGAAAATGCAGAAGATTATGGATTTATATTAAGATACCCAAAAGATAAAGTAGATATAACAAAAGTAGATTATGAGCCATGGCATTGGAGATATGTAGGAATTGAAAATGCAAAAGAAATAAATAAATTAGGATACTGTTTAGAAGAATATATAGAATATTTAAAAAATAATTAAATAAAATAATAAAATACAAGCCTAATATCATAATAATAAAAAGAGGTGAATTATTATGAAATTAGGCTTGTGTTTATCTGGAGGAGGAGTAAAAGGAGCAGCACACATAGGAGTATTAAAAGCACTTGAAGAAGAAAAAATAAAAATAGATTATATATCAGGAACATCATCAGGAAGTATTATAGCAACATTATATGCAATAGGATATAAACCAGAAGAAATATATAATATATTCATACAATATTGTAAAAAAATAAAATATATAGATACAAAAAATATAATAAAATTAATATTTGGATTAATTTTTAACCAAAAAATTATAATAGAGGGATTAAGTGAAGGTAAAGCAATAGAAAAATTAATGAAAAAAGTATGCAATGAAAAAAATATAACAAATATAAAAGAAATTAAATTTCCATTATTAATACCAAGTGTAGATTTATACAATGGAACAGTATATATATTTTCATCACAAAAAAATAGAAGTACATATTCAAATAATATAGAATACATATACGATATGGACATTTCAAAAGCAGTACGTGCAAGTTGTTCATATCCTGGAGTATTCAGTCCATGTAAATATAATAACACAAAATTAATAGACGGAGGAATAAGAGAAAATATACCATGGAAAGAAACAAAAATAAATGGAGCAGATAAAGTAATAAGTGTAGTATTTGAAACAAATATAGAAAATAAAAAAAATAATAATATAATAGATGTAATATCAAATTCAATAGATTTATTATCATACGAATTATCAAATTACGAATTAGCAGGAGCAGATTATTTATTAAAAATAAAAACAACAGATATAAAATTATTAGATTTTACAAAAATAAATTATTTATATAAATTAGGATATGAAGAAACAAAAAATAAAATAAAAGAAATTAAAAAAATAAATTAATTCCAGAGTTCTAAAATTAACTTGTCTTTAATATGATTAATAAAAAGTTAATTTAGAAGGGAAGGATAAAAATGGACAGAAAAAAATTAATTATAATAATATTATTAATATTAGGGATAGTGATAATTGGAGGATATTTAATATACAAAAATATAAATAAAAATGAAAATAATACAGTAATAAATGATTACACACCACAAGAAGAAATAAGTGAAGAAGAACTAAGAAGAACGCTAGTATCACTATATTTTAACAATAAAGAATCAAATACATTAATGCCAGAAGCAAGACTAATAGATGCAAAAATATTAGCAACAAATCCATATCAAGAATTAATAAAATTATTAATTGAAGGACCAAAAAGTGATAAATTAGAAAAAACAATACCAGATGGAACAAAAATAAATGAAGCAAAAATAGTAGGCAATACAGTATATATAGACCTATCAAAAGAATTTATAGAAAATCAAAAAGACGGTTTAGAAAATGAAAATAAAACAATATACTCAATAGTAAATACACTATTAGAACTAAATGAAGTAAACTCAGTAAGAATATTAATAGACGGAGAAGAAAATAAAAGTTTTAAAGATGGAGCAATAAACTTCAATGAAAATTTTGAAAAAATAAATAATTAAATATAAAAAATAATTATTAAAAATTATACAATAATTTTTTGAAAATGTTTACAATAATAAATTTATGTAAAACAAAATTATTGTATAATTTTATTTTAATAAATAATATAATTTAATATATTTAAATAAACCCTTTAAATCACAAAGAAAATTTTCAACCTCATTTAAAGAACGAATAGTATTATCTTTTTTCTTTTTAAAATCAAATTTAATCTTTTTTTTATCACTATGCTTATTCTTACAAGAATCTCCACGAGAATTATTATTATTAGAAATTATATTTATATCTTTACTCCTATAATATCTTCTCATAAAAACCTCCAAAAAAATAAATATATCTTTACAAAAACATAAAATATAATATATAATATGAAAAAAAATAAAAAAAGGTTAAAAATATGAAAAGAGAAAATGAAAGAATAGACGATTTACAATATAAAGGATTAAAAATAATTCAAAATAAGGAAGGATTTTGCTTTGGAATAGATAGCATTCTATTATCAGACTTTGCAAAAGAAATACCAGAAAATGCAAAAGTAATAGATTTAGGAACAGGAAGCGGAATAATAAGTATTTTATTAACAGCAAAAACAAAACTATCAAAAATATATGGCATAGAAATACAAAAAGAAGTAGCAGAACTAGCAAGAAGAAATATTAAATTAAATAAATTAGAAAATAAATTTGAAATAATAAATGAAAATATAAAAAATATAGAAAAAATATTAGAAAAAAATTCATTTGATGCAATAGTAACAAATCCGCCATATAAAAAAGAAGAAACAGGAATAAAAAATGAAAATAAAATAAAATTAATATCAAGACATGAAATAGAAGCAAATTTAGAAGACTTTATAAAAATAAGTGCAAAAATGCTAAAAAATAATGGAGCATTATACATGGTACATAGACCAGAAAGATTAGCAGACATAATAGAATTATTAAGAAAAAATAAATTAGAACCAAAAATAATACAATTAATATATCCAAAAATAAAAAAAGCACCAACAATGGTATTAATAAAAGCAATAAAAAATGCAAAACCATTTTTAAAAATAAAAGAACCATTAATAATATATAATGAAGACAACACATATACAGACGAAATTTTAAAAATATATAATAAAAAATGAGGTAGAAAAATGAAAGGAAAATTATATTTAGTAGCAACACCAATAGGAAATTTAGAAGATATAACATTAAGAGCAATAAAAACATTAAAAGAAGTAGATATAATAGCAGCAGAAGATACAAGGCATACTCTACAATTATTAAATCATTTAGAAATAACAAAACCATTAATAAGTTACCATAGACACAATGAAGAAGAAAAAAGTGATAATTTAATAGATATATTATTAGAAGGAAAAAATATAGCATTAGTATCAGATGCAGGAACACCAGTAATATCAGACCCGGGAGAAGAAATAGTAAAAAAAACAATAGAAAAAAATATAGAAATAATACCAATACCCGGAGCATGTGCACTAATAACTGGACTAATAAGTTCAGGATTAAATACAAAAGAATTTACATTTATAGGATTTTTACCATTAAATAAAAAATTAAGAAAACAAAAATTAGAAGAAATAGAAGAAACAACAAAAACAATAATATTATATGAAGCACCACATAAAATAAAAAACACACTAGAAGACTTATCAAAAATAACAAAAGAAAGAAAAATAGTATTAGCAAGAGAACTAACAAAAATACACGAAGAATTTATAAGAGGAACAGCACAAGAATTACTTGAAAAAATAGAAACACCAAAAGGAGAATTTGTAATAATAATAGAAGAAAATGAAATAAAAAATAAAGAAGAAATATTAAATAATTTAACATTAGAAGAACACTACAAATTTTATCAAGAACAAGGATTAGAAAAAAAAGAAATAATAAAAAAAATTGCAAAAGATAGAAATATAAACAAAAATGAAATATATAAAAAATTTATATAAGAAAATAAAAAAGGGTGCATTCTAAAATGTACCCTTTAATTTTATTGTATAGGCTGTGCATATTTGCAAAGCAAAACGCACAATTTTCTTATAAATAAATTAATTAATCTTTTGTAACTAAATCAGCCAATTTTTCTTGGCATTTTTTACAAACAAGTTTATCGTTATAAGAAATTAAATCTTTACTGCTACCACAAAAAATACAATTAGGTTCAGATTTTTTTAAAATAATTGAAGAGCCGTCAACATATATTTCTAATGGGTCTTTTTCAACAATACCTAACTTGTTTCTTAACTCAATTGGTAAAACAATTCTACCAAGTTCGTCTACTTTTCTAACAATACCTGTTGATTTTATCATATAAACCTCCCAAAAAAATTAAGTACTAAATCTCGACATAATAATACCTAACAAACTGTATCATATAATATCAAAAAAATAAAAATAGGTCAATAATTTTCAAAGAATAAATAAAAATTTTTTGAATAAAATTAAACAAAAAAAGGAAGAAAAACAATGTTAAATATAATTTGGCCAATTTTTATAATAATATCCTTTATATACGCAATTTTTTCAGGAAATGTAGAAAAATTAAATAACTCCATATTTGAATCAGCAAAAAATGCAGTAGAATTAACAATAATATTTTTTGGAACAGTATGTTTATGGAATGGAATAATGCAAATAGCAAAAGAAACAACATTAATGGAAAAAATAACAAAAATACTACAACCCGTAATGAAAATACTATTTCCAAACATAGAAAAAAATGATGAAGCAAATAAAGAAATGTCCATGAATATAGTAGCAAACATATTAGGTCTAGGAAATGCAGCAACACCACTAGGCTTAAAAGCAATGAAAACATTACAAAAACAAAACGAAAAAAAAGATACACTAACAGACACAATGATGATGTTTATAATAATAAACACAGCATCAATACAATTAATACCCACAACAGTAATAGCAATAAGAAGTTCATTAGGAGCACAAGAACCAACCAAAATAATTGTACCCGTATGGATAGCAACTATATGTGCTGCAATAGCAGGAATAATAACAGCAAAAATAATAATAAAGAAGGTGAAAAAATGAAAATAATAAACTACATATCATCAATAGCAATGCCACTAATAATATTAATAATAATAATGTATGGAGTAGCAGAAAAAAATAAAACATTTGATACCTTTTTAAAAGGAGCAAAAGAAGGAATAGAAATAGTAATAAATTTATTTCCAACATTATTAGGAATATTCTTAGCAGTAGGAGTATTAAGAAGTTCAGGAATAATAGAATTAATAGTACAAGTAATAGAACCAATATTAAACACAATAAAAATACCAGCACAAATAATGCCGTTAGCATTATTAAGACCAATATCAGGAAGTGCATCAATGGCAGTAGCAACAGATATAATGACACAATATGGAGTAGATAGTAACATAGGATTAATAGCATCAGTAATTATGGGTTCAACAGAAACAACACTATATACAATAGCAATATACACAAGTTCCGTAGGAATTAAAAAAACAAGATGTGTAATAATAGCAGCACTTGTAGCAGACATAATTGGAATGCTTACATCTGTCGTAATTTGTAATATTTTGTCGTAATTTTTTTCTTGACAAAATAAATAAAATATAGTAATATAATTACATAATTTATTCAAAAAGGAACAAAACATGATTTTTTTCAAAATAATTTTATTTTTATCTTTATATTTTTTTATCAGAACAATTATCGTTAAAAAAATATCCAAAAAAATTAAAAAAAAATTAGAGGAATAAATTAAAAAATACGTTTTTAATCTTGTAGAGGAAAGAAAAAAACCATAAATCTTTTTTCTATGCTCCCTTATGGTAGTAAAAGAATAAACTTTCCTCTACAGCCCCCAAGGAAAATGTAAAAAAAGTAAAGAATTATTACAATAATAATTGACAAATCAAGTAAAATATGATAAGATAATAAATGCGTTAAGCAATAATCCATGAAAATGGGTCAGTAGCTCAGTTGGATAGAGCATTGGCCTTCTAAGCCAAGGGTCGGGGGTTCGAATCCCTTCTGGCTCACCAAGATAGTCTTATACGAACCCAGTATAAGTTCATCCACTATATTATTAATTCGTATCGGATTAATAATATGGTGGATTTATTATATTAAAAAAGGTGATAAAAAGACTACAATTACTATTGCAATTTTAACAAAAAATATGTAAAAAACAAGCAAACAAGTAAAATTTTACTAATTATTTTTATTACCAATTCACTCAATTTTTAGAACCTCCTCGTAATTATTCGTGTATATTTTATATTATAATGAAAATACTATTATTATATTTTACTCTTAAATTTATTTTAAAAAAATTTGTTATAATGCAAAAGGAGGTTAGGATGTTAAAATCAAAAATATTTATTATTTTATTTTTAATTTCTATATTTTGTGTGATACCAAATCTTGTTTCAGCAAAAAATATAGAAAAGCAAACTGAAACACTAGATTTAACAACTCATATAACAGAAGACAAACTTGACACTCATGGATGGAAATGGGATAGTCAAACAAAAACTCTAACTTTAAAAAATGCAAACTTTGATGTGGCAGGTGACCAGCCATGTTTTACTTTTTACAAAAATGATAATATAAAAGTTATATACGAAGGAATGAATACATTAAAGGCAGAATCCAAATCTGTATTCTATGGAACAGGAAGTAATACAGAAGGTACTCATGGAAGTCTGACTTTTAAAAGTTCAAATAATGGTATTTTAAATTTAGAAGTAACCAAAGCAGATGCAAGAAGAGGGTTTAATTTAGGAAATACTATTAACTATGCATATGACTTAAACATTGAATCTGGTACTATAAACAGTAAGGGCGGATTCTGGATAGACGGAACTATGAATATAAAAGGTGGAAATGTTAATATTAATACTGAAGATATGGAAACTAGTTTAGGAAAAGTAAATGGCATTTATGCTTTAGTCCAAGTAAAGATTACTGGTGGAAATGTAGATATAAAATCAAACGATTCAGCAATTCTTGTTTCTGGAACAACTGGCGATTGGGATACCAAAGAAGACGGAGTAGTACTAACTGGCGGGAACATATCTCTTAGCACGCAACGTGCTAACGCACCAGTTGTAGCAACAGGAATGTTAAAACGTAAAGATATAACAATTAACGGCGGAGATATAACTCTTGATGGTGATTACGGATTTTATACAGAAGATGGTAGCATCACAGTATCTCACGTGGACAGCTTGAATACTACTAACATAAAAAAGGAAGCATTTAAAGTCGGAAACGGTGATGGAAATGAAATAATCATCGCTGAAGCAGATTATAGCAAAGTTGAAGAAGCGATTGCTAGAGCTAACAAATTAAATAAAGCTGATTATAAAGACTTTAGTGCTGTTGAAAAAGCAATTAACGCAGTAATTAAAGGTAAAAATGTATT
>CANRES010000017.1 GCA_947629625.1 uncultured Clostridia bacterium | reverse complement strand
GTAGATGGAATCTTAACAACATGTTTGATATGGCAACATACCCATTCTTTTTCAGAAATAACTAATTTATATAATAATTTTATCTTTTTTTTGTAAAAAGTCAATAGATTTAATCAAAATGTAATACAAATGTAATATTGTTGTAACATTTAATAATTTTTGTATAAATTATCTTTTTTTGGTTAATATATAATTATCATTAAAAAATATAAAAAGCAATATAAATTGCTTGATTGGAGGTCTTTATGAATACTGAAAAACACATTATTGTTACTGGTTCTTCTGGAACGTCTTGGAAAGATGCTATTATTCAGACTATTGCAGAGGCATCAAAAACTATTAATAATCTATCTTCTGTAAAAATTTTAGAACAAAGAGCAAATATCGATAATGACAAAATTGTTGAATATTTGGTCGATTTAGATTTATCTTTTATAATTGACAAAAACAGAGAATAGCATTCAAAAGAAAGGAATGAATTAAAAATATGGATAAAATTGAAAGTGTAAAACAATATCAAGATTACGTTGATAAAAAATCACCGAATTCACCTATTTTAAAAAATTGTTTTAATGCATTTTGGGTTGGTGGTTTAATTTGCTCTATTGGACAAATTATTTTAGACTTTTGCAAAATGAGAGGCTTTGATACTCAAATTTCTGGAACTATTGTATCAATAATTTTAATTGGTCTTAGTGCTTTTTTAACTGGTCTTAATTTATTTAATAAAATCGGTAAATTTGCAGGTGCAGGTTCACTTATTCCTATTACAGGTTTTGCTAATTCAATAGTTTCTCCTGCAATGGAATATAAGTCTGAAGGATACGTAATGGGTGTTGGTGGAAAGATGTTTACAGTTGCAGGTCCTGTATTAGTATTTGGTATTTCTGCATCTATAATTGTTGGTATTGTTTATTTAATTTTTAATACTCAAAGTATTACTCTTGTTTAATAATTTATAAATTTTTTATAGCAATTTAGTTTGCTCGAATGGAGGTTAATATGCAAAAAATTGGTGCTCAAACTATAAAATTCGATACTCCTCCTACAATTTTAGACACTGCTTGTATTGTTGGACCTAAGGAATCTGATGGTCCTCTTTGTAAATATTTTGATAAGTGTTTAGAAGATGAGTTTTGGGGAGAAAAATCTTGGGAAAAGGCAGAAAGTAAAATTATTAAAGAAACTGTTAATTCTGTTATTTCTAAATCAGGAATTTCTAGTGATAAAATAGATTTCTGTTTTGCAGGAGATTTACTAAATCAATGTATATCTTCAAGTTTTGGTCTTAGGGAATCCAATATACCTTTCTTTGGTATTTTTGGTGCTTGTTCAACTTTTGTTGAAGCATTATGTTTAGGTTCTATATTTGTTGAAGGTGGAGCAGCAAATTATACGTTATGTGCTGCATCAAGTCATTTTTGTAGCGCAGAAAAACAATTTAGATTTCCATTAGAATTAGGAAATCAAAGACCACCTAGTGCTCAATGGACTGTTACAGGTGCTGGGGCTGCAATACTTTCTAAAAGTGGAACTGGTCCATATATAACTAATATTACACCTGGAAAAATAGTAGATATGGGTATAAAAGATGCAAATAATATGGGTGCTGCAATGGCTCCTGCTGCATTAGATACTTTACTTACTCATTTTAAGGATACCGGTCGTAATCCAAGTTATTATGATGGTATTTTTACTGGTGATTTAGGTCATATTGGTAAAGAAATTTTAATAGAAATGGCTCAAACCGAAGGATATAATATAAAATCTAATTACAATGATTGTGGAGTTTTAATTTTTGATAAAGAAAAACAAGATACTCACTCTGGTGGTAGTGGTTGTGCATGTTGTGCTAGTGTTTTTTCAGGTTTTTTATTTAATCAATTAAAAACTAAAAAATTAAATAAAATTTTATTAATTGCAACAGGCGCTTTAACAAATTCTACTACAAATCAACAGGGCGAAAGTATTCCCGGTATTGCTCATGCCGTAAGTATTGAAATGTAATGGAGGTTTTTATGGAATTTTTTAATTCAATTGACTGGATGCAATTATTATGGTGTTTTATTGTTGGTGGTGTAATTTGCGTTATTGGTCAAATTTTAATTGATAAAACTAAATTAACTCCTGCTAGAATTTTAGTTATTTATGTTACAACTGGTGCTATTTTAGGAGGTTTACGGAATTTATAAATATTTAGTAGATTTTGCAGGTGCAGGTGCCACTGTTCCTTTAACTGGTTTTGGCTATAATCTTGCAAAGGGTGCTATTGAAGGAGTTCAAGAATATGGTTTAGTTGGAGCATTTATAGGTGGAGTTAAAGCAAGTGCCGGCGGTATTGCTGCTGCTGTGTTCTTTGGTTATATTGCTTCTTTAATTTCTAAACCTAAAATGAAAAAACAATAAAAAAAGACTACTTATTGAATATACTTTCAGAAGCCTATTTTTTGTAGTATTTTTATTCAAAATAAATCTTACATGCTCACGGGTATTCCGCAGCCTCAAAGGGCTGTAAGATTTATTTTTCAAAAAATATATAAAAAGGCTTCTGGTGTAAATTTATCTAAAATAGTCTTTTCTATATTATTTTTATATTATTATAATTTTTTAAGCTTTTTTTGCAATTTCTGCTATTTTTGCAAATGCGTTTGCATCTGTTACTGCTAATTCAGCAAGCATTTTTCTATTTATTGTTACATTTGCTTTTTTTAATCCTGCTATTAATTTACTATATGTTAATCCATTCATTCTTGCAGCAGCATTTATTCTTGTTATCCATAATTTTCTAAAATTACTTTTTTTATCTTTTCTTCCAATGTAAGCATACATTCCAGATTTCATAACTGCTTGTTTAGCCATTCTAAATCTATAATGTTTTGCTCCATAATATCCTTTTGCTTGTTTTAATACTTTTTTATGTTTTTTGCGAGTTATTATCGCTGATTTTACTCTTGCCATTTTTATTCTTCCTTTCCTATATTATTTAGTTACCATAAGGTAATAATTTTTTTACTGTTGCTTCACATGTTTTATCTAAGTAAGCATTTTGAATTTTACCTTGTTTTCTTTGTCTCTTAGTTTTATTTGCTAAAAGATGTCTTCTATTTGATTTTGTTCTTTTTACTTTTCCAGTAGCAGTTAAACTATATCTTTTTTTTGCTGCTTTGTTTGTTTTTAATTTTGCCATTGTTTTACACCCTTTCTATAAATATTTTAATTTATATTAATACCAAAACTTATTTGTTTTGTAGTATTATGAACATATTTTTACCTTCTAATAAAGGTTTTTTATCAGGAGTTGCAATATCTGAAAGTTCTTCTATAAACCTATTTAATATGTCTTCTCCTAATTTTACATAGTTTAATTCTCTTCCTCTAAATCTAACTGTTATTTTTACCTTGCAACCATCTTGTAAGAATTTTCTTGCATTTTTTGCTTTAAAATTAAAATCGTGTTCTTCTGTATTTGGCGTAATTCTTAATTCTTTTAGTTCTGTTACTTTTTGTTTTTTCTTTGCTTCTTTTTCTTTTTTTGCTTGCTCAAATTTATATTTTCCATAATTCATTATTTTGCAAACTGGTGGATTTCCATTAGGTGCAACTAAAACTAAATCTAAATTTTTTTCTACTGCTATGTCTAATGCTTTTTTAGAATCCATTGTTCCTAATTTTTCTCCTGTTTCGCTTATAACTTGAACCTCTTTTAATCTTATTTGTTCATTGATTAGTTGTTCTTGTTTTATATTAAAACACCTCCAAAAAAAAATTGACTTTTCAAAAGCCAATCCACCACAATATTACATTATTTATTTATATAAATTTGTATAATATTAACCTTTTTCTATTAGATAAGGTGAGAAGTGGATGACTTCTTCTTGATTAAAGTATATTAATATTAACTCATTTTTCGTTAAAAGTCAATACTTTTTTTAAAAATATCTTGACTTTTTTTATTTTTTATAATAAAATAATTAAGTATTATATATTTTATGAGATAAATATAGACTTCTCCCCGGTAGTTTATATTATATTCATAATAAATTTATTTAATGAAATGGAGGGTATTTATTACCATGAATAATACTACATATAGTGTAAAGAAAAATGAAATTGAAAGAAAATGGTATATAATTGATGCAGCAAATAAACCTCTTGGTAGAGTTGCTACTGAAGCCGCTAAATTATTAAGAGGAAAACATAAACCAACTTTTACACCAAATTTAGATGTTGGTGATCATGTTATTATCATTAATTGTAGCCAAGTTATCTTAACTGGAAACAAAATGAATCAAAAAATTTATAGACATCATTCAGGATATATTGGTGGTATGAAAGAAATCGCTGCCAAAGATATGATAAATAATAATCCTGAAAAAGCATTAATGCTTGCTATAAAAGGAATGCTTCCACACAATAGTTTAGGAAGACAATCAATAAAGAAATTAAGATTATATGCTGGTAGTGAACATGAAAATCAAGCACAAAAACCAGAAATATGGAATTTTTAAGGAGGAAATATAAATGCCTAAATCAAAATCAGAAAAAATAGTATTTTATGGTACAGGTAGAAGAAAAAGTTCTATTGCAAGAGTTAGATTAGTTGAAGGAACTGGTGTTATAACAATTAATGGAATAGATATTAATGAGTATTTAGGAATGGAAACTTTAAAGGTTATTGTAAAACAACCATTAGTTGCAACAAATACTTTAAGTAAATATGATGTTATTTGTAAAGTTACAGGTGGTGGATTCACTGGTCAAGCAGGTGCAATTAGACATGGTATTTCAAGAGCATTATTAGAAGCAAATAGTGAATATAGACCAATTCTAAAATCTAATGGTTTCTTAACTAGAGATTCTAGAATGAAAGAAAGAAAAAAATACGGTCTTAAAAAAGCAAGAAAAGCACCACAATTTAGTAAGAGATAATATTTTAAAAAGCCCAAATTATTGGGCTTTTTTTTTTTACTTCTCACATACCTATTATTCTTCCTAATTGTACAAAAAATGTTTGAATTATTGGTGCAGAATATCTATGTTTTAATTTTTTAGTTTCTACTACCTTTATATACCTTTTTATTATTGATGTATAAGGCTTCATTTCAATAAAATTCCATATTTTTTCTTCATAATACTGAATTTTATCTAAAATTTTTAAAAAATATGAATCTTCCTTCATCCAAGTATACTTTTTTTCATTATTTTCTTTATTAAATCCTGTTGCATAAGCGCCCGGTTCTATTACTCCTATTTCTATATTTATATCTTTTAATAATTTTAATTCATTTCTTAAACAAGTTGCAAAAACCTCTATTGCTGCCTTTGATGCACAATATGGGGATAAAAATGGCATTGGTATTCTTCCTGCTAATGAAGATAAAAATATAACCCTTCCCCTTTTTTTGTTTTTTATCATTTGTGCAATAACAATTTGAACTAATTTTATATTTGCAAATACATTTGTATTAAAAACATCTTCAATTCTACTAACAAATACCTCTGCTACACAACCAGAATCTCCTATTGCTGCATTTGCAATAAATACATCTATATCATATTTTAAAACTTCTAATCTATCTTGTTCTTCTAATATATCTAATTTAAATGATGTTATATCTAAATTTTCTTTTTTGGCTTTTTCTTCTATTTCTTTTGCTTCATTTTCATAATGTGTTGTAGCAATTACTTTGTGTCCTCTTTTTGCAAGTGCCATTGCTGCTTCTTTTCCTAAACCACTTCCTGCTCCTGTTATTAATATTGTTTTTTTATTCATATTAACCTCCATTTAAGCAATATATAGATTATTTTGATTTATTTAATAAAAAATTATTCATATTGCAAAATTATTAATATTATTATATAATGTTTTTATAGGGGGATTTTGTAGAATTATGAAAAAAAATATACCTTTAATTATAATTTTAATAAATATTGTATTATTAATAATTGCAATATGTGTTATATTGTTTATTAAATATAGGCAATCAACTAATATGGTATCAAATGTAGAGCCTTATATTGAAAATAATGAAATTACAGAAGAAAATTCTATAACAGAAGAAACAGAAAATAATGAAGAAAATTTAGAAGATGAAAATAATGCAATTGAAGAAACTCCAGAAGAAAATAATCAAAACAACAATAATACTGTATCTTCTACTAATCAATATTATATAAAAGTAAATTATCAAGCCAATACTGTTACAGTATATGTTAAAGACGAAAATGGAAATTATACTGTACCTTATAAAGTTATGGTTTGTTCAACTGGAAGTGATACTCCTACAAGTGGTGTATATAAAATAAGTGATAAATATACTTGGAGATTATTATTTGGAGATGTTTATGGACAATATGCTTGTAGAATAACTGGGCACATATTATTCCACTCTGTACCTTATTTGCAACAGTCTCCTGATACATTAGAATATTGGGAATATGATAAATTAGGAACATCTGCTTCTGCTGGTTGTATTCGTTTAACAGTAAAAGATGCTAAATGGATATATGATAATTGTGCTAAGGGTACTCAAGTTGAATTTTATGGTAGTTCAGATCCCGGTCCATTAGGTAAACCTTCTGCGCAAAAAATTGCAAATGAAGATGAATCTGTACGTAATTGGGACCCAACAGATCCAAATTCAAATAATCCTTGGAAAAATTATGATAGTTCAAAAAAGAATAATAAAAATTCTAACGAAGTTCCTAAAAATGATACAACAACAAATAATAACACTAATACTAATACTAATACTAATAATAATAACAATAATAATAATGTATCAACAGGTAATAACACTACTACAAATAATAATGTAGATAATTCTATTGATAAAAATAATGTTGTACAGAATAATATTGTAGAAAATAATAATCACAATAATACAGTTAATCAAAATAATATAGTTAAAGATAAAAATGTTGTTACCAATGATAATACTATCAAAAGTAATTCAAATTCTACAATAGTAGATAACAATAAAATTAATACTGCTATTTAAAATGTTATTATTAATTTTTTATAGTTTCATTTGACAAATATAAAAAACAGGAAAGCATCCTCAAATACTTTCCCATTTCGACTATGTATGACACACATTTAGTCTTTACTCTTTTTGTATTTTTTCATAATGAATTTCCTATGCACTCTTTAATTCTAATCTTAACTTATCTGCAATCATTGCAATAAACTCACTATTTGTAGGTTTTCCTTTGGCTGCTGATACAGTATAACCAAATATACTTTCTACTACATCTGTTTGACCTCTTCCCCATGCTACTTCTATTGCATGACGAATTGCTCTTTCCACTCTTGATGGTGTTGTTGTATATTTTAATGCTATTTCTGGATATAATTGTTTTGTTATTTGATTAATTATATCTATATCATTAACTACCATCATTATTGCTTCTCTTAAATATTGGTATCCTTTAATATGTGCTGGAACTCCAACTTCATGTATAACATTTGTAACTAATGCTTCTAAGTTTTCTTCATTTTTCTTATTTTCTGGTGATATTTCTATGTATGGTGCTTTAATTTCTCTATTTACACTTGTAGCACTTACATTTTTAAATTGTGCTGGTTGAAAATTCTTTAAATCTTTTACTCTTTTTAATAATAAATTTATGTCAAAAGGTTTTACAACATAATATTGTGCACCTAATTCAATTGCTCTTTGTGTTATTTTGTCTTGACCTACTGCTGATAACATTATTGTTAATGGTTTCTTTTCAATATTTGAAGTATATATTTTTTCTAATACTCCTAATCCATCTAAATGTGGCATAATTACATCTAAAAGTAATATATCTGGTTGAGTAGTTGTTACCATATCTACTGCCTCATTTCCATCCTTCGCCATTCCTATTACTTCCATTTCATTTTCTTTTTCAATATAACTTGCTAATGTATTAGCAAAATCGACATTATCGTCCGCTATTAATATTGATATTTTATCTTTCACTTTTATTCCTCCTATAATTTTAAAATTGTAAAATTTTTACAATTCGAATTATAATACAATTTCCATTTTTTTGCAATAGTTTTTGGAAATTTTTTCAATTTTTTTAATTTTTTTTATTTTCTTACATAAATTTGAGATAATATATCTATCTTTGTAGATTTAAAATTCTCCAAGCAAAAGATTTTCAATAATTCTAATTTTTCCTTAGTTATTTCTATATCCATATTTATATTTTCGCTAAATTTTTCTTCTAATATATTTATAGAATTTATTTTGCAAAAATATTTAAATTTTTCTAATTCTTCATAACTTACACTAACATTTATTTTATATCCAAAATCAATTTCAATACATTTTGCATTTTTTAGTGCTAGCATTGTTGAATTAGAATAGGCTTTTACTAAACCTCCTGTTCCTAATAATATTCCTCCAAAATATCTTGTAACTACTACTAAAATATTTACAAAATTATTTTTTTCTAGTATAGAAAGTATCGGCTTTCCTGCTGTTCCGTGATGGTTCTCCATCATCACTAAATCTTTGTATTATATTTTCATTATTAATAATTCTATAAGCATAACAATTATGCTTAGCATCAAAATATTTCTTTTTAATACTTTTTAAACTGTTTTCAATTTCTTCTTCATTTTGCACATAAAAAATATTTGCAATAAATTTAGATTTTTTTTCCGTTATTTCGGCTGTTACATTTTCTTCAATGCTTATTAATTCACTCATTTATTTATTCATTCCTTTTTAATAGAAAAATTATATTTAATTTTTACCTGTTGTGAAACCTGTGGAATAAGCAATTTGTAAGTTAAAACCTCCTGTATACGCATCTACATCTATAATTTCACCTGCAAAGTATAAGCCTTTAACAATTTTAGATTCCATTGTTGAAGAATTAATTTCTTTTATATTTATTCCACCAGCCGTAATTATTGCATTTTCTATTGGCATAAAATCACTTATAGTAATTTCAAGATTTTTTATTGTATGAATAAGTTTTAATCTTTCTTCTTTTTTTATTTCATTTACCTTTTTATTTTCGTCTATTTTTGATATTTGTATTATAGGTAATATCAATTTTTTTGGTAATAGTTTATCTAATGAATTTATTAATTTCTTATTTTTCATTTCTTCAAAGTCTCTTAAAATTCTTAAATCTAATTTTTCATTTGATAATGCAGGTTTTAAGTCTATTATTAATTTTATTTTTTTATCTTTTAATAATAAATTTAAATTTTTATATCTTAATAAATGTGCAGAAGAACTTAATATTGTTGGTCCTGATACTCCAAAGTGTGTAAATAGCATTTCACCAAAATCTTCATAAATATTTTTATTCTTTTCTATATCTATTAATTTAATTGCTACATTTTTTAAACTTAAACCTTGTAGACTTTTACATAAAAATTTTTCATACACTTGTAAAGGTACTAATGATGGTTTTATTTCTGTAACAGTATGTCCAACTTTTTTAGCCATAACATATCCATCTCCTGTTGAACCAGTATTAGAATAGCTTTTTCCACCTGTTGCAAGTATAACTTTATCTGCTAAAATAAATTCTTTTTCTTTTTTTAATAAATCTGTAACATATACTCCATTTATACAATTTTTTTCTTTATCTATTGATATTTCTTCAACTTTACAATTAGTTCTAATTTTTACGTTTAACTTATTTAATTTTTTCATAAAAGCATTTAAAACATCTTGTGATTTATCTGAAACAGGAAATATTCTATTACCTCTTTCATTTTTTACTTCTACACCTTGCTCTTTTAATAAATTTATAATATCTAAATTATTAAAATTTTTAAAAGCACTATATAGAAATTTTCCATTTCCCGGTATATTATTTATAAATTCTTCTATATCTATACTACTTGTAATATTGCATCTACCTTTACCTGTTATAAGTAGCTTTCTTCCTAATGAATTCATTTTTTCTAAAATAATAACATCATTTCCTATTTCTGCTGACGAAATTGCAGCCATCATTCCTGCTGGTCCACCGACCAACAATTATCGTTTTCATTTTCTTTTTTCCTTTCATTTCCTTATTTAAGTATGTTTTGTATTGCTTTTAATACTCCTAATTTTCCATATTCATAAGTTAATCCACCTTGCATAAATGCAATATATGGTGGTCTTATTGGTCCATCACAACTTAATTCTATTGAAGAACCTTGTGTAAAACTTCCACTTGCCATAATTATTTTATCATTGTATCCGGGCATGTCCCATGGCTCTGGAATTGAAGAAGAATCTATTGCAGAACCCATTTGAATTCCCTGACAGTATTTTATTAGGTCTTGTGCATTTCCAAATTCTATTGTTTGTACAATATCTACTCTTTTTTCATCATATTTTGGAAAAACTTTATAACCTATTTTTTCTAACATTTTACTTGCAAATACTGCTGTTTTTAAACTACTTGCTACTACACTTGGTGCCATATATATTCCTTGTAATATTGATTTATTTGCACCTAATGAAGGTCCTACTTCTTTACCCTGTCCCGGAGAAGTTAGTCGTTCTGCTGCAAGTTCTACCAATTCTTTTTTACCTGCTATGTATGCACCATTTTGTGCAATTCCTCCACCTAAATTTTTTATAAGTGAACCTACTATTATGTCCGCACCTACTTCTAAAGGTTCTTTTTCTCCAACAAATTCGCAATAACAATTATCTACCATAATTATAATTTCTTTATTAATTTCTTTAATTAATTTTACTACTTTTTCAACTCTTTCAATTGATATACTACTACGATTATCATAACCTCTTGAACGTTGAATTTCTATTACTTTAATTCCACCTTTTTTTACTCTTTCTTCTATTTTAGAATAGTCAAATTCATCATTAACTAAATCTATTTGCTCATATTTTATTCCAAATGATTTTAATGAACTTTTATTTTCTTCTATACCTATTACAGAATCTAATGTATCATAAGGTTTTCCATTAATACTAAGCAATGTATCACCCGGTCTTAAAAGTGCAAATAATGTTACTGTAAGTGCATGAGTTCCTGAAATAAATTGATTTCTAACTAAACAGTCTTCTGCTTTTAAAATATCTGCAAATATACTTTCTATGCATTCCCTTCCTATATCTCCATACCCATATCCAGTTGTAGAATTAAAATGCATTTCTGAAACATTATTTTTTTTAAAAGCATTTAAAACTTTTAAACTATTATACTCAGATGTTTTATTAATTTTACTAAATATATCTTCTATTTCTTTTTGTGTTTCTATTGCAAGATTTTCTAATTTTTCACTAATACCAAATTCTTTATACATATATTTCTCCTTCTATACTATTCTTTTGTTGTATAATAAATACTGCCATATCCATAGAAAACTCTATAATATTTATTTATAAAAAATGGTTTTGTAGTTTCATTTTCAAATTCGTAAGTTGGTTCTAATATTATATTCTTATTTTGGTCTATTACTCCCCATTTTCCTTCTTGTTTTATTCCAGCAAATCCATATTCGTTAAATTCTGTTACTTCATCATATATACAATTTACAACTATTTTTCCAGTTTTATCTTTAAATCCATATTTTCCATTTTCTTGTACAGAAAATAAATTGTTATTTTTAAATAATTCTTCATTTTCTAATATATTTCCGTTTAAATCTATGTAAATTGTATTATTTTTACTATTTATTTCTATATAATTATCTGCCTTCTTTATATTAGCATTTTCAAAAGTTCCAATAGATTTAAGGTCTTTTGAAAATAATTCTATTGTATTATCTTTTACTATTTTTGCTTGTATTACAGAACTATTTTCTATTTTACTAATTATATTATATTTAAAATCTATTACTACTTCACCTTTTGAATTTATTATTCCAAGATTATTATTACTTGCTATAAAATAATCATTAAATAAATATTCTAAATATGAATAACTATTTTCTACTAATACTTGCTTATTTCTATCTAATATTCCATATAAAGAATCTTCATTAATAGTTAAATAATATTTTCCATTTTCTATACTATATATACCTTTATATATATTATTTTGAATTTCATTTCCACTTTTATCAAAATATTTTTCTTCTTCCTCGTTTTTAGTATAAATATTTTCTCCATTAATTGATAAATCTTCATATTCTACTGGTATAATTTCTTTACCTTGTAAGTCTAATATTCCTAGTTTAGCATTTTTTCTTGCTATTAATATATTATTATCTTTATTATATTGTAATTCTTTATAATTAATATCTATTACAATATCTTTATTTTTTATTAATCCTACTTTTGTTTTATCTTGGGCTATTAAATATGCATTTTCATTATCTTCTATATCAATAATTCTAGATATATTTGTATATTGTGGTTTTATTAGTACTTTTCCATTGTATTTTATATATCCATAATTATAGTTTTCATCTATTTTTTTACTTACGATATATCCTGAAAATGCATATTTTTCCTTTTCAGCATAATAGTTGTCTGCCGTTATTGAATCGTATTCTGGTTTTATTATTACTGCACCTTTACTGTTTATAACTCCATATTTATTATTTTTTCTAACTAATAACTCAGATTCTTTATATGTTAAACCTTGTATTTCTTCATAATTTGCCTTTACTATAACTTTACCATCAAGATTTATTACTCCATACTTTCCGTTTTTTTCAAATAATAGTGAATTTTTTTCATATGGTATATCACTTGCTATTCCATTAAGTGGTATTGCAGTTACCTTTTCATATTTTGTAAATATTTCTTCATTTTTTTCATTTAATACTTTTGTTTTATAATCTTCTGTTTGAGAATTATAATCATATAAGCATATAAATACTGCTTTTGATGGATTAGGTATTTGTATACTATCATATATTGGCTCTATTATAATTTGTCCACTAGCATCTATTACTCCCATCTTGTTGTTTTCATTTAATAAAAAATACTTATATTCATTTATTTCTTCTATTGAAAATCTTTTATTACTATTTTGTTTTACTATTGTTACTGTTATTATAATTCCTATAATAATTAATAAAATAACTATAAATATAAATTTTCCTTTTTTCATTTTTTATATCCTTTCATATTTTTATTATTTTAATATTAATTATTATATATTTTTAAACTGTATATGTCAAATAATTTTAGATATTTTCTTACATTCCGGTTTTCGGTAATGTTTTTATATTTTCAATTTCTTGATAATATGAATTAATATTATTTTGTTGATTATTATTTGTATTTTTACTTAAATATGTAGTATTATCTTTATTTACTTGATTATTATTTACATTATTTTTTTCATTTACGTTAGTATTTACATTATTTTTTTCGTTTATGTTAGTATTTACATTAGTATTTAAGTTAGTATTAGTGTTATTATTAAGATTTTTCTCTGTTGTTGAATTATTTTCTGTATATGAATTATATGTATTATTTTCATTAGTAATATCTGTTTTGTTATTTATATTTTTATCTGTAATTTCATTATTATAATTTTTTTCTATAATTTCTTCATTAATTTCAATATTTTCTTCTTTATTATAATAATTTTTAATATTTATTGGAGAATTACTAATAGTTAAATTTACTACTTTATTATAATCCATATTTAATTCAACTTGTTTTTTATATATGTTATATCCATCTTCTGTTGAAATTTGTTCTATGTAATATTTTCCCGGTAATAAATGTTCTATAAATATTTTTCCTTGCTCATTTGTTGTTAAAGTTGAAATTAATTTTTTATTACTATCTAATAATTTAATTTGCGAATTTTCTATACCAACTTTTGTATTTAATTCTTGTATTTTAATATTTATAGATGTTAAATTTTCTTGATAATTTTCTAAAAAAGTGTCTACTTTTTCTTCATAACTTGGTGCTGTTAAAATATATTTATTTTCACTAGATGTTCCTAAATATATCGGCATTTTCATTTCTTCTGTTGTTATTCTTATTTCAAATTCTCCACTTTTATTTAATTCACTAATTGGTAATGAAATTTTAAAATTATCTTCAATATTAAATTTATCTTTTTTATTGTCTTTTTCATCTGTTATTATTGCATTATCAAAATTTAATACTTGTACAGCATATTTTTTTGCATTGAAATTTGTTTTGATTTTATACGTTTTATATATCATATTATTTTCGCTATCTAATTGCCATTCTTCTTGATTTTTGATTAGATTTACTATTGTATTTTTATCTGTTTTTACAGTATTGTTATTAGCATCATTCAAAATCTTTTTAAAAGCATTATATACTCTTGTTGATGCATCGTTTCCTTCTATAACAGTATAATCACTTTCTAAATGCCCACAATATACACAATATATTGCAATTTGTGTTGCAGCATATGCTTCTTCATAATTTGCACAACCTAATTCTTCAACTGTTTTATATGGGTATCCATTTGCTACTACTTTCCAAATTAAACTTTCTTCATCAATTAATTGCATTTCTTTTGGGTTATTGTATCCATAAGTTGGATATAATGCATTATATGCTTCATATTCTTTACTTTCATTTTTATATACATTAAAAATTGTTAATAATTTTTCTCCTTTATATAATATTAAATTTTCATTCATACTTTTTGTATATATATTAACTTCGCCACTTAATCTTGCCGCATTGCTTATTGGCATTATATTTGACATTATAATTATTAATATATACATGATTAATATTATTTTTTTATTTATTCGTTTTTTCATTTTTTACCTCTTTTCTTATTTTATTTCTGTTGCTTGAACACATAATCTATATTCTGGCTCATTTTCTACACATGTAATTAATGTTAATTTATTTTCATTAGAACTTTCAATATATGACCAATCTGTCTCTTTTATTATAGTTATATTACTTACAGAATATTTTCTTTCTGTATTTTCGTATTTATAAATTATTACATCATTTAATAATAATTTTTTTAAATTTTGAAAATAATTTACATCATAACCTCTATTATGTGCTGCTAAACATATATTTCCATTATTTTTTGAACTTTCTTCAAAATGACCTACATATTGATTTAATATTTCTTCACTCGTTCCTTCTTTTATTGGTGCAACTAAATCTATTGCTGGTATTAAAATTGACCAATTATTAGGTGAATTTATAGCTTTTGGTACATCATCTTCTACAACAGTTTCTATTAATGGAATTTCTATTTCATCCTCATTATTTTCTTCTAGTATTATTTCTTGATTTGATATTGTTTGAGTTTGTTCTAATACTTTTTTTATATTACTTTGTGTTTGTATTTGATATACGTTAATTAATATAAATATTATTGTAACTATTGCTAATGTAATAATATCTATATATTTTCTTGAATACATTTACTTTTCACTCTCCTTTTTTATTTTTACTTCACATTCTACTTTATATTTTTCTTCATTATCTTTTTTTTGCATCTTAAAGTCTTGTATATCTTCTTCATCTATTCCATTTAAGTCTTTTAAGACTTTTTTACTTTCATTATAATAATCTTCTTCATTTTCTAAATTGTGATTCAAAAGTTTAATTACTATTGGATTATTATAGTCTTGTGGAATATCCTCGCTAAGTTCTATTTGTGCTGTAAGAACAATTTCTTCATCTACATATATTACCACATATCTTTTATCTTCTAAGTTTTTATTTATTTCTTCTTTTGGTACTACTTTTGCTCTTTTTACTTTCATTAATATAACACTTTCTATAAAGTCTATTAATAAAATTTCATTTCTTTCTGGCTCAAAAATTTTTAGTAATTTTTTTGATAAATTTTCATACATATATTTTTCCTCCTAAATTTTTCTAATGCTTTTTAAAGTACAATTTATTTAAATAAAAAATTAAATTATACCTCCCTTCTTATTTAGTTTTTTTAAAATTAAAAAATTGATTAATCTAGGCGAAATGCCTTTGACTTTATTTTGCGATTACAAAAGTTGTATTTACACAATATTATAATTTGAATAAATTTTTATAAAAATTTCTGTTTATTAAATAAAATGCTTCTTTAAATTACATTGTTATATTTATACTACAAAATTCTGTATTTGTCAACAAAAACTTTTCGACATTATTTTACATTTTTTGACAATTTTTAAAAAAGAATTGTATTTTTATTTTCTATGTTCTAAACTTGCACATTTTTTACGTCCCCGATGTGCGATGTGTGCGATGTGCGTGTAACATTTTTGTAATACAAATTTAATATTATTGAAATACAATTTTTATAATTAATATAGTATAATTAATAAAAATCAAAAGAAAGGATAAAGCACTTATGAGTATAGAATCTGAATTGAAAAGAGAAGGAATTGTTGTTATAAAAACATTAGATACTTTACAAGTTAATTCAATAGCAAGATATGTTGCAGAACATTTATGCTCTACATTTCCAGAACAAAATTTAAATGAAAATGAACTTTTTATAGAATTATCAAGATTAAATATGTGTATTGCAAAAATGCCACCAAGTGCATCACTTGCTAAATTCTTTTATAGAAATTCAACAATATACTTTAATAGTACCTTAGAAATTGAAGATATACAAAAGTTAGCAATACATGAATGTATACACTATATTCAACAAAGTACAAATAAAAAAAATAAGTTAGTAAGATTAGGATTATGTGATTTTTCAAGTTCTACTTTATGTGGTATGGGTGTAAATGAAGCAGCCGTACAATTAATGTCTGCAATATGTTTAGATAATAAAATAGATAATGTAAAATACTATGGTATTGAGTTTCCTACAATTAGTCCATCTTATTATCCTTTACAATGTAACTTAGTTAAACAATTATCTTATGTTACAGGAGAAGATATATTATTTAACAGTACTCTTTACGGAAATGATTCTTTTAAAGAAAAATTTATATCATTAACAAGCACTGATATTTTCTATACTATACAAAAAAATATTGATTCAATAGTATATTTAGAAGATGAACTTGCAATGTATACAAATTTATTAGCCAACACAGAAGACAATATCAAAAAGATTTCTAGAATATCAAAAAAAGTTAATAAATTAAAAGATACTATATCAAAAAAATTCTTTGAAACACAAAATTTAATAATATCAAGTTATTTTAATAAATATTACTCTACACTAACTACTCCAAGATGTATTGAAAATTTTAGAAATAAACTATTTTTATATAAAAACTTAATTGGAACAAATGATAATTATTCATTTTTTAATAATTATTATCTTGATATGATGAAAAAACTAGAAATAAAATATGAAGAACTAGGAAATACAACTACTGCATTAACAGTAGAAAAGAAAAATATCTTTTCTATATTATTTAAAAAATTACGATTATTAACATCTAAAAATTATATAGAAGAACACCAAAAGTAAATAAACTTTTGGTGTTTTTTAAGATACTATTTCTTCTTCTTTAAAACCTTGTCCAAAAACCTCCCTAGCATTAGAAATAATAATAAACGCATTAGGGTCTTCTTTATATATAATTTGTCTAATTTTTATAACTTCATTTCTTGAAGCAACACATAAAAGCATCATTTTATCTTTATTTGTATACATTCCCTTAGAATAAATTCCAGTTATACCTCTTTCAATTTCTTTTTCTATTTTATTTGAAATTTCTTCACTTTTGTTAGATATTATAAATATCATTTTTGTAAAATTTGTTCCTTCAAATATTAAATCTACCATTTTTATTGACATATAAATTGCTATCGCAGAATATAAACCAATTTCAAACTGTTTAAAAAATATAACATTTAAAGCAACAACTGCAATATCAAAAATACCAATTATGCTACTTGTCCTTAATTTTTTATTGTATGCCCTAATAATTCCTGTTACCACTTCTGTTCCACCAGTTGAGCCATTAACTCTTAAAACTAATGAATTCCCTATACCATTAATAATTCCACCAAAAATACAACCTAAAAATCTGTCTGTTGTAAGTGGTTTTAGCATTTCAAATAAATCTATTCCAATAGATAAAATAATTGTACCTATAATAGATTTTATAAAAAAATCTTTTCCAATTTTAAAATATGCAAATATAAATAATGGTACATTTAAAATAAAAATTACTGTACCAACCTTCCAATTCAATAAATAGTAAAATATAGTTGCTATACCAGAGAAACCACCAGAAGATAATTTATTTGGTACTAAAAATAATGCAACACCCATTGCCATTAATAATGAGCCAATTATTAGTTGTATTAATTCTATTATATATTTTTTAACCTTTTTACTCATTTAGACGTTTTCATTCCTTTCAAAGTGAAGTCAATTATAACTAATGCAAATTAACCTTTTTGTGTACAAAAAATTTTCGATTTCTCCTATATAATAAAAAAAACTATATTAGTATTTTTTACTAATATAGCCTCTTTTATACAATATTAAGTTTAATCTAAATAAGTTTTTAGAATTTTTAAATTAAATTTTCCTACCTTAATTTTAGCATTACCTTTAATTTTAACATCAACATTATACATTTCTTTTAATTTAATAGTATTTACCTTTTTATGACCTACAACATTATTGATATTTTGAGGATTTACTTCTATTTCTACTTCTTTTACTTTAACATTAATTTTCTTTATTTTTTCAACAATATTATCATACCAAATACTATCCATAACAAGCTCTCCAAATGCTGGATGATATGGTCCTGCAACTACTTCACTTTCTTCTTTTTCTGGCTCTGTTATTATATCTGTATTTTGAAGTCCAATTCTTATTACATTTATTCTTTTTTTACTAAACATATATACTAATTCTTTACATCTTTCAACTGCTTGATCAACAGATAAAGTTTCGTATTCTCCTGAATAATATTCTTTTTCTAATTTTGTATTTTTTAACACCAAAACAGGATATATTCTAACCATTTTTGGTTTTAATTTTATTAAATCTTTTGCTGTGTTCAATTCGTCAAGTTTATTGCTCTCAGGTAGTCCTACCATCATTTGATGACCTAAATTAAATCCATATCTTCTTATTAATTTTGATGCTTTTTTTACATCTTCAAAATTGTGTCCTCTACCTGCCTTTTTTAATATATAATCATTTGAAGATTGAACACCTAATTCTATTGTTTTTACATGGTATTTTTTCAACCTCTTTAATATTGTTTTATCTATATAATCTGGTCTTGTTGAAATTCTAATACTATCTATTTTTCCTTCTTTTATATATTTATTTGCAACTTCTAATAATTTTATTTGTAACTTTTCATCAATACCTGTAAAACTTCCACCGAAAAAAGCAATTTCTGTTTTTGCATTTTTATCTTTAAAATTAGATAAAAATGTTTCTACGGTTTTAACTACATCTTTTACTTCAATATCCTTCATTTGTCCACTTATGCTTTTTTGATTACAAAATATACAATCATTTGGGCAACCTAAATGTGGAACAAATATTGGTATTATATATTGTTTGTGTTTCATATTTTCCTCCAAATTTTATTTCAACTTTAATAATGCTTTTTGAGCAGCCTCCATTTGGGCACCTTTTTTAGTTTTTCCTGTACCCTCTGCTAACAAATTACCATTACAATATACTTGTACTGTAAATGTTTTATTATGGTCAGGTCCAACTTCATTAACTAATTTATATTCTATATTTACTTCACCATGTACTTGTAATTTTTCTTGTAGAACTGTTTTATAATCCTTCATACCAACATTTTTACTAGCAATTTCAATTGGTTCTTTTAAATTTTCTATTATAAATTTTTCTACGTTTTCTAAATTAGAATCTAAATAAATTGCTGCAATTACCGCTTCAACACTATCTGCTAATATTGCTTTTCTTGTTGCACTATTATTTTTCATTTCACTTTTTCCAAGATATAAGAAATCACTAAAATTATGCTTTTTTGCAATGTTAAATAAACTATCTTCACATACAACTGATGCTCTAATTTTAGTCATTTCTCCTTCTTTTAAATTTTTGTAGGTATTATATAAATATTTACTCGTTAAAAATTCTAATATACTATCACCTAAAAACTCTAATTTTTCATTACTTTCAATATTATTTTCATTAGCATAAGACCTATGTGTAAGTGCTTTTTTCAATAATTCTTTATTTTTAAATTCATATTTTATTTCGTTTTCTATTTTTTCTAAATCCACTTTTTTCTCCTTATTTAAAATATAAAGCAGATAGTATATTTACCATCTGCATTTATAATACATAAAATTCCTTTTTAAATTTATTGATTATCTTTTATATACTCAACTACGTCATTTACAACTACTATTTTTTCTGCATCTGCATCAGGTATTTCCATATCAAATTCTTCTTCTAGTGCCATTATTAATTCAACTATATCTAGTGAATCTGCTCCTAAGTCATCTATAAAAGATGCTTCCTTTGTAACATTACTATCAATTACACCTAATTGGTCTACTATTATTGCCTTTACCTTTTCAAATATTTCTTCTGAACTCATACAAGTTCACCTCCTTTTGTATATATAAATTTTTATTCTTTTTCCTGTTTAGTATAATGTATTATATCTATTTAGAATTGTCAATAGATTTTTTTAGTTTTTTTCAAATTCATTAAAAAACTTTTCTACAATATTCGTTTTTACAAATTTTTCTGCCTGTTTTATTGTATAGTAAAATAATTTTTCATCACTACTTCCATGTGCTTTTACAACCGGTTTTTTAACTCCTAAAAACAATGCTCCACCATATTCTTTATAGTCCATTGTTTTTGCAAATCTTTTTATTGCTGGTAATGTTGGAACTGCTACAATTTTTGTTAATAAAGTTCTTGTTAAATTTTCTGTTAATGATGTTTTTATAAATTTTCCTAGTCCTTCAACTGTTTTTAAAACTATATTTCCTGTAAAACCATCAGTTATAACTGCATCTAGTTCTCCTAAGAATATATCTCTACCTTCAACATTTCCTACAAAGTTTATTCCATATTCTTCACTTTTTTCTTTTAATAATATATATGTTTCTTTTGTTAATTCATTACCTTTTGTTTCTTCTGTACCTATATTTAATAAACCAATTTTTGGTTTTTCTATTCCATATACATTTTTTAAGTATATATTTGCCATCTGTGCAAATTGTATTAAATTTATTGGTTTGCAATTTGTATTTGCACCTGCATCCATTAACATTACTTGTTTTTTATATGCTGGTAACATTGGTGCCATAGCAGGTCTATCTATTCCTTTTATTCTACCTATAAGTAAAGTTGCTCCTGTTAATAATGCCCCTGAATTTCCTGCTGAAATAAAGACATCTCCCTTTCCTTCTTTTAACAAACTAAATCCAACTACCATAGATGAATCTTTTTTTGTTTTTATTGCAACTGTTGGTGTATCTTCCATTGTTATTATTTCTGTTGTATTATGTATTTTTATTCTATTTGATATTTCTTGTATATTATTTTTATTATAAAGTTCTTTTACCTTTTTGTTTATTATACTTTCATTTCCTATAAGAATAATATCTGCTTCTATTTCATTAATTGCTTTAACTGCTCCTTTTATTACTGCTTCTGGTGCATTATCTCCCCCAAAAGCGTCTAGCAATATCGTCATAAATTTTCCTCCAAATTTTTTTATTATTGTATTCTTAAATTTTAAAAAAAGCAATAGTTTTTTTATAAATAAGAAAAAAAGTTACAATTTACAGTCTATATTAATTTTAATATAAATTGCAAATTGTAACAAAAAATTTTTTTATTCAATTTTAGTCTTCAATTTCAATGTATTTTTTCTCTGGTATTTCAGGTTTTTCTTCTTTTTTTGCTACTTCTAGTTTTAATGTTCCATTTTTAAATGATGCTTTTATATCTTCTATTTCTATATCATCTCCAATATAAAAACTTCTAGAACATTCTCCAATGTATCTTTCTTTTCTTACAAATTTTCCGTCTTCTTTTTCTTCTTTGTGAGTATTTGTTTTTGCTTGAACTATTAGATATCCATTTTCTACTTCAATTTTAATATTTTCTTTTTCATATCCAGGTAAGTCAATATCAATTAAATATTTATCGTCTGTTTCTCTAATGTCTGTTTTCATTATTTTGCTTTCTTCTCCTGTGAAAAATGGGTCTCTAAACATTTCTTTGAATAAATCAAATTCATTTCTTCTTGGTATCATCATCATATTAATCTACTTCCTTTCTTTTTTATGTGTTGATACACTTTATAAAAAGTATTATTTACTTTTTACTCTTTTATTATACATCATTTTTTAGCAATGTCAAGTAAGGAGTGCTAATTTTCACAAAAAATTCACAAAAAAAGCCCTCCTCTACACAATAAGCGTATTGGAGGGTACTCATTAATCTTTTAAAACTTTTAATGCTTCTTTTGCTATTTTATTTTTATCAATTTTATCATATATAAACATTGCTAATGCCGTTATTAAAAATGTTACAACATATACTATGATACTTATTTTCCAGTTTCCATCTGTAATATTGCTTCCTGCTATTGTTGAAGATATTATAGATGGTAGTCTACAAAATGTTGCAATTAATATAAATCTTAATGGTTTTATTGGTAACAATGCGCCTATATATGTTAATAAATCTTTTGGTGTTCCTGTTATTAAAAATAAAATTATAAATATTCTTTCTATATATTTTGGATTTTTAAAAATTTTGCTTTCTTCTATTTTATCAATTTTTTCCTTTTTAAAGAATTGATATAACAATTTCTTTCCATATTTTCTAACAAAATAATATATTATAATTGTTGTTACTAATGTTGAAAATAATACAAATATTGTTCCAAATGTTGTTCCATAGCACATTCCTGCTAAAACTTCTAAGGGTTCTCCAGGTAAAACAACTAACAATATTTGCGCTACTTGTAGTCCAAATAATATTAAAAATCCGTACCAACCCGTTGTTTTTATTTGCTCTTTAAATTCTATTTGACCTTCTGTTGTAGATAATCTTTTTATAATTGGAAATAGATATACCGTAATTGCTATAAATACTGCTAATACCAATATTGTTACTATTATTTTTATTATTTGAAATTTTTTTTGTTTGCTCATATATTAACCTTCTTTGTACATTATATACTGTTTATTGTAGCATATAATTCAATGTTTTTCAAGAATGTCAATATAAAGCAACTATTTATTTTAGAAAAATATTAAAATAACTGTACCTGTAAAAAATACTAATAAAATTATTATCCAAGATATCCAAAAAAATGTTGTAGATTTTTTATTTTCTTCTACCGTTACAGAAACAATTTCATGTTTTGTAAAACAAGATGCAGTAATGTTTGCATCTCCCGGCTCTACTGCGGTTACAAATCCTTCTTCTGAAACAGTAGCAACATCTTCATTATCAGATTTCCATTTTACATTATCAACAAATAAATTCTCATATCCTTCTGGACTTGTAGTAAAGTCTATATTAATACGTTTTGAAAAATTTTCCGATAATGTTAATTCTGTTGGATTAAGTGATAAGATATAATCAACTAATATTATCTTTTCTTCTGGAATTGTATTATTAGTTATTGTCATATATACTACTTGATATACTTTGTACTTTGTTTTATCAATTTCTAATGCTCCTGATTTAACATTTCCTGCATTTAATTTTCCTATTGTTCCATCTAATAGATAAATTGTTGCATAATCTATTTCTCCACTTGATGCAGTATCTGATTTTGCTCCAACATTAAATTCCTGTATATTACCACCTGTTACTTTTACATTTACTTCTTTTATTTTTCCTCTATTTATAGACTGATAAAGCAAAATATCTCCACCTGTTATAGTAACATTAGATTTATTTACATAGTCGTCAGAACCACCTGCGCTAACAGTTATTTTTGATAAATTACCTCCATTAATTATTAAGTTAGTTTCTCCAACAAAAGCATATCCTTGTGCACCAGCATAAACTATGCCTCCTTGATGTGAAGGTAATGGCATTGTAATATCATTTATAGTAATTGTAGCATTATTAACACGATTTGGCGAATTATCTGGATGTGAGGCTTCTCCTACATATTCCATTTGACCATCTATATTTAATATTGCTACACCTCCACCTAAAACTGTTTCCGCTATACCACCATTTATAGTTATATTTGTGTTATTTACCTGAGAATATAAATATCCTCCTCCTGTAATATTACTTGATATAGTTCCACCATTAATTGTAATATTAGCATTTTCAACTTTTGAAATTAAATTTCCTTCTTTTGAAAAACCTCCACCTACTATTCCAACTACAGTTCCACTATTCATTGTTATATTTGAATTTTCAATATGTTCTCCTTTTTGACCTCCTCCAAAGACTGTTACCGTATTTGGAACTTTTTGTTGTTGGTCTAACCATTTTATAATTGTCTGGCCGTTTTCTTCTTCTATTGTTATGTCTGTGCCATTTGCATAAAAAAAATCATTCCTTTCTCGCTTCGCTCGAAGGCACACATAGGAATGAAAACCTTGAGTTCGAAGCATATTT